>CAZXZX010000157.1:0-8527 GCA_964645445.1 uncultured Gaiellales bacterium
CGAGCTTGTGCGCGTTGTGCGTCATCGAGACGACGATCCGGGCGCCCTCTCCCGTGCGGGCTCGCTCGAGGAGTGCGGCGAGGATCTCGGTGACCGCGCCGAGCGCCCCGGCGGCGAAGTCGGCGATCTGCACCGGCGGCAGCGCCGGCGCGGTCGGCTCGAGCACGCCCGACCACCCGAGGTAGTTGAGGTCGTGGCCCGCGCGCTGCGCGTGCGGCCCACCCACGCCGAACCCCGTGATCGAGCAGTAGACCGCCCTCGCCGGAGCGGCCTCCGGCCCGATCCCGAGCTCGGTCGCGACACCGGGACGGAACGACTCGAGCACGACATCGGCCACTGCCAGGAGCTCCGGGCCGCGGGCCCACTCGGCTCGTTCCTTGCCCGCGTTGAGCCGGTCGTACCACTCGGGGGAGGTCAGCCGCATCGGGTCGCCGCCCGGCCGCTCGACGCGAACGACGCGGGCTCCGAACCGCAGGAGCTCCGCCCCGGCGAAGGCGCCGGGGGTGTACCGGGTGAAGTCGACGACCAGGATCCCGGTGAGCGGACGTTGCATCCGCGGCGAACCTAGCACTAGCCTTCGGCAACGTTGAACGAACGGTCAACCGCGGCGGAGGAGAAGCGGCGCGTCATCCTCGACGCGGCCGTCCGCGTGTTCGCGCGCAAGGGGTTCCACGCATCGCGAGTCGGCGACATCGCCGAAGAGGCCGGCGTCGCCCACGGGCTGCTGTACCACTACTTCTCGTCGAAGGACGAGGTGCTCGAGACGATCTTTCGCGATCACTGGACCGCCCTGCTCGCGCGCATCCACACGGTGGAGTCGTCGGGCGACGCGCCGGTCGAGCAGCTGCGCGGGATCGTCGGCGCGATGTTCCACGGCTGGCGGCACGATCCCGACGTCGTGCGCGTCGTCATCCGCGAGATCGCGCGCAGCGCCGAAGTCAGTCAGCGCGTCGGCGAGCTCGTGAAGCCTATCGGTGCCATCCGGCGGATCTTCGAGCGCGGCCAGGCGGCCGGTGACTTCCGGCGAGACCTGGAAGCGGACACGGCGGCCGTGATCGTCTACGGCGCGATCGACGAGCTCATCACCGGCTGGGTGCTCGGTCGTCTGCCGGGCGACGAGGACGACGTCGCCAACGCCGAGCACCACATCGTCGAGGTGCTGGCCGCGGGCTTGTCAGCGTCCGCCGAGAAGCGCGGCAAAGCGCGACACGCCGACGTTTCCGCCTGAGATCACGACGCCAACGCTGCCGCCCGAGACGCGACCGGCGAGAAGCGCGGCCACGCCGACCGCGCCGCTCGGCTCGGTGACGAGCTTCAGACGATCGAACAGGAAGGCCATCGCCTCGAGGATCTCGTCATCGGTCACGGTCACGATCTCGTCGACGAGCCTGCGCGTCACCTCGAAGGTCAGCTCTCCTGGCTCCGGCGCGCCGAGCCCGTCCGCGATCGTGCGCGGAATGTCGACCCGAACGCGCGCGCCAGCAGCGAGCGAGCGGCGGGTGTCGTCGCCGGCCTCCGGCTCGACGCCGACCACGCGAATGCCGGGGCGAAGGTCCTTGGCCGCGGTCGCGCAACCGGAGACGAGGCCACCGCCGCCGACCGGCACGACGAGCACGTCGAGCTCGGGCGCGTTCTCGAGCAGTTCGAGCGCCACCGTTCCCTGACCGGCCATGACGAGCGGATCGTCGTACGGCCGGACGAGCTCGACACCGCGCTCGCGCGCGAGCCGGCGGCCGATTTCCTCGCGATCCTCGCTCCAGCGGTCGTACGTCACGATCTCCGCGCCGTAGGCACGCGTCGCCTCGAGCTTCACCGGCGGCGTGTCCTCGGGCATGACGATCGTGGCTGTCGTGCCGAGGAGCCGAGCCGCGATCGCGACCGCCTGTGCGTGGTTGCCGGACGAGTACGCGAGCACGCCGCGGCTACGTATCTCGGGCGAGAGTGACACGATCTTGTTGTACGCGCCGCGGAACTTGAACGCGCCGCCGCGCTGAAAGCACTCCGCCTTGACGTGCACCGTCGCGCCGACGCGCTCATCGAGCGTGCGCGAGGTGAAGACGGGCGTGCGGTTCGCGACTCCCTCGAGCCGAGCCGCAGCCGCGCGCACGTCGTCGGCCGAGATCACCGGCACGGATTGACGGGCGCCCTCATCAGTCCAAAGCCCCAGAGCTTGCCGTCGACGATGTAGTACGCGGTGCGAGCACCGCCCGCGTCGTGAACGAGCGCGGTGTAGCCGGCGCACTGGAAGGGCGTCACCGGTGACGCGAGGTTCGTCACCTGCCCTTCGTCTGCGCCGAGCCGCAGGCCGGCGCGCGTCTGCCAGCCGACCGGCTGCCAGACCGTGTAGACGGCGGAGACGCGTCCCCCAGTGAGCTCCACCGCAAGACCGGGCTGCGTGAACTTGCGATACGTGAAGTACCACGTCGTCGCTGCGCAGCCGTCGCAGACGCCGTGCGCGCCGAGGGAGGCGTGAACCTGTGCTGCCTGCTCTCCGAGGCGCACTCCGCCGAGCGACCTTCCCGGGACGAGCGTGCCGGGGTGCGGCAGCACCCCGATTGCGGCTGCAACGGCGAGCGCGATCCTCATAGGGTTCGGAGTATGCCGCTCTGGGATGAGCTCGCCGGCCTCGATGTCCGCATCGACGACTACGCGCTGCACCGGCGCGAGCTCGCGCGCGAGAGCTGGACGCGGGTGACGACGACCGTCGTCCTGAGCGGCGGCGGCGAGAGTGGGGAGGGCGAGGACGTCACGTACGACGCGGCGGCCCATGACGACTTCCCGGCTGAGCTCATGCTCGCAGGCGCATGGACGCTCGACGCCGTGTCACGCAGGTTGGACGACTTCGAGCTCCCCGACTACCGGCGTTGGGCGTTCGAGAGCGCCGCGCTCGATCTCGCCCTACGGCAGGCCGGCCGCTCCCTCGGCGACGTCGTCGGCCGTCCGTACCGTCCGGTGCGCTTCGTCGCCTCGACACGCGCTGACGTTGGGCCGTGGCTCGAGAACGATCCAGCGCTCGAGCTCAAGCTCGACGCGACGAAGGAGTGGGATGAGGCGCTCATGCGCCGGCTTGCCGCGCTCGATCGTGTGCGCGTCGTCGATCTGAAGGCGTACTACCGTGGAACGACCGTGGATCTCGAGCCGGACCCCGGCTTCTATCGGGCGGTCGCGGACGCGCTTCCCGAGGTGGTCATCGAGGACGCGTGGCTCGAGGACGGGTGCCTGGAGGCGCTGCGCGGCGCGGAGGGTCGGTTGAGCTTCGACGCGCCGATCCATGCGCTCGCCGATCTCGAGGCGCTGCCGATCGACGCGCGCTGGCTGAACGTCAAGCCGTCGCGGTTCGGCACGGTGCGCAAGCTCGTCGAATGCATCGAGGCGTGTGACGAGCGCGAGGTTCGCATGTACGGCGGCGGCCAGTTCGAGCTCGGCCACGGTCGTCTCCAGATCCAGCGGCTCGCCAGCCTCTTCTACGCGGACGGCCCGAACGACGTCGCGCCGTCCGAGTACAACGCCGGCGATCCGCATCCCAAGCTGTCGCGCAGCCCACTGCCGCCGCCGGAAGGGACCGGCTTCTGAACTCGTCGACTATGGGGACGGCGAATGCGTGAACGGTAGCTCGGTGAAGTGTGCCCTCATCGGCTCGACCCAGTAGACGGTGCCGCTGCGCATGGGAAACGGTGCGCCGATGTAGTGCTGTGAGATGCGGTCGATCACCTCGAGTGCGGCATCTCCCTCCACCGTCTCCACCACGCGCCCGCGGATCTGCGCGTTACGGTAGGGATTCGCCTCGTCGACGATGGAGAGCGCGACGCGATCGTCCCGCGCGAGGTTACGCGCCTTGCGCGAGCGCGACTGCGTGAAGAAGGCGATGCGCCCGTCCACGAGGATCGCCCAGACAGGTATCGAGTGCGGAGCGCCGTCCGGGAGCAAGGTCGCGAGATGGACGAAGTTGCGGCCGTCCGTGAAGAGCGACGCGACTCGCGGGTCTAGCGAAATGCGTTCTCTCCGGTGAGCGCCTGCCCCACGACGAGCGTGTGCACCTCGTGCGTGCCCTCGTACGTCAGCACCGACTCGAGGTTGTTCATGTGCCTGATGACCGGGTACTCGAGAGTGATGCCGTTGCCTCCGAGGATCGTGCGCGCAGCGCGCGCGACCTCGAGCGCGCCCCGCACGTTGCCCATCTTCCCCATGCTCACGTGCTCGGGGCGAAGTGTCCCCTCGTCCTTCTTGCGCCCGAGGTGGAGGGCGACGAGCGTCGCGCGGTTGATCTCGAGCGCCATCTCGGCGAGCTTCTGCTGCGTCAGCTGATACCCCGCGATCGGCTTGCCGAAGACGATGCGCTCCTTGGCGTAGTCGAGCGCGGCCTCGAAGCATGCGCGCGCCGATCCGACCGAGCCCCAGACGATGCCATAGCGCGCCTCGCTCAGACACGAGAGCGGGCCGCGGAGTGTCGACACCTCGGGGAAGCGGTTCTCCTCCGGCACGCGCACGTCGCGGAGGAGGAGCTCGGAGGTGACTGACGCGCGGAGAGAGATCTTGTGGTGCATCTCCGGCGCCTCGAACCCGGGCATGCCGCGTTCGACGAGAAACCCGTTGATGTGGCCCTCGTCCGTCTTTGCCCAGACGACCGCGACGTCCGCGATCGTGCCGTTGGTGATCCACATCTTCGTCCCGTTGAGGATCCAGTCCGATCCGTCACGCCGCGCGTGCGTGCGCATCGCGCCCGGGTCGGAGCCGGCGTCGGGCTCGGTGAGGCCGAAGCAGCCGATCGCGCCCCCCTCGTGCATGGGCGGCAGCCAGCGCTGCTTCTGCTCCTCGGTGCCCCATCTCCAGATCGCGTACATCGCCAGCGACCCCTGCACCGACACGAGGCTCCGGATGCCCGCGTCACCCGCTTCGAGCTCCATGCAGGTGAGGCCGTAAGCGACCGAGCTCGCGCCGGGAAGGCCGTAGCCTTCGAGGTGCATGCCGAAGAGCCCCAGCTGGGCGAGCTCCTTCGCGAGCTCGCGCGGCAGGACGGCCCGCTCGAACCAGTCGCCGATCTCGGGCAGGACGCGCTCCCGGACGAAGCGGCGGACGGTGTCCCGGATGGCGCGCTCCTCGTCGTTGAGCAGAGCGTCGACGGCGAGGAAGTCGCGCGGGTCGAGCGCCGTGGGCTTCGCGGCAGTCGCCACGACCCAATCCTAGTGCGCCCGTGCCAGGTGCCCGAGCGCGAGCCTCAGCCAGGCCGCCGCGTACCGTTGCCAGAGGCTTTGGTCATGGCCTCCGGGATACGCGCGGAACACGTGTGCAACGCCGTTCTCCGTCAGCTCCTGGTTCAGCGACTCGTTCTCGGCATAGAAACGCCAGTCGCTGCGACCGACGTAGAACGCGATGAACGTCTTCGACGCTCGCAGCGTGTTTCGTACGGACGGAAGGGTGCGATGAACGTCGGCATTCGCGTCGCGTGCTGCAGATCCGAGCTCGAGCGTATGCGTTCCAGTCGGGTCGGTCGGATGGAAGTAGCCACTCCAGGATTCGACGGCCGAGAACTCGTCGAGGTGGTGCAGCACGAGTTGCATGGCTCCGTAGCCGCCTGCGGAGATGCCGATGAGAGCGCGCCCGGAGCGCGAGCGAATCGTCCGGAACCGAGCGTCGACGACGCGCGGGAGCTCGGACGCGATGGCTGTTCCCCACTGGTCGCCGGGGCCGCGGTCGAGGTACTCGGGATCGCTCTCGCCGGCGCGCGCGCCCTGGGGAACGACGACGATCGCCGGCCGGCCCGCCGAGTCGAGCGCACGCTCGACGAAGCCGAGCGACGTATAGGCGGACGCCGTCGAAGGCAGTCCGTGGAGCACGTAGAGCACTGGATAGCGGATGGAGCTCTCTGCGTAGGCGGGTGGGAGATAGACCTCGAAGTGGAGGCTTCCGCCGATGGCCGCGGACTCGTAGCTCGTCTCCAACCGCCGTTGTGACCCCGAGGCCGGGGATGCGGCAAGAAGTGCCACCGCTAGGGCGCCTGCCGCGGCCAGGGAAACGGTCTTCATTCGTCGATGCACAATCGATGCGCAACGCGCGCTTAACACGACCACGCTACACAAGAAGCATGTGGCCTGTCGGGCTCAGATTGCCCTGCTCGGCTGCGTACGGCAGCGGCCTTGCGGCGCTCGCCGCATTTCTGGCAGTCGGCCTGATCGGTGCGCACGGGTACCTCGACAACTTCCTGCAGTACCGCGGCTTTCCGCCGCCGCGCGAGCCGGCGTTCGTCCGGGCGCCCGGCACGACGCAGCGCATCCTCGTTCCGAGCCCTGCGCTCGGTGGCCGTAGGCAGGAGGCATACGTCTATCTGCCAACGGGTTATGCGACACATCCACGTCGCCGCTACCCGGTGCTGTATCTGTTGCACGGCTTTCCCGGCAGGCCGCTCGCCTTTCTCGAGACCGTGCAGATGGGGATCGTCGACGATGCACTGACCGTCCGAGGGCGGGCCCAGCCGCTCATCCTCGTCATGCCGTTCGGGTCGACCGGGACGTTCACCGACGAGGAATGGGTGAACGGCGTTCGCGCCGGCAGTGGCTGGGCCACATTCGTCGCGCACGACCTTGTGCGCGCGGTCGACGAGCGTTATCGCACGATTGCATCCCCAGCCGGCCGCGCGATCGCCGGACTGTCGGAGGGCGGGTACGGCGCCATCGACATCGCGCTTCATCATCCGCACGAGTTCTCGGTCGTCGAGTCGTGGTCGGGCTACCAGCGGCCGGACAAGATCCGGTCGATCTTCGGGTCGAGCCTCCACACGCTCGCCGCGAACGACCCGCGCCGGCTGCTGCCGCGGGTTGCGCCGGTGCTCCGGAGGCTCGGCACGTACTTCTGGTTCTACTCCGGGTCGAACGACCCGTTGCGAAAGCAAAACGCCTCCTTCGCCCGCGAGCTCGCCCGCGCGCGAATCGCGCATCGCTACTTCGAGGTGTACGGCGGGCACAACTGGGCGCTCTGGCGCGACAACGCGCGAGCCGCATACATCGCCGCCGCCGCGAGGCTCGGTCATGCGTAGGGCCGTACGTAGCGTGGTCGCCGTCGCGGTTTCGCTCGCGGTCGTCCTCGCGGCCACCGGGTGGCTCTATGTCGCGCGCCCGCTCGTGGCTGCGCCGGGGCCGCTCGTCCACGACGCGCTCGCGCTCGACGAGCTCTCGCAGCACGGCAGCATCCCGCTGGTGCTCTACCTTCTCGTCTGGACGACGGCGGCAGTCCTCCTCGCTCTCGTCGCACGCTGGGCGCGCACCGAACGGCTGACGGCGGGGATCCTGCTCGGAGCGGGTGTGGGGGGCTGGCTGTACGCCGTGAACGGCGTGTCCATTCTCGTCGTGCGGCAGATCCCGGCGCACGACGCGTTCCACGCCGCCGCCGCCGAGCAGGCGGTCGTGATTCCGGCCCTCCTGGCCGGTATCGCCGGGGCGCTCCTCAGCCGGTCGCGGGCGACGGGCGCGCCTCGGTCTCGCGCGGTCCTGTCGTGGATCGTTGCGGCGGTCGGCCTGCTCGCGGCGGTCGACGGCACGTTTCCCGAGCATCGTCACTCGCTCGTCACCGCGTTCGATGCGGCGCACGTGCATGGTCTGTCGAAGGCGCTCGTCGTCCCACTTGCGGTCGCGCTGGTCGTGACCGCCCGAAGCCTTGCGCGCGGCAGCAGGCGCGGTTGGCAGCTCGGCATCGCGCTCCTCACCGTGCTGCTCGCGTTGCACGTCGAGCGCGGCTTCGACGACGGCGCGATCGTCACGGGCGTGGCAGTCGTCGCCCTGCTCGCGCGGCGAGCCGATTTTCGCCTCCCGGGCGACCCGGCGGCCAAACCGCGCGTCGCCGTCCGCGTGGGCGTCCTCGCGGCCGCGGTCGCCGTCTACGGGCTCGTCACGCTCTGGATCAACCGCCTGATGGCAGACCAGCCGTACAGCGTCGGATTCGCGCTGCGCGTGACGGGCCGAGCGCTCGCCGGCCTGAGCTTCGGGGGCGCCCATCACCTCACCGGCCCGGTCGCCGACTGGTTCCCGCTCTCGGTGTTTCTCCTCGGCATAGGCGGCGCGGTCGTGGTGCTGCTCGAGTGGCTCGCCCCCTGGCGCTATCGCCTGCTGCGCGCGGCGCACGAGCTCGATGCCGTGCGCAGGCTCGTGACCTCATTCGGCGAGGACACACTCGCGCCGTTCGCACTTCGCGCCGACAAGTCGTACTTCTTCGCGCGCGACGAGTCGGCTGTTCTCGCATACCGCGTCATCGGCGGCGTCGCGATCGTGTCGGGCGATCCGATCGGCAGGCTGGAGGCGCGTGAACAGCTCGTCCGTTCGTTCATCGATTTTGCGCACGAGCGTGGCTGGCGCGTTGCAGTGCTCGGTGCATCCGAGCGAGATCTGTCTCTCTATCGCGCGCTCGGTCTGCGCGCGCTGTACCACGGCGACGAGGCGGTCGTGGACACGGCGACGTTCTCCCTCGACGGCAGGGGGATCCGAAAGGTCCGGCAGTCAGTTCACCGTCTCGCGCGGGCCGGGTTCACCGCGCGCGTCCT
>CAZXZX010000158.1:0-11850 GCA_964645445.1 uncultured Gaiellales bacterium
ACGAGGTAGTGCGGGCGCGCGGGCTGCTTCGCGACCGCCTCCCACTTGACGCCGGTTGGGAACGCGGCGCCGCCCCGGCCGAGGAGCGGCGACGCCTTCACGAGCTCGATCACCCGCTCCGGCCCGAGCTCGCGCGCGCGCGCGAGCGCCCGGAACTCGGGCGGCGACGTCGGGTCGACGCCTTCGGCGATGCGCCGAAGGAGCTTCAGCCCCGACGTCTGCGGCAGCGGAGGGCCGGCAGGCGGGATCTGCTCCTCGCGCGGCTCCGGCCCTGCGACCGTGCGCAGCGCCGCGGGTGCGCGCTCGCACAGCCCGAGGCACGGCGAGGGCATCGCACCGTCCGGTACCTCTGCCCCGGCGAGCGCGCACGCCAGGTCCGTGCACACGTGCAGCACCTCGGCCGGCCGCTCCTCGAGCGAGATGAGGGCGTAGAACGTCGCGACGCCGTATGCATCCGCGGGCGGCACCTCCAGCCGCCGAGCCGCATAGCCGAGCGCGCCCGGCGTCACCCAGCCGACGCGCCGCTGCGCCGCGCGCAGCGCCGGCAGCAGCAGGAGCCGCCGCGGGCGGCTGCGCGCGACGCGGTCGCTGCCCGGCGGCTCGGTGCCGGCGACCGCGTCGATGGCTTCCCGTTCCGCGTCGGTCGGCTCGGCGTCCAGCAGCTTGAGATCAGGCAACCGGCTCCAACCTGATCGCCGTCGCCTTGAACTCCGCCGTCCCCGACTTCGGATCGGTCGCGTCGATCGTGAGCATGTTCGTCGCCACCTCGTCGGGGAAGTGGAGGTTCATGAACGCGAGCCCCGCGCGCAGGGTCGGGTCGTAGCGCGCGGACGTCTCGACCGCGCCGCGCCGCGAGACGATGCGCACGCGCGCGCCGTCGGCGACGCCGTAGCGCGCCCCGTCCTCGGGCGCGAGCAGGATGTCGGTGCCGCCGGCGTGCAGCGGTGAGGCGTAGCCGCCGGTCTGCACACCGGTGTTGTACGACTCGAGCCGGCGGCCCGTCGTCAGGCGCAGCGGGAAGTCGTCGGCGAGCGTGTCCACCGGCGGGTCGTGTTCCACCACCTGGAACGGCGCGCGGTCCTCGACCACCTCGTCCCAGAGGCGGCCGTGCAGGAAGAGCGCGCCGGGATCGTCCTCGTCCGCGCACGGCCACTGGATGCCGCCGAGCGCCTCGAGCCGCGCGTAGCTCATACCCGCGTGCATCGGCGAGAGCGAGCGCAGCTCGTTCCAGACGTCCTCCGCGCGCGGCGACCCGAGGTCGTGTCCCATCCGCCGCGCGAGCTCGTACACGATCTCGATGTCGTCGCGCGCCTCACCCGGAGGGTCGAGCGCCTTGCGCACGCGCTGCACGCGGCGCTCGCTCGACGTCACCGTGCCCTCCGCCTCCGCGAGCGTCGACGCCGCCGGCAGGACGACGTCGGCGAGCTGCGCCGTCCGCGTGAGGAAGAGGTCCTGCACGACGAGATGGTCGAGCCCGGTGAGCAGCCGTTCCGCCCGCGCCTGGTCGGCCTCGCCTTGCGCCGGGTTCTCGCCGACGACGTACACCGCGCTCAGCTCGCCGCGCTCCATCGCCTCGAACATGCCGGTCAGGTGCAGCCCGTGCTCGGCTGGGACGGACGAGCCCCACGCCGCGTCGAACTTCGCGCGCACGCCGTCGTCGCGGATCTCCTGGAAGCCTGGCAGCCGGTTCGGGATCGCTCCCATGTCGCCGCCGCCCTGCACGTTGTTCTGGCCGCGCAGCGGCTGCAGCCCCGAGCCCCACTTGCCGACCTTTCCGGTCAGCAGCGCAAGGTTGATGAGCGCGAACACGTTGTCGACCGCGTTGTGATGTTCGGTGATCCCGAGCGTCCAGCACAGCTGCGCGTTCGTCGACTCGCCGTACGTGTGCGCGAGCTCGCGGATCGCGTCGGCCGGCACGCCGGTCACGCGCGCGGCCTCGTCGAGCGTCCACGGCTCGACCGACTCACGGAATGCCTCGAAGCCGGAGGTTGCGCGCCCGACGAACTCCATGTCCGCGAGCCCGGCGTGGATGATCTCCCGCGCCACCGCGTTCGCGAGCGGGATGTCCGTCCCGACGTCGAGCCCGAGCCAGAGGTCGGCCCACTGCGCCGAGGGTGTCCGCCGCGGGTCGACGACCACGAGCTTCGCGCCGTTCCGTATGGCCTTCAGCACGTGGTGGAAGAAGATCGGGTGCGCCTCGCGGGCGTTCGATCCCCACAGCAGGATCAGGTCCGCGGCTCGAGTCTCCTCGTAGGAGCTCGTCCCGCCGCCTGCACCGAACACCGTCGCCAGACCGACGACGCTGGGCGCGTGTCAGGTTCGGTTGCAGCTGTCGACGTTGTTCGACCCGAGCACGACCCGGCTGAACTTCTGCGTGGCGAAGTTCAACTCGTTGGTCGCCTTGGAGCAGCTGAAGACGCCGGTCAGCGCGCCTTCGTCGAGCGCCCTGCGGAACCCGGCCGCGGCGCGGTCGAGCGCCTCGTCCCAGCTCGCAGGTCGCAGCTCTCCACCGTCTCGGACGAGCGGCGTCGTCAGCCGTGGGTACTTCATCGGCATGTGCCCAGCCTAGACCGGGAGTCGGCGACCCGCGAGCCAAGCGGTCGTACGGCGGCGGAGGACGTCCTCGTCCGTCAGCGCCCACTCGCGCGCCCGCGCGTACAGCGCCTGCGCGCGCAGGTCCGGACGGCCGGAGACGAGCGGCTCCAGGAGCGACGGATCGTCGAGCACGGGAGCGAGCACCTCGGGTGCGAGCGAGCCGTACAGGTGGATGAGGTGCGCGCGCGTCGGAGCGTCCAGCTCCACCGGCCACCCGATCCGGTCGAGGCCGGTTGCCCCCGGAAGCGGGCGCGGGCGCCGCGAAAGGTGTCTGACGCCGAGCTGGTCGAGCGCGTCGAGCGCGATGCGCCGGTACGTCGTCAGCTTGCCCCCGGCGACGCTCACCATTCCCGTCGGTCCGGTCGAGAAGACGGTCTCACGGCGCGCGTTCGCGGTGCTTTCGCTCCCGCCGGGAAGGACGCGCAGCCCGCAGAAGGTCGCACGCACGGGTCCGACGTCCTCGACCCCGACCGATGCCTCGCGGACGATCTGCTCGACGTCCTCGTCCGTGACTGCGACCGTCTCCGGCTCGCCGTCGTAAAGCGTGTCGGTCGTGCCGAGCAGGAGCATCCCCTCCCACGGCACGGCGAAGCTGACCCGCACCTTGTCGTGCGGGATCGTCAGCGCGGCGCTCCAGTCGCGCGCGCCGTCCACGAGCACGTGGGCGCCCTTGCTCAGCCGCACGGATGGCCTCGCGTGCTCGTCCTCGAGCTGGCGCACACGGTCGACCCACGGGCCTGCGGCGTTGACGACCCTTCGCGCCTGCACGGCGACGGTGCGATCGTCCGCGCGCACCTGGAGCGGGCGGACACCTGTGAGCTCGGCATAGTTGAGGACGACGGCGCCGCGCTCCTCGGCTGCGCGCAGGTTCGCGAGCGTCAGCCTCGAGTCGTTCGTCCACGCGTCCTCGTACAGCGCGCACGAGCGCAGCCCGGCCGCGCGGAGCGGCGGCACCATCCGGCGCGCACGGTCGAGGTCGACGAGCCCGTTCAGCTTCGCGCGCGCGAGCGTCGAGTACACGACGATCCCCGTCTGGACGAACCATGGGCGGTACGGGCCGTCCTCGTACAGGGGGAAGAGGAACGGGAGCCGGCGCACGAGATGGGGTGCGACGACGCGCATGAGGGTCCGCCGTTCGTGGTGCGCCTCGCGCACGAGCCCGACGTCGCCGAGGCGCAGATAGCGGAGGCCGCCGTGCACGAGCTTCGACGACGCGCTCGAGGTTGCACCCGCGAAGTCGCCCTTGTCGACGAGCGCGACGGAGAGCCCGTGCGCGGTCGCCGCCTCCGCGATGCCCGCGCCGACGATCCCGCCGCCGACGACGAGCAGGTCGAAACGCTGCGCCGCGAGCCGCTCTAGACGGCCGGCTCGATCCACAGTGGGTTCGTCCATGCGCGCCTGCCGTCCGCGTCCGCCACCTCGACGCGCCCGTACGGCACCTCGTACGGCCGCTCGAGCCGCACCGCGGTGATGAGCCCGCGGTCGTCGCGGGCGAGGATCTGCGAGTCCTTCGGGTAACCGAGACGGCCGGCGTTCGCGCGCGCGCCGCGCGCGCGGCTCGACACGAGCGTCACGCTCTGCGCCGGGCTGCACTCGACGACGACGGCGCTGTCGTCCACCTCGACGCTGCGGATCTCCGGCCCGGTCGAGCCGTAGAAGCGCCCTTCGCGCAGCGCGGCGAGCACGGCTTCCTGCGATTTCTCCTCCGCCTGCACCATCGTCCATGCGAAGCCGCTGTCGTAGCCCGGATGATGCGAGTCGTCGGTCGCGAGCGCGAAGAGTCGCCGTCCGCGCTCGAGCGCCTCGTCCCAGTGGACGGCCGAGTCGCCGCGGCCGATCTCGAGCTCGCAGCCCGAGTTCCAGACCTCGATGCCGAGGAGGCCCTCGCACGCCTCCCACTGATCGGTTCGCAGGCCACTCCAGTACGTGTGCGCGAGGAACGGGAGGCCGCCGTTCTCGAGGATCCAGTCGACGACGTCCTGCAGCTGCGCGAACTCGTCGTCGGGGACGACCGGGTCCGCCTCGACGCCGAGCGCGAGCACGTGCGCGTCGTGCTCGGGTGCGCCGCACTGCGCGTTCAGCTCGACGGAGGGGATGACGAGGGTCTTTCGGGTCGACCGCTCGGCCGTCCGAACCCAGTGGTCGGTGATGGCAAGTACATCGTATCCCGACCAGTCATAGTGCCTGACGAGCTTGTCGGGTGGCAGATCCCCGTCGGAGTTCGTCGTATGGGCGTGTAACGCGCAGCGCAGCCACTCCATGGCGACGACCCTATCTACGGAGCAGGCACCGGACGGGCCCGGGCTCCCACTTTGCCTCGTGGTTTCGATCGTGTTACAACCCCGTGACAGCCCTTGTCGTCGCGGGGGCGAGCCGTGTTGTGTTGGCCCAGGTCTGGAGGTCCGAGTGATCGCTTTTTCGTGGCCGTCAACAATCACCAGGAGGATGACTTGAGCGTTCGTCTGTCCAAATCCGCGCGCGGCTCGGCTTCGCGCGGCGCCAAGCACGTCGCGGTTCTCGCGGGCGCTCTCGGCGTCTCTGCGGTTCTCGCAACCGCAGCACTTGCGTCGACCGCGTCGCCGGCGTCGACCAACTGGTCGACGGCGCAATCGGCCGCTGCCGGCGGCGGCATGACAGCCCTCGTCGCCGCGGCGAAGAAGGAAGGCACGCTGAACGTGATCGCGCTGCCGACCAACTGGGCCAACTACGGCGCCGAGCTGAACACCTTCTCGAAGAAGTACGGCATCAAGATCCACAGCGAGAATCCGAGCGGCTCGAGCGCTCAGGAGATCCAGGCGATCAAGACGTCGCGCGGTCGCTCGTCCGCACCGGACGTCGTCGACGTCGGTGGTGCTTTCGCATCCGCGGGCGCCAGCTCGAAGCTGTTCGCGCCGTACAAGGTCGCGACCTGGGCGAGCATCCCGGCCAACCAGAAGGCTGCCGATGGCAGCTACTACCAGGACTACGGCGGATTCATCTCCTTCGGCTGCAATCTGACCCTGCTCGGAGCCACCCCGTGCCCGACCACGTGGGCGGCGCTGAAGTCCTCCGCCTACAAGAACGACGTCGCCCTCAATGGCAGCCCGCTCTCTGCAAACGCGGCGCTGTCCGGAGTCTGGGCCGCGGCCGTGAACAACGGCGGCTCCGCCGACAACATCAAGCCCGGTGTGGACTTCTTCCAGGCACTGGAGAGCAGCGGGAACTTCAACTCGACCGACTGCAACGCCGCATCGGTGATCGCGACGTCCTGCCCGATCACGATCAACTGGGATTACCTCAACTCGGCCAAGGCCTGGGGTCTTTCCGGGAGCACGAAGTGGCAGGTCGTCGACCCGGCGGGCACGCCGTTCGGCGGCTTCTACAACCAGGCTGTGAGCAAGTACGCTCCGCACCCGGCGGCGGCCCGCCTCTGGGAGGAGTTCCTCTACTCGACGACGGGCCAGAACATCTGGCTCGAGGGTGGAGCACGCCCGGTCGAGCTCGGCGCGATGGTGAAGGCCGGCACGGAGAACAAGGCGGCGTACAAGGCGCTGCCGGTGGTCGCGAACCTCTCCAAGGCGGTCGTTCCGAACACCGCGCAGGCCACGACTGCAAGCGCGTACGTCACGAGCAACTGGCACTAGGCGATAGCCGCGCAGGACGCAGCCTTCGCAGTCACCGGTCCCGCGGCGCCTCGGCGCCGCGGGACCGCTTTTCGTATCGCCTCGAGTCTCGGCGGCTGGGCCGGGATCCTGCCTTTCGCGGCCTACGTGGTCGTGTTCCTCGGGATCCCGCTGTACGTCGTCGTGCACGGGTCGCTGACGACCGAGAGCAATCAGTTCACGTTCGACAACTTCAAGCAGACGTGGTCGTCTCCGGCGTACAGGATCGCGTTCAAGAACAGCCTGATCCTGTCGGTCTGGACGTCGATCGTCGGCGCCCTCTTCGGGACGTGGCTCGCGGCGGCGGTCGTCGCGGCGAAGCCCGGCGGCCTGCTGCACCGGTTCGTCCAGAGCAGCTCCGGCGTGCTCGCCTACTTTGCGGGCGTACCCCTGGCCTTCGCCTTCATCGCCGCGCTCGGCCTGCAGGGTGTCGTCACGGTGCTGCTCAAGCACTTCGGCATCGACCTGTACGCGCACGGCTTCACGATCTCCTCGATGACCGGCGTCGGGCTCTGCTACGTCTACTTCCAGGTCCCGCTGATGGTCATCCTGATCACCCCGGCGCTCGAAGGCCTTCGCGCCGAGTGGCAGGAAGCCGCCCTCAGCCTGGGGGCCAGTAAGTTGCGGTATCTGCGTCACGTGGCCGTGCCTGTGCTCCTCCCGTCCTTCGTCGGCGCCACGTTGATCCTGTTCGGCAACGCCTTCTCCGCATACGCAACCGCGCTCGCGCTCGTCGGCAGCACGCTTTCGATCGTCCCGGCGCAGATCGACAATGCGCTCAACGGCAACGTGCTCGTCGGCGCCGACCGGGCGGGCCTTACCCTCGGCACGGAGATGATCATCGTCGTCCTGATCGTCATGGTCGGCTATGTGCTCGTCCAGCGCCGCGCTCGGAGGTGGCTGCGATGACCGCGCCGCTTGCAGAAGCGGAGCTCATACGTGAGATGCTCGATGGGCCGCCGCCGTCGCGTTTCCGGTGGCGAGGCGGACGGCCGCGCGCCTGGCGCGTCGTCATCTTCGTGCTGGCCGCGATCTTCTTCCTCGCCCCGCTCGCGGCCGCAGTCAAGTACAGCATGCAGCAAAGCGACGGCAGCTACGGATTCGGGAACTACGGCCAGATCATCAGCAACAGGGCGGTCAGGTCTCCGCTCCTGACATCGCTTGAGATCGCCGTGATCACCGCCGCAGTCGTGATCGGGCTGATGCTCCCGACGGTCGTCTGGGTGAGACTGAAGAAGCCGAAGGCGACGGTCGCCATGGAGCTCATCACGCTGCTGCCGATCGTGATCCCGCCGGTGGTGATGGCCGCCGGGCTGGAGGAGTTCGAGCTCAACGCACCGTCGTGGGTGATCAAGTACGTGTTCAATCACCCGCTGACCGGATTGATCCCCTTCTACGTCGTGCTGGCGATGCCGTTCACGTACCGCGCGATCGACACCGGCGTGCGGGCGATCGACCTCCACACGCTGGTCGACGCGTCGCGGAACCTCGGCGCTTCATGGCCATCGACGCTCGTGCGGGTCGTGTTGCCGAACGTTCAAACAGCGGCCCTCGGAGCGATGTTCCTGACGGTCGCGCTGTGTCTCGGCGAGGTGGTAATTGCGACGCTGCTGCTGTACAACACGTTTCCGGTGGAGATGGTCGTTCTGTACCACCAGAGCCAGGTCGGCGTCTCGGTCGCGCTTTCGATGTTCACGCTCGTTTTCACGTTCCTCGTGCTCTTCGGGCTCTCGTTCCTCGCACATCGTGGCCGCGGGGGCGGCCCGGCTCGACTCGCCTGATGATCCGCTTCGAGAATGTCCAACGCGTCTTCCCCGGGGTGACAGCGCTTGCGGGCCTCGATCTCGAGATCGAGGACGGCGAACTGGTCGCGCTGCTCGGTCCGTCCGGCTGCGGCAAGACGACTGCGCTGCGGATCCTCGGCGGGTTCGACCGCCCGGACGCCGGCCGAGTGCTCGTCGACGACCGCGACATCACGAACGTGCCGCCGAACAAGCGCGACATGGGGATGGTGTTCCAGGCGTACAGCTTGTTCCCCAACATGGACGTGCGCGCGAACGTCGCGTTCGGCCTGCGGATGCGGCGTCAGGAGAAGCGTGCGCGCTTCAAGCGCGCCGACGAGCTGCTGGCGCTGGTGGGGCTCTCCGAGACCGCCGACCGGTATCCGTACCAGCTGTCCGGCGGACAGCAGCAGCGTGTGGCGATCGCACGCGCGCTCGCGATCGAGCCGACGGTGTTGCTGCTCGACGAGCCGCTGTCGGCGCTCGACGCCCGGGTCCGCAACCAGCTGCGAGCGGAGATCCGCGACATTCAGCAGCGACTCGGCATAACCACCTTGTTCGTCACCCATGATCAGTCCGAAGCCCTGTCGATGGCCGATCGCGTCGGCGTCATGCATGCCGGCCGCCTGGAGCAGCTCGACACACCGGAGGAGGTCTACCGGCGTCCGACGACGCAGTTCGTGGCCGAGTTCGTCGGCGCCATGAACCGGCTGCCGGGTCGTGTCGGAGACAACAACGACGTGATGGTGCTCGGTCAGCGATTGACGCTGCTGAACCCGAACGGCGAACGGCCCGGCGAGGCGGTCGAGGCCCTCTTGCGTCCGGAGGCGCTCGAAATCGCGCCCGACTCGGCCGGGCCCGGCACCGTCACCGACCACACGTTCCTGGGCTCCGCCGTGAGGTTGCAGGTGACGCTCGACACCGGTCAGAAGGTGCTCGTCGAATCGTCGAGCCTGAGCGGTCATATGAAGCTTGGCGAGCGAATCGCCATGCGGATCCTCGCCGACTCCGTGGTCGTCGCGCGGGAACCCGCTCCTGCTGAGAGCTGAACCCCGAACGATCTCGAGCTCGAGAACTACTCGAGGCTCGATCTCACCGAGGAGCCGGCGGAAATAGCGGAAGAGCCAGTTCCGGGCGATCGGTGAAGATGCCGCCCGCGCCGAGCGCGTCGAGCGCGCGCATGCGGCCGGTGTCGTTCACGGTGTAGACGAGCGGGACGAGGCCCAGCCGCAGCGCGGCGGCGACGCCGCGTCCGGTGACGCGGTTGTCCTTGAACCCGGCCGCCCACGCGTCGCGCGCGCCGCGAATCGAGACGCCGAAGCCCACGTGCTGCACGGTGCGCAGCTGCGGCCGGAGCGAGCGCGCCTCCGCGAGCGCGGCCTTCTGGAAGCAGACGAGAGCGTCGTCCTCGCCGAGCAGGCGAACCGTGCGCGCGACGATCGCGTGCCCGCGATAGCGCCCCGGCGTCTTCAGCTCCACCATCGCGCCGACGCGGCCGCGCATGAGCTCGAGCGCCTCCTCGAGCGTCGGGTACGCGCGCTTCGCACTCGGCCGCTCGTGCGTGACGACGAGCCGTCCGCCCATGTCGGCATGCACGTCGAGCTCGATCCACTCGACTCCGAGCTCGATCGCGCGGTCGAACGCGGCCAGCGTGTTCTCCGGCCGCTCGAAGGACGCGCCGCGGTGAGCTATGACAAGCAACGGCGCAGCGCGTCGACGTCGAGGCGGTCGATCAGCTCGTCGGCGGCAGCGAGCCGGTGCGGCTCGAGCGTGCCGCGCATCGCGAGCACGTGGGCGACCCCGGCTGCGCGCGCCGACGCGATCCCGGCTTCGGTGTCCTCGACGACGAGCGCGTCGGCAGGATCGACGCCGAGGACGGCGAGGGCCTTCCGGTAGCCCTCCGGATCGGGCTTGCCGTGGACGACGTCGTCCGAGCTGACGATGGTGCGGAAGGAGGGGGCGAGGCCGGCAGCCTCGACGACGGGCTCGATCTCGGCGCGCGCCGCCCCCGAGCAGATGGCGAGCGGGACGCGCTCGGCCGCCCAGCGGACCGCCTCGCGCACATGCGGGTGCACCGACGAGCCGTCGGCGACCGCGGCGCGGTAGCGGTGGACTCGCTCGTCGATGACCGTCTGCACGTCGGGGTGGCCTTCCCCGAGCCACGTGCGGACGATCTCAGGGTCGGAGAGGCCCGCGAGCCGGTCGAAGTACTCCTGCGCCGACAGCGGCTTGCCGTGCTCGGCGAAGAGGTGCATGAAGATGTCGCACAGCACCGGCTCGTCGTCCGAGAGCGTGCCGTTGAAGTCGAAGACGACCGCGGCGATCGGCATGGTTGCACTGTATGCCGACCTCCGCACTGGCTCTTGCGCTTGCCGCAGCGTGTATCCACGCGCTCTGGAACGTGCTCCTCGCGCGGGCGAAGGACGTCGAGGCGGCGACCGCGGTCGCGGTCGTCGTCGCCGAGGTGGTCTTCCTGCCGGTCGCGGTCGTGCTCTGGCACGCCCACCGGGCGGTGATCCCGTTCATCTTCGCGAGCGCCGCGCTTCAACTCGTGTACTTCACGCTGCTCCCGATGGCGTACCGGCTGGCGGAGCTCTCGGTCGTCTATCCGATCGCGCGGGGGACGGCCCCCGTGCTCGTGCTCGTGATCGGCGTCGTCGCGCTGGGGCACACGACCTCGGCGGGGCAGGTCGTCGGCGTCTGCCTCGTCGGGCTCGGCATCCTGCTCGTGCGGGGACTGGGGAGGACGCCTGGGCGCGGTGTGCCGCTCGGCCTCCTCATTGCGTGCGTGATCGCGGCGTACACGCTCGTCGACAAGGAGGGCGTGAGGCATGCGGGCGCCATCCCGTACCTCGAGCTGACGATGCTCGGCCCGTGCCTCGTGTACACGAGCGCGGTGTCGCGGTTGAAGGGTTTCCAGGCCCTGCGCAATGCGTGGGGGCCGGCCACGGTCGTCGCCGGAGTGGCGACGTTCGGCGCGTACGCGCTCGTGCTGCTCGCGCTACAGCGGGCTGCGGCCGCTCCGGTCGCCGCGGTGCGCGAGACGAGCGTCGTCATCGCGGCGCTCCTGGCCCGCCGCGTCCTCCGGGAATCGGTCGACGCGCCTCGCATTGCGGGGGCGGCCGCCGTCGCCGGAGGCATCGCACTCCTGTCTTTGACGTAGGAATCGCGCCCATTGACACGAACCCCGCGCCGTGGGTCAATCGCGGCACCACTACTGGGAGGGCTAAGCCAATGACCGAACTGTCCCGCGACGAGCAAGACCTCGCGCGGTTCGGCTACAAGCAGGAGCTCAAGCGCAGCCTCGGCGTCTTCAGCTCCTTCGCCGTCGCGTTCAGCTACATCTCGCCGTCGACAGGCATCTTCGCCCTGTTCTTCCTCGGGCTGACGACCGTCGGCGGCGTCTTCATCTGGAGCTGGCCGCTCGTCGCGGTCGGGCAGTTGATCGTCGCACTTGGATTCGCCGAGCTGTCGAGCCACTACCCGGTCGCGGGCTCGGTGTTCCAGTGGACGAAGTACCTCGCCGGGAAGACGTACTCGTGGTTCACCGGCTGGATCTATCTCTTTGCCGGGGTTCTCACGGTCGCGTCGGTCTGCGCGACGCTGCCTGTCGCGCTCATCCCGGCCTTCAACAACATGGGCTGGAACATCGCGAACACGCCGGGCAACCAGCGCTGGATCGCAGCGATCACCCTTGCGTTGATCACGATCATGAACATCTTCGGCGTCCGCCTCGTGGCGCTCGTGAACAACACGGGCGTGCTGTTCGAGATCCTCGGCATGGTCGTCTTCGCGTTCGTCGTCGCGCTCTTCCACCGCCACCAGAGCGCGGG
>CAZXZX010000159.1:0-10303 GCA_964645445.1 uncultured Gaiellales bacterium
CGCGGAGGTGCGCATCCAGGCGCGCTATCCGTACGAGCGCAGAACGCCCGTCACCGGGCTCTCGACGCAGGAGATGGTGTCGCTGATCGGGATCGCCGCCGCGTCGGCCGAGGGCGTGCGCCGCATCGTCGGCGTCGAGGCAGTCGGCATAAACGCGTGCCCATGTGCCCAGGGCCTCGTGCGCGGGAGCGCCGCCGAGCGCCTCCTCGAAGCCGGCTTCGACACCGGCGACGTGGAGCGCATCCTCGAGCTCGTCCCACTCGCGACGCACAACCAGCGCGGCCTGGGGACGCTGTACGTCGGCTCGTCGGTGCGCGTCAACGCCGAGCACCTGGTGCGGCTCGTCGAGGCGTCGATGAGCTCGCCGATCTACGAGCTGCTCAAGCGACCGGACGAGCTCTTCGTCGTCGAGCACGCGCACCTGCAGCCGCGCTTCGTCGAGGACTCGGTGCGCGTCGCCCTCAAGAGCGTCCTCGACGAGCTTCCCGATCTCGTGGACGACGACTTCGTCCTCTCCCGCCAGCTCAACTTCGAGACGATCCACGCGCACGAGGTCGTGGCCGAGCGCTACGGCACGCTCGGCGAGCTGCGCGCCGAGCTCGGCGGCGGCGGCCACGGGCCGCTCCGACACACCGAGCTCAGGGACTGGCTGCGGGCCGCCTGAAGCGGTTCTCCTCGCCGCGCACGAGCCGACCGATGTTCGCGCGGTGGAGGAAGACGACGCCGGCGGCCGCGAAGCACGCGAACGCGATCACCGGCCACGGGTAGCCGAACAGCAACGCCCAGAAGACGAGCGAGACGGCCGAGACCATCGAGGCGACCGACGCGTAGCGCGTCAACGCGAAAACGAGGAGCCACACACCCGCGCCGGCGCCGCCGACGAGCGGCGCGACGCCGAGGAACGCGCCACCGGCCGTCGCGACCATCTTGCCGCCGCGCCGGAAGCCGAGGAAGAGCGGCCGCCAGTGCCCGAGCATCGCCGCCGCGCCGGCGAGGACGCCGGCCCCGTGCCCGGCGAGCTCGACCGCGACGAACGCGGGGACGAAGCCCTTGGCCGTGTCGAGGAGGACGGCCGGAACGCCGAGACTGCGGCCGTACACGCGCCAGACGTTGCTCGCCCCGATGTTCCCGCTGCCCTTCGTGCGGATGTCCTCGCCGCGGAAGATGCGCACGAGCCAGTAGCCCCACGGCATCGAGCCGACGATGTACCCGGCCACGGTGAGGCCGACGGTCAGCATCGGGGCGTCAGCCTGGAATCGCGTACTGCGCGACCCAGCCGTTCACGACGTCCCAGTCGAGGTTGTCGAGGAACGCGCCGATGTAGGACGCGCGGTCGGTCTGGTAGTCGAGGAAGTAGGCGTGCTCGTAGACGTCGAGGGCGACGAGCGGCGTCGCGTTCCAGACGGGGAACGTGTTCTGCGCGTCGCCGACGTAGTTGAAGAGCCGTCCCTCGTCCCAGTCGTACGCCGTCCAGGCCCAGCCGCGCGCGGCCATTCCCGTCGCCCTGAGGTCGGTGAGGTACGCGTCGACCGAGCCGAAGTCGCGCTTCACGAGCTTCGCGAACGTCCCCACGGGACTGCCACCGCCACCGCCCAGGTGCGCGAAGTACAGCTCATGGTTCTTGATCCCGCCGATGGCGAAGGTCAGGTCGACCTTGAGCGCACGAAAGTCGGAATAGACCTGGTTCGCGGCGGACGGGTCGACGTCCGCGAGCTTCGCCAGGATCTCGTTCCGCTTGTTGACGTAGCCGACGTAGAGCTTGTAGTGCGCGTCGATCGCCGCCCGCGAGATGCCCTCGAGCTCGTGGACCTCCGGGCGGAGCGGACGCGGGGCGATCTCCTCGAACGAGAACGCGAGCGTGACCATGGCGCTGGAGCATATCCTCCGCGGCGAAAGGACCAGACGCCAAAGGAGCCGCGATGCCGTTCGAACTCCCCGATCTTCCGTATGCGTACGACGCGCTCGAGCCGCACATCGACGAGGCGACCATGCGCGTGCATCACGACGCCCATCACAAGGCCTACGTCGACAACGCAAACGCCGCACTCGCCGGAACGGAATGGGCCGACCGGCCCGTCTGGCAGGTTCTGGGCGATATCGAGATCATCCCGGAGGAGAAGCGGGCCGCGGTTCGCAACAACGCCGGCGGGCACGCGAACCACTCCCTCTTCTGGACGATCATGTCGCCCGACGGCGGGGGCGACCCGGGCGGCGCGTTGGGCGCGGCCATCGACGACGCGTTCGGATCGTTCGCCGACCTGAAGTCTGCGATCAACGACGGCGGCGTGAAGCGCTTCGGCAGCGGCTGGACGTGGCTCGTCTGGGACGGCACCGGCCTCTCCACGTATTCGACCGCGAACCAGGACTCGCCGTACATGCAGAGCCACGAGCCGCTGCTCGGCATCGACGTGTGGGAGCACGCCTACTACCTCAAGTATCAGAACAAGCGTCCCGCGTACCTCGAGGCCTGGTGGAACGTCGTCAACTGGGCCGAGGTGGAGCGGCTGTTCGACGCCCGGGGACAGACGTGAGCCTGCCCCCGGGCGCCTCCGTTCAGCGATGGACGATGATCGTCCGGCTGAGACCGGCGACGTAGCCGGCGCCTGCCTGGCCGCTCGGCATGACG
Source organism: uncultured Gaiellales bacterium (assembly GCA_964645445.1). Lineage (GTDB taxonomy): Bacteria > Actinomycetota > Thermoleophilia > Gaiellales > Gaiellaceae > Palsa-739. The sequence goes on from CAZXZX010000159.1 coordinate 2,627, forward strand.
AGCCGAAGCATCGTCGAGCCGTGCGGGACCTTCAGCCGGAACACGGCACGAGAGTTCGAGCCGAGGAAGACGCGCTTGAGGCTCTTCCAGCCGAACCCGTAGTGCCGCTGGACCCACACGAAGTGGCCGCTGTACGACAGGTCGGACGTCGCCTTCGCGATGAAGAGACTGCCGCTGCGGCTGAAGCCGACGCGCGGCGCGACGTCGACCGTGACGGTCGGGCTGTCCGCAGTCCGCCAGTGCGACTGGTACGTCGTCTCGATCGTCGGCGTCACGGCGAACTGGTAGTCCCCGTTCGTCGTCGTCGTCACCTGGTCGACCGACTGCGTGCTCTTGCCGGACGCCTGCGCAGTCAGCGTGACCGGCTCGCTCGCCAGCTTCGACGAGACGCCGCCGGAGAGCGTCGCGCCACCGCCGTATACGACCTTGGTCGTGGACGGAGACAGCGTGATCGCAGGCGCGGGGCCGTTGACGGTGATCGTGCCCGCGTGCGTCCTCGCGAACGCATCGTGGTACTTCACCGTCCCCGCATTCGAGAACGTATGCGAGTACGACTGATCGGCTTGGAGAACCGGCGACGCGAAGCTGCCGTCGTCGGCCACGACCTGATGGTCGGCCGTATCGGCGTTGTGCCAGGTCACGCTGTCACCGACACTCACGGTCGCGGCCTGCGGCGTGAAGCCGTTCTTCGTGACCTGAACGGTCTGTGTGGCAGCCCCCGCGGCGACGACGACCAGGACGGCCGCCAGCACCGCGATCGGCACTATGAGAAGGCGTTTCATGCAGCACCTCCTTGCTTCGCTCGTCCTGGTCCTCCCCGGCGACCCCGGTCTCACGCCGCGAATTGGCCGTTTTCACACTTTCCGAACGGCATCCGTACGGCTCCCTCATGCGACAATCCGAAGTGATCGGCCATGCGTAGAAGTCGCAGAGGGATGGAAATCGCACTCGACAGCCCGGCACGCCTCCGCGCCGTCCCGAGCCCTGCGGAGCCGGGGCCTGCGGCGGCCGAGCAGGCGACGGACTCGGAGCTGCTCGTCCGGATCGCCGGCCGCGACCGCGAGGCGTTCGAGGTCGTCTACCACCGCTACATCCGCTCGGTGTTCGGGCTCGCGATGCAGCGGCTGCGCGACCGCGAGCGCGCAGAGGACGCGGTGCAGGAGATGTTCGCGGCCGTCTGGCGCTCGGCGTCGAGCTATCGGCCCGAGCGCGGCCCCGCGGCGCCATGGTTGTACGCGATCGCGCGGAACGCAATCGTCGACCGGCTCCGCTCACGCGACGACCTGCCGATGGACGTTCCGGAGATGACGTCGGATGAGCCCGGGCCCGCCGACCAGGCAGAGTCGTCGTTTGTGTCATGGCGTGTGCACCGGGCGCTGCAGACGCTGCCCGAGCGTGAGCGCGAGGTCATCGAGCTCGCGTACTGGAGCGGCCTGTCGCAGAGCGAAGTCGCGAGCTTTCTCGACATCCCGCTCGGCACGGTCAAGACGAGGACGCGGAGCGCACTCGCGCACCTCGCCGATGCATTGGAGGGAGAACTCGCATGACCCATCTACCGCCCGACTTCGACGAGCTCGTCGGCTCGGAAGTCGAGGGCGCGGAGCGCGCGCGTCTGCAGCGCGTCCACTCGCTGCTCGTGCAGGCGGGGCCGCCGCCGGAGATCTCGCCGGCGATCGAGGCCGGCCCGACGCTCGGCATGACGATGAACCGGCGCCCCGCGCGGGTCCGCAGGCGTGTGCTTCTGCTCGCCGCGGCGGTCGCCATCGTCGCGCTCGCCTTCCTCGGTGGCTATATCGCCGGCAACGGCGGAAGCAGCACGAGCGGCAAGGTGCTCCAGCTCACGGGAACCCCGGCGGCGCCGAATGCGCTCGCCTCGCTCCAGATCGAGCCCAAGGACGCGGCCGGCAACTGGCCGATGCGCCTCTCCGTCAAGGGGCTGCCGCAGCTGCACGGGCACTGGTCCTACGAGGTCTACCTCGTGCGCGACGGAAAGCCGTACGCACCGTGCGGCTCGTTCAAGGTCGCGACCGGACAGGCCACGGTCGTGCAGCTCAACGCGCCGTACAAGCTCGAGCACGGCGATTCCTGGGTCGTCCTCCGCGACAAGCCGGGCATGCACAAGCCGGTCGTGGTGCTCAAGCCCGTCTAACGCGACCGAAGGTGCTGCGTACTTCCGGCTTCGTTTCGCATCTCGGAGAGGAGCCGCTCAAGGCGCTCCTCCGTCGATTCGTCCACGAACGTCATCGCAGCGGCGACGTTCGGGTGCACCTCGGCGATCGCGCGGCGCATCTCGTGCGCGACGGCTCGATACGACGGATGCCCCTCGCGGCCGGAGCGAAGCTCGATCAGGTGCAGCGCCTCTCGAGCGTCGAGCTCGAGGACGTAGCGGATGCGGAACGCGAGGCAGAGTGCGTATGGGGCCTCCTCTGCGAAGCCCGTCGCGCGCAGGCGCTCGTACTCCGCGCGTGAGACGTCGAGCGCGCGCTCGAACTCACCGGCGAGGCCGGCGCCCGCGACCTCGTGGGGGACGTCGGCGCCGAGCGCCGGCGAGAGCCGCTGCCACTGGCACGTGAGCAGTCGATGGCGCTGCAGGTCGCGGAACGCCCCGTAGTCGGAAACGATCTCGAACCGGTAGCGCAGCGTCTCGAAGCCGCGCCCGGGGCGATGTCGCCGATTCTCGCGCTCGCCCACGAGCTCGCGGACGAGCGCCACGCGCTCCTCCGCGCCGAGGCCGGCGACGGCGGCCAGCGCCTGCGCCTCCGGCACCTCGGAGGACTCGAACACGAGCGCAGCGAGAAGCTCGTCCTCCGTGCCGTGCGAGCGCACGAGCCGCACGGACGGCGCCGCCTCGGTCTCCCCGCCGGCCAGCCCGAGTCGCGCCGCCACCGAGTCGGCGGCGTCCCGTCGCTCGCGCAGGTACTCGATCCAGCGCCTGCCGCGATCCTCACGCGGGACGCGCACGACGAAGCTCGGGATGATGTGCTGCAGCTCCTCGAGGAGCATCGCTCCGTACACGCGCGCCTCGGCGAGCGGATGCGCGAGGAGGTGCAGGACGAGCTGCTCGTACGTCTGGCCGCTCCCGTAGATGCCGACGTGCGACAGCGACGCCGCCGGCAGCAGCCCGCGCACGAGGTCGAGGGCCTTCGCGCGCACGGCGCGGCGATGCGCGGCGGGAGACTCGCCCTCCGCTGCGGGGAACCGCTCCCCGACCCATTCGCCGACCGAGCCGAGCAGGCGCGCGTACGTCTCGAAGAGATCGTCGAGCGCGTGCTCGTACGCGGGGCCGAAGCGAGGATCATGGTGGTAGCGGAAGCCGTAGCCGTCGACGCGCGCGTCGTACGCGATGTACCGCGTCGACTGCTCGAGGTACGCGGCGAGCCGCGGCCGCTGCAGGAGCTTCGTGAGGAGATTCGACGTCCACTCGCACGCGATGTGCGCGCCGCCGAGCTGGGCGACCGAGTCGTCGCCGTAACCGAGGAAGATGCGTTCGTAGAGGTCGGCCGCGCGCTTTCCCTCCACGCCCTCGATCCGCGGTACCTCTGCGCTAGGCGCTTCAGGATCTGCGAACTCCTCGAGGAAGAGCCGGCGCAGCGTGCCCGGGTAGCGGGCGTAGCGGGCGAAGAGCGCGCCCTTCACCGTCTCCGGCAGGTAGACGAGCCCGAAGACCGGCCGGTCGAGGTTGGTGAAGTGCGGGGCGAGGCGCTCGCGCTCCTCGTCCGTGAACGTCTCGACCGGGAGTGGCAGGCTTTCCACGGTGGCCACGGGAGCGCGAACGCTAGCGCGGGTCTCGGTCGGAACGTCCGGCTGGTCGTATCCGACCTGGCGGCCCGGCTTCTATCCGGCCGGGCTCGACCCGGCGACCTTCCTCTCGTACTACGCGGAGCGGTTCCCGACGGTCGAGCTGAACACGACGGGGTACCGCATGCCGGGCGTCGAGCAGTTTCGGCGCTGGGGCGAACAGGCGCCGGACGGCTTCGAGTTCGCACCGAAGCTCCCCGGCCACCGGACGAGCGTGCTCGATGCGTTCGACGCCGGGGCACGTGCGCTCGGCGACCGGCTCGGGCCTGTCCGCGTGTCGATGAAGGGCGCGCGCGACGAGGGGCTCGTCGAGCTGATCCTCGGGTCGCTCGGCCCCGGACTGCGCGTCGCCTTCGACGTGGAGCATCCGTCGTGGGACGGGATCGAGGAGCGGCTTGCCGACGCCGGGGCCGTGCGCGTCAACGACCTCGACCATCCCGCGCCCTTCCGGTACCTACGACGGCGCGAGGCGCCCGACGCGGCGTTCGCCGGACGCATCCGCGCATGCACGGAGCCGGTGTACGTCTACTTTCGCCACGAGGAAGAGCCGACCGCGCCGGCACATGCGCTCGAGCTGATGGAGCTGCTCAGTTAGTCCGGCAGCTCTTGTCGCCCCAGGAGGAGAGCATCTGCGCCTGCTGCTGCTCGAGGGCGACATCGGCCGGATTGCGACTGTCGAACGGATGCAACGGCTGGACGATCGTGGCCACGTCCGGCGTGACGCCGGGCCCCTCGGCGAAGAGCCGGTACTGCTCCCCGATGCCCGGTCCACGCTTCGCGGTCTGGCCGGGGGGATAGTGGTAGCCGCCCTGCGTCGGGTCGAACGGATAGAAGCCGTAACAGAAGACGCCCGACGGGTTGTGCGCGACGAACGAGTTCTCGCGACGCCACCCCTCGCCGTACACGGAGTTGAACGTGTCGAGATAGATGAGGCGGCCGAATCCGTCGGTCGGGGCGCCCACGCGCGTCGTCCCGAAGCCGTACACGGGCTGGCCGTTGTACGTGTACCGCCCGAAGATGCTCTGGAAGCGGCCGTCGTACACCCAGTGCATCCCCGTCTCCAGCTGCGCGAGGGGCCCGCTCCAGTGGGAGACCTCGAGCCACTGCTGTTGCTGCGCGGGAAGCCACGGCGTGAAGCCGAGGTCGGGGAGCGGCTGCGGCCACTGCTGCGCCGCCCAGTACGTCCCGTCCGGCGCCTTGCAGGCCGCGACGAGGTTCGGGAGCGCCGGGCCGTCGTAGCGCCCGCACGTGTTCGGGAAGCGCTGCCAGTACAGGCTGCGGTACTTCCCCCATCCGCCGGCGTAGTCGACGTGGAACTTCACCTGCTGCGTCCCCGGCGTCGGGGGCAGCGCGTTGATCGCGCCCCAGACGAGAACGTGCCTGACCGCGCCACTCTTCCGGTATGTGAGGAGCGCCTCGCCCTTCGCGTTCACGGACAGGCGCAGGCCGACCGCGTCGCGGTCGATCAGCTGCGCAGCCGACGCGGTGCCGGCCAGCGCGAGCGCAGCCGCGACGGCCATGACCCCCAAGAACCCGGTTCTGATTCCCATCCCTCGGGAGAGAGATCGGCATCTGCGCGAAAAACTTTCGTCAGAACTTCGCGGCCGCGCCCGAGTGACGCTGATAGGCGCCGCTCTCGACGATGTCGGCCAGCTCGGAGACCGTCCGCCGGAGCTCGTCCTCGGTGTTGTAGAAGTGCGGCCCCAGACGCACGCCGGCGTCGGGCCGGAAATCGCACACGATGCCCCGCTCACCCAGCTCGCGGTGGACGGCGGCGTGGTCCGGGGTGCGCACGGTGACCGTGCCGCCCCGACGTGCCGGCTCGCGCGGGCTGACGATCTCGACGCCGGCCCCGTCGAGCAGGTCGATGAGCAACGACGTGAGCTCGAGCGAGCGCTCCCTGATCCGGTCGACGCCGATCTCCTCGATCACGTCGTAGCCCGCCGTCGCCGCGTACAGCGCGGGGACGTTCGGCGTGCCGGTGAGGAACCGCGTCGAGCCGGATGCGTACTCCAGCTCCGGCTCGAACGCGAACGGCCGCGCGTGCCCCTGCCACCCGACGAACGTCGGCTCGAGCCGCTCCGCGAGATCGGGCCGGACGTACAACCAGCCGGCTCCGGGGCCGCCGCAGAGCCACTTGACGCTCCCTCCGGTGGCGAAGTCGACCCCGAGCGCCGTGACGTCGAACGGGACGACGCCCGCGGACTGGTAGCAGTCGAGCACGACATGCGCACCGCATTCGTGCGCGCGCCGGACGATCGGCTCGACGTCCTGGATCTCGCCGTTCTTGAACAGCACGTGGCTGATCGGTACGAGCAGCGTGCGCTCGTCGATCGCTTCCACGATCGCACGGTCGTCCTCGACGGCGACGACCTCGAGCTCCGGCTGCGCCTGGTACAGGTAGCGCACCGAGGGGAAGTTCGCCTCCTCGTACACGACGCGGTTGCGCGCACCGGGATTACGGAAGCACGAGATGACGACCATCTCCGCGATGGTGACGTTCTGGTGCATGACGACCGATCCCGCCGGCCCGCCGACGATTCGCCCGATCTGGTCACCGACCGTCATCGGCATGTCCCACCAGCCCTCGCCCCATGAGCGGATGCCGCGCTCGCGCCACATGCGCGCGTACTCGAGGAGTCGATCCTCTGCCGCGGCGGGCATCGCCGCGAGCGAGTGGTTGATCAGGTAGATGCAGTCGGCGAGGATCGGAAAGCGCTCGCGGTACGTGAGGAGATCTCCCACACTCGGAGAGTAGTGCCACACCAGCGCAAAGCGCCAAGCCCAAGGGCCGGAGCGTAAGCCTCGCGAAAGCGGGCTTACGCGGAGGCCGGACTCATGCGGAACAAGACCTTCGTCAAGACTCCAAGGAGCTCGCGGGCTTTGCCGCGAGCGCTCCTCGAAGGGGAACCTCTATGGCTTGGAAGTGGGCAGCACTTCCAAGCCACGCGGAGCGGGGCCGACGTATCGCGCGCTCGGCCGGATGAGGACGCCGAGCCGCTTCTGCTCGAGCACGTGCGCCGACCAGCCGGCCGTGCGCGAGCACGCGAACATCGCGGGCGCGAGATTCGGCGGCACCTCGGCGACGTCGAGCACGATCGCCGACCAGTACTCGACGTTCGTCCACGAATGGTCGGGATGCTTCTTCGCAATCGCCTCGTGCGCGACCTCCTCCAGCTCCTCGGCGACGGCGACACGTGCCGATCCGAGCTCTTTCGCGGTGCGCTTCAACAGGCGCGAGCGCGGATCCTCGGCTCGGTACACACGATGTCCGAAGCCCATGATCCGCTCGTGTCGCGCGAGCGCGTCGCTCACCCACTTCTCGGCGTCGCCGCTCTCCGCGACGGCGTCGAGCATCGGCAGCACACGCGCGGGCGCGCCGCCATGCAGCGGGCCCGAGAGGGCCCCGACCGCGGCCGAGAGCGCCGCGCCGCAATCGGCCCCGGTCGACGCAACCGTGCGCGCGGTGAACGTCGACGCATTCATGCCGTGCTCGGCGGTGCAGATCCAGTACGTGTCGATCGCCTTCGCGTGCCGCTCGTCCACCTCGCCCCGCCACGCGAGGAGGAAGCGCTCGGCGGCAGTGCGGCCGGAGAGCACCGTCTCCTCGGGAATCGGCGGGAGATCGGCGTCGCGCGCGGACTGCGCGACGATCGACAGCGCGGCGGCCGAGAGGCGGCGAAGGTCCTCCTTCGCCTGGTCGTCGTCGACGTCGATCAGTTGTCCGAGCTTCCACTTCCCGCTGAGGATCGCGAGCATCGCCTGCAGGTCGGACATGTGGCCGCCCGTGCGCACCTCGAGCTCGCAGTACGCGGCGGGAAGCCCGGGCTCGAGCGACTCGTCGACGAGCAGCCCCCACACCTGTTCGAACGGGACCGT
>CAZXZX010000160.1:0-3596 GCA_964645445.1 uncultured Gaiellales bacterium
CGGATCGACTCGAGGTAGCGGCAGTACGTCTCGCCGTTCGCGAACGTCTCGACCTCGACATCCCCGAGCTCGACGCCGAGCTTCTCGGCGATCTGCGCCGCCAGATCGGGATGCGATCGCCCGGAGAACACCATCAGCCGCTTCTGCGGCCCCCGCTCGATCCAGTGGCCGGTCACCGGCTCGCTCATGACCGCCTTCTCCAGGCCGGGGAGTGCGATCTCAGTCGCCGTCACGCTTTCCATGCTTCTCGTAGACCCACCCTTCCTTCGTCTCCTGCCGTGGGGCGAACCCGGCCAGCGATCCCGGGGGGACATCATGCGCGATGACCGTGCCCGGTGCAATCCAAGCGTCGTCGCCAACGTCGACAGGAGCATCGAACGTATTGTCGACGCCGGTCCTGACGTTGTTCCCGATGCGGGTCTTGGCCTTGGGCTCGCCCTTCTGGTGCTTGAAGTTCGCGGTGATGTTCCCGGCGGCGATGTTCGTGTCGTCGCCGATCTCCGCATCCCCGATGTAGGAGAGGTGCGGCACCTTCGTCCGGGCGCCGATGGTCGATGCCTTCACCTCGACGAACGTCCCGATCTTCGCGCCCTCGCCGACGATCGTGCCGGGACGCACGTACGCGAAGGGTCCGATCTCCGCCCCGCCGGCGATCCGGATGCGGCCGCGGAGGACGCTGAACGGATGGATGGTGACGTCCGGCTCGATCTCGACCTCCGCGTCGATCCACGTCGAGGCGGGGTCGGCGATCGTCACCCCGGCGAGCATGTGCCGCTCGTTGATGCGGTCGCGGAGCGCCTCGGCCGCGAGCGCAAGCTCTGAACGCGTGTTGATCCCCTCCACCTCGAACGGGTCGGGCGCCGTGTGGACGGCCACGACCTCGCCGTCGCCGACGAGGAGGCCGAGCGTATCGGTGATGTAGAGCTCGCCCTGGGCGTTGTGCGGCTCGAGCCGGTCGAGTACCGGCCAGAGCTTCGTTCCGCGGAAGACATAGATCCCGGAGTTGACCTCGCGCAGCGCCAGCTCGTCCGGGCTCGCATCCGCGGCCTCGACGATGCGCGCGAGGCGGCCGTCACCGTCGCGCACGATCCGCCCGTACGCCCGCGCGTCCGACGGCTCGAAGGAGAGGACGGTGGCGGCGGCGTTCGCGCCGCGGTGCGTCTCGACGAGCGCGAGCACGGTGTCCGGCGTCAGCGCGGGGACGTCGCCGTTGAGCACGAGCACGTCGCCCTCGGAGCCCTCGAGCGCAGGCCGGGCAGAGCGGACGGCGTCCCCGGTGCCGAGTGGTTGCTCCTGCACCGCCACCTCGAGCCCGTCGTAGGAGTCGGCGCTGTCGGGCGACGCGACGATGACGACGCGCTCGACGCCGGCGTCGCGCGCTGCCGCGATCACCCAGTCGACCATCCTCCGGCCGAGGAGGGGGTGCAGGTGCTTCGGCGTCGCGCTCTTCATGCGCGTGCCGAGGCCACCGGCCATCACGACTGCTGCGAGGTCGTCTGCCATGTCAGCGAAGAGTGGCTGGGGCGCCAGGATTCGAACCTGGGATCACGGGACCAAAACCCGTTGCCTTACCACTTGGCCACGCCCCAAAGGAGGTAAAAGTCTACCGGCGGTCGGTGAAGACGAAGAAGAGCGCCACGAGGGCGAAGATGCAGACGAGGACGATCGCCGTCCAGAAGACGACGAAGGCGAGGATGGCGGCGATCACCGCCAAGAGCTGCGAGACGGCGAAGATCCAGGACGCCTGGTGGAAGGTGTCGGATCGCGTCCGCCGGCCGGCGTACCAGTAGAGGGCGACGGCCAAGGCAGCGAGCACGATCACCGTGATCCGCGAGACGTCGTGGAACACGGCGACGACGATCGCCTCGGCGGCGGCGATCCAGAGGCTCACGCGCGTACGACGGTCGCGGAGCCAGCGGCCCGTTCTGCTCGACCCGCGCTCGATCGCGTGCGAAGAGTCCATTACCTGTTTCAACCGTACCACGCAGGTGCCGTCAGCCAGCTCTCGCCGACGCCCTTCAGGGCTCGCTGCGCCGCCTTCGCGCGGTCGCGGTGATGGAAGAGGCCGTACACGGCCGGCCCCGCGCCCGTCACGTCGGCGCGGAACGCACCGAGCGAGCGCAGCTCGTCGGCGAGCGGCGACGAGGCAAGGTCGTTCGGCGGCAGCGCGGCGAGGTCGCGCGGTCGCCGCACCTGCTCGAGCGCGCCGAGGAGCGCGCCGCGCCGCTCGGCGAAGCCGACGGCGCCGTCGCGCCGGTCGAAGTCGGCGTAGACGGACGCCGTCGACGGCTTCTCGATCGCGCGCGGGACGACGAGCAGGACCCAGAAGTCCTGCGGCAGGTCGAGCGGGGCGAGCTCGCCGCCGTCGCCGGTCCCGAGCTGCGGGCCGTCACGGAGGAAGAACGGGACGTCGGCGCCGAGGCCCGCGGCAAGCTCGAGCAGCGTCGCGTCCGCGAGCGGCGCGGCGAGCGTTGCGTTTGCGAGACGGAGCGCCGTGGCCGCGTCGGAGCTGCCGCCGCCGATGCCGGCGGCGATCGGCAGGCGCTTCTCGATGCGCACGTGCCAACGGGCCTCGATGCCGACGCGGGACGCAAGCGCTTCGAGCGCGCCGCGCACGAGCGTGTCCGCGTCGAACCCCTCCACGAGGAGCGCCGGCCCCGGGTCGAGATCGATCCGGTCGGCGATCCCGATCCGCTGGTAGACGGTCACGACCTCGTGCTTGTCGTCGGGGCGTTTCGGCCCGGCGACTAGGGCCAGATTTATCTTGGCCGGGGCCGATGCTCTCAATACAAGGCCTTCGCCAACGAAACGAATTCTTGCGGCGCGAGCGCCTCGGCGCGGACGTTCGCCTCGCGCCCGATCGCGGCGAGCGCGCCGGCGGCGTCGGCGCGCGACGCGACGCCGGCGAGCTCGAGCGAGTTCGGCAGCGTCTTGCGGCGGTGCGCGAACGATGCGGTCACGATCTTCTTCACACGGGCGTACTCGCGAGGAAGCTCGACGCGACGGAATGCGACGAGCGCCGAGTCGACGTTCGGTGGAGGGCGGAAGACCGTCCGTGACACGGCATGGAAGCCGGTTCGCTCCGCCGCGAGCTGGACGAGCACGGAGACGGCTCCGTACTCCTTCGTCGACGGCGCGGCGAAGAAACGGTCGGCGACCTCGCGCTGCACCATCACGCACCACAGCCCGATGTTCGGCAGGCCGTCGAGGCTCTCGACGACGATCGGCGTCGCGACGTTGTAGGGCAGGTTGGACACGAGCTTCGTCGCGTCCTGCGGCAGCTCGAGCTCGAGCGCGTCCCCGAACGCGACGTCGACGTTGTCGCCGAGATCGCGCAGCATCGGCTCGAGCTCCCGGTCGATCTCGATGGCGTGCACGCGTGCGACGCGCTCGGCGAGGTAGCGCGTGAGCACGCCTTGTCCCGGCCCGATCTCGAGCACCACGTCGTCCGCCGCGAGCTCGGCCAGCCGCCCGATGACCTCGAGAATGTTCCGGTCGGCCAGGAAGTGCTGGCCGTATTCCTTCTTCACAGGTTGAAGCATGCGGTCGCGTTGGCGTCGATCAGCGCGCCCAACTCGTCCACGTCCTCCCCGCGC
>CAZXZX010000161.1:0-2790 GCA_964645445.1 uncultured Gaiellales bacterium
GCGCTCGAGCGAGGAGACGATCCCCTCGAAGGCGATCATGTACGAGCGCTTGCGATTCATGCGGTTGCGGTAGCTCACGTACACGCGCTCGCCGTCGGTGCCGTAGAGGAACCGGTTCTGCTCCTCCTCGGTCAGCTGCGACCATGGCTTCGAGGTGTCGATCTCGTACCGGTCCGCGATCGCCTGGATGACGGCCTCGTAGAAGCCGGACGAGCCGCCGACCGACCACGGGACGAGCGCGCCGTCGTCGATCGAGAGCGACGGATCCGGAACGAGCAGGTCCGGGTCGATCTCCTGCTGCGAGCCGAGGCCCGTGCACCGCGGGCACGCGCCGTGCGGCGCGTTGAACGAGAAGATACGCGGCTGCAGCTCCGGCAGCGAGACGCCGTGGTCGGGGCAGGCGAAGTTCTCGGAGAAGAGCATCGGCTCGCCGCCTTCGAGCGGGTCGATGAGGACGATTCCCTCGGCGAGGCCGGCTGCCGTCTCGATCGACTGCGTGAGTCGCAGGCGAAGCTCTCCCTCGCTCTTCATCACGAGCCGGTCGACGACCACTTCGATCGTGTGCTTGAACTTCTTGTCGAGCGGCGGCACGCCGTCCTCGAGCACGTACTGCTCGCCGTCGACCTTCACGCGCGTGAAGCCCTCGCGCTGGAGCTCCTCGAAGACGTCCCTGTACTCGCCCTTGCGGTCGCGCACGACCGGCGCGTTCACGGTGAAGCGCGTCCCCTCGGGTAGCGCGAGGACCTGCTCGACGATGGAGTCGATCGACTGGCCGGCGATCGGCTTTCCGCAGATGGGGCAGTGCGGCCGGCCGACGCGCGCGTACAGGAGGCGGAGATAGTCGTAGATCTCGGTGACCGTGCCGACCGTCGACCGCGGGTTGCGGGACGTCGTCTTCTGGTCGATCGAGATGGCCGGGCTGAGGCCGTCGATGTGGTCGACGTCCGGCTTCTCCATCATCTGGAGGAACTGCCGCGCATACGCCGACAGCGACTCGACGTACCGGCGCTGCCCCTCTGCGTAGATCGTGTCGAAGGCAAGGCTCGACTTCCCGGACCCGGAGAGCCCGGTGATGCAGATCAGGCGGTTCCGCGGCAGCCGGACGGTGATGTCCTTGAGGTTGTGCTCGCGGGCCCCGTGGACGACCAGCTCGTCGGCAGCCATGGAGAGGCCATTGTACTTCAGCGAACGTGTGTTCGGAAGTCCTCAGCGATCCTTCGGAACCCGGTGCGGCAGGAGGCTCCAAGCCGCGGTGTTCCGGGTCGAAGGGAACAGGTCCCGCCAGTCCTTGATCACGAGCCACGAGCCGGCCGCCGTCGCGCCGATCGTCGCCCTGCTCAGATCCCAGGCATCGGCCAGCCCGCCGGCGAGCAGCGCCGCCAGCACGGCGAAGCCGAGGGTGAACTCATGGACCCGCAGTCCGCAGACGAAGAACCGCGGACCAAGCCGATGACGCTCCAGGCGAAGCACTCTGCCAGGGTATGTCGGCGGGATTAGGTCCCGGTTAAAGCTTTATTGAGGAGTCCATGCACCTCGCGGGGGCTCGCGACGCAGCTGATCTCGAGGTCTCCGGCGACGACCGTGCCGTAGCCGAGGAGGCGTCCGAGCGCCGACTGCTCGATCTCGATCGTCTGCACCTTCGCGAGCCTGACAGCCGCAGCTCGGCGACGGAGCGTGCCGTGGACGACGAACAGGCGGTCGCCCGTCAGGACGACGCGGGTGTGATCCCACCGCCACACGGCCGCCACGGCGCCGATCGCGGCGACGCACAGGAGCGCGGCGCCCGCGGCCGACACGGGCCAGCCGCCGAGGAAGGCGGTCGCGCCGAGAAGGGCGAGGAGAAACGCTCGCCCGAGCGGCCTGACCAGCACGATGCCGTGCCGGCGCGCGTCGATGTAGACGTGCTCGTCCACGGGCTTGCGTCATTCGCCGCGAGGCCAGGAACCCCTCGCCGTGAGGCGACGAGGGCTAGCGACTGGCGGGCTTGCGCCAGCGACCGAACACGAGGCCGCCGAGCGTGAAGCCGAGCCCGAAGGTGCCGACGGCGAAGCCGCCGATGGCGATCGCCTTCCGCCACGTCGAGAGCCGCTGCCACCGTCCGAGCGCCTCCTGCTCCTCGGTGGTCAATGCCTCACCCCGCCGCTGCTTCCGCAGCGCGCCGCCGGCCCGGAGGCCGAGGTAGAGGTCGTCGAAGATCTCGGCCGACTCGTCGCTCATACCTGAATCGTAGTCCTCCGTGGTGCCGGACACGGGTCTGGTGTCCGACACCGGTCTGACATACCCTCATTCGCTCGTGCCCGCACGCATCCTGCATGTCTCCGATCTTCACGTCGGCACACGCGAGGAGCCACAGCTCGAGGAAGCGCTCGCGCGGCTCGCCGACCGCGTGCAGCCCGAGCTGGTCGTCGCGTCCGGCGACCTCGCCAACCGGGGGCGCCGCGACGAGCTCGAGCGCGCTGCGGCGCTGCTGCGGTCGCTCGGGCCTCCGGTCGTCGCCGTCCCCGGCAATCACGACCTCCCGTACACCTTCCCCGCACGCTTCGCGTCGCCGTGGCGCGAGTTCGAGCGGGTCTGGGGAACGACCGAGCCGACCTACGCGTCACCCTCGCTCCACGTCGTCGGGCTCAACTCCGCGCGCCCGTATCGTCACCAGGGCGGAGCAGTGCGCGACGACCAGCTGAACGCGGCGGCAGCGCGTCTCGCGGAGGCGACGCCGGGCGCCTACCGGGTAGTCGTTCTCCATCACCATCTGCTCGGCGCGCCGTGGCGCGCGGCGCGCAAGCGCCCCCT
>CAZXZX010000162.1:0-5543 GCA_964645445.1 uncultured Gaiellales bacterium
GGCGGTCACGGGCGGCCTCGGGCTGGCTCCGTCGGCGAGCCTCTCGGACGGCGGCCCGGGGATCTTCGAGCCGGTGCACGGCTCCGCGCCCGACATCGCCGGCCGAGGGGTCGCCAACCCGACCGCGATGCTGCGGTCGACCGCGCTCCTCCTGGAGCACGGGCTCGGCCGCCCGGACGAGGCGCTGGCGCTCGCGCGTGCGGTCGAGCAGGCCCTTGCCGCCTCGCCGACGCCCGACCTCGGGGGCTCCGCGAGCACGGCCGACCTCGGCGCGGCCGTAAGGGAACAATTCGCGTTGACTGCGGCATGAGCGCGACGTACGGTGCAGTCATGGCGCTCGCGCCCGAAGCCGTCTCGCGCATCTCCGTCTTCAACGGCTTCTTCGCGTACGCCTTTATCGGCTAGCCGGCGCTTTCGCTCCTCCCCCCGCCGGCTAGCGCACACGACTCCCTCGAGGAGGCTTCCGCGCATGACCCAACTGACTGCATCCATCCTCAAGACCGCGGCTGCGTCGAGCTCGACGTGCGAATGTGCCGACCCGATCCCGGTGCAGCGGGCGGCGCGGAAGGGCGCCGCGGTGACGATCTGCCAGCGATGCGGGCTGCGCGTTCCGCTTCGGCTCCGGTGAGCGGCCTCGTCGCGTACCCGGGGCCGGCCGGCTCGCACACCGGCGCCGCGGCGGCGACACTGCATCCGCTGGCCGAGCTGCACGCTCTCGGGGGCTTCCGCGCGGTCGCGGACGCGGTCGCGCGCGCCGAGGTCGACCAGGGCGTGCTGCCGATCGAGAGCTCGCTCGCCGGGTCGGTATCCGAGACGCACGATCTCCTGCACGACCGTGCCCTCTCGATCGTCGCCGAGGCGGTGCTGCCGATCCGCCACTGCCTCCTCGCGGCCGGCGACATCTCGCTGGAGGAGATCCGCGTCGTGCGCTCGCACCCGTCTGCACTCGAGCAGTGTCGGCTGCTGTTGGAGCAGTTGCCGAACGCAGCGGTCGTGCCCGCGTCGACGACCGCGGATGCGGCGCGAGAGACGGCGGAGTGCGGCGATCGGACGGCGGCCGCCATCGCCGGGCCGGAGGCGGCGGGGCTGTACGGCCTGGTGACGCTGCTCGACGACGTCGGCGACGGGCCTGCCTTCACGCGCTTCGTCTCGGTCGCGCCGTACACGTGGCTGGGCGCCGGGCGTGCGGATGCGCGGACGGCGTTCACGTTCGTCACCGACCACCGTCCCGGTGCGCTGCACGCGGCGATCTCGCCGTTCGCCGCGGCGGGGCTCGACCTCGTGCGGCTCGTGTCGCGGCCGCTGCCTGCGACGCCGTGGAGCTACCGCTTCGAGGCGGTCGTCGCGGGACATCCGCTCGATCCGGTCGTGCGCGGCGCGCTCGACGAGCTGGCGAGCCTCACGCGGTCGCATCGCATCGCCGGCGTCTACGAAGCTGCGAAGGTGATGTCATGAGCACCGACATCTCCTCGTCCACCGATCCCTTCGTCAAGGACGTCCGACGCGAGATCTCCGATCTCGACTCCGCACTCGTCGAGTTGGTGAACAAGCGGCTGCGGCTCGTCGCCCAGTTGAAGCGGTCCAAGGAGGAGCACGGCATCGGCTTCGTCGACCTCGCGCGCGAGGAGTGGATGCTCCGGTACCTTCAGCGGGCGAACCGCGGGCCGCTTTCGCCGGGCGGGCTCGCCGAGCTGTACCACGAGCTCCTCGACCTCATGAAGCGCGAAGTCGCAAAGGGCGCCTAGGGTTTTCCACAGGCCGGGGCCAGGCCCCGTCACGTCTGCGTCACGACTTTGCAACGCACTGACGCAGTCGCCCGATGGCGATCTCTCGCGGCCCATCCAGACAGCCGAGGATGAGCTCGTTCCGGACGAACGGTTGAGGCATGGCGAGTCCGATCGTCGCGGCGTAGCTGCTCCACCGCCAGTCCTCGGGTGACTCGCAGAGCCCTGCCTCGACAGGATTACGAGCCACATACTTGTAGCGGGAGAGAAGGTCGGCCTCCCCGTTAACCCGAAACGCGTTGTACCGCGTCCCGTGGACGTGGCCCTTCATGGCGTGTCGTCTGTTGAAGCCCACTGCATAGCGGAAGTTGAGAGAGTGCATGCCGCGGGCCAGGACTTCCGCATCGACGTCGAGCAGGAGGTGGTAGTGCGTGCCCATGAGGCAGTAAGCCAGGCAGCGCGAGGAGGTCTTGTCGGTCGCAAGGGCCAGCTCTCGTAGGAACCGCATCCGGTCGCTGTCATCTCGATACAGCGCATCTGCGGCCCACACCGAGTGCGTGAACACGTGGAAGATGCCGGCCGTCGTGTCGCGTCTCTTGCGGGCCACGCGAAGACGTTGCCGTACGAGCGGCTACGAGTCCGTCACAGTTTCGTAACGGGGTCTGGCCCCGGTCTTACGAGTGCGCGGCCTCGTAGGCCGCGATCGCCGGCTCGTCGCGCAGGGTGAGCGCGATCTCGTCGAGACCCTCGAGCAGGCACTTGCGCGTGAAGTCGTCGAGCTCGAACGGATAGCCGCCCGCGGTACGGGCCTCGAGGTCGACCGTCAGCTCCTCGCCCACGCGCGCGCGATTCATCAGGTCGCGCACCTGCTCCTCCGGGAGCTGAACCGGCAGCAGCCCGATCTTCAGCGAGTTCTGCCGGAAAATGTCGCCGAACGACGGCGCGACGACCGCCTCGAAGCCGTAGTCCTCGAGCGCCCACGGCGCGTGCTCGCGCGACGAGCCGCAGCCGAAATTCCGTCCGGCGAGCAGGATCTTCCCGGTCTGGCGATTCAGCTCGAAGTTCGGGTCCTTGCGCCAGTCGAAGAAGAGGAACTCGCCGAAGCCGCTGCGCTCGATCCGCTTCAGGAACTGCTTCGGGATGATCTGGTCGGTATCGACGTCCGGCCGGTCGAGCACGACGGCCGACGAAGTCACCCGCCGAAACGCCTTCATGCCGGCACCGCGAAATGTCCCTCGAGCGCGGTTGCAGCGGCGACTTCGGGGCTGACGAGATGCGTCCGCCCGCCGGCGCCCTGTCGGCCCTCGAAGTTCCGGTTGGAGGTCGACGCGCAGCGCTCGCCGGGCGCGAGCACGTCGGGATTCATCCCGAGACACATCGAGCAGCCGGCGCGCCGCCACTCGAACCCCGCAGCGGCGAACACGCGGTCGAGCCCCTCCGCCTCCGCCTGCTTCTTCACCAGCGCCGAGCCGGGGACGACCATCGCGCGTACCGACGGATGCACCTGTTTTCCTTGCACGACCGCCGCCGCCGCACGGAGGTCCTCGATGCGCGAGTTCGTGCACGAGCCGATGAAGACGCGGTCGACGCGGATATCGCGGATCGGCGTGCCCGGCTCGAGGCCCATGTAGACGAGCGCGCGCTCGGCCGCCTCGTCCGCGGGCTCGGGAACGACGTCGTCGATCGATGCGACCATCCCGGGATTCGTCCCCCACGTGACCTGCGGCTTCACGGCGGCGACGTCGATCACGACCTCGCGGTCGAAAACCGCGTCCGGGTCGGTCGGCAGCTCGCGCCAGCGCTCGGCGATCTCGACGCCGCGCTCGCCCAGGTACGCGAACGTCGTCTCGTCGGGCGCGATCATCCCGGCGCGCGCGCCCGCCTCGATCGACATGTTGCAGATCGTCATGCGGCCCTCCATCGAGAGCTCCTCGATCGCCGGGCCTGCGTACTCGATCACGTGACCGACGCCGCCGTCGACGCCGATCTCGCCGATCGCGGCGAGGACGAGATCCTTCGCCGTCACGCCTGGAGCACGCGCACCCTCGAACCGGATGCGCAGCGTGCGGGGCTTCCGCTGCGCGAGCGTCTGCGTCGCGAGCACGTGCTCGACCTCCGACGTCCCGATCCCGATTGCCAGTGCGCCGAACGCGCCGTGGGTCGACGTGTGCGAGTCGCCGCACACGATCGTCTTGCCCGGCTGGGTCAGTCCCAGCTCCGGGCCGATGACGTGGACGATGCCCTCGCGCCCGCTGCCGGTCGCATACAGCGGAACGGCGAACTCCTCGCAGTTCCGCGCCAGCGTCTCCAGCTGCTGCTGTGAGAGCGGGTCGGCCGGCGTGTCGTCGCCCGTGGGGACGTTGTGGTCCATGGTCGCCACTGTCAGGTCGGGCCGGCGCACAATGCGCCCGGCGGCGCGCAGGCCCTCGAACGCCTGGGGCGAGGTCACCTCGTGGACGAGGTGGAGGTCGACGTAGAGGAGATCCGGACGGCCGTCGCCGCTCGTGACGACGTGGGCGTCCCAGACCTTCTCGAAGAGCGTGCGACCCATGGGTCGAGGCTAGCCCATGGCCGTCCACAGACGAACCGATTGTTCGGTTTTGCAGGCAGCTTCGTGCGACGCTAGGTGCATGGAAGCCGTTCGCCGCGACGTTCGCCTGCTCGGCGACCTCCTCGGCCGCGTCCTCGTCGAGCAGGAGGACGAGTCGTTGCTCGCGGACGTCGAGCACGTTCGCGCCCTTTCTCGTGCCGCCCGCCGGGGAACACGCCGCGACGAGCTACGCGACGCGGTGGAAGCGCTGCCCCTCGAGCGCCAGGCGAGCGTCCTGCGCGCGTTCGCCCTCTACTTCCAGCTCGCGAACGTCGCCGAGCAGCACAACCGCATCAGGCGCCGGCGGGAGTACGCCCGCGAGGAGCGCGTGGGTCGGGAGTCGCTCGCCGCGGCGTTTGCAGAGGTTGACGCGCCTGCGAACGTCTCGTTGAAGCTCGTCCTCACCGCCCATCCGACCGAGGCTGTGCGCCGCACCGTGCTCGCGGCCCATCTCCGCATCGCTGCGCTCCTCGCCCGCATCGACGACGGCGGGGATGTCGAGGACGCGCTCGCCGGGGAGATCACGATGCTGTGGCAGGCGGACGAGGTGCGGACTCGCCGCCCGCGGGTCGTCGACGAGATCCGCAACGGCCACTGGTTCTTCGAGCAGAGTCTGATCGACGCCGCCGAGCGGCTGCTCGCGGAGTACCGGCGGCGCCTGCCGGACGCGCCGGCGCCCTTGCGCTTCGGAAGCTGGATCGGCGGCGACGCCGACGGCAACCCGCAGACGACGGTCGAGACGCTCGCCGAGGCTCGCGACCGAGCCTGCGAACTGCTCCTGCATCGCTACCGCGTCGACGTGCGCGGGCTCGCGGCCGAGATCGGCGTGTCGTCGCGGTTGACCTCGGTGTCCGACGAGCTGCTCGAGTCGATCGCGCGCGACGAGCGCGACATGCCGCAGTACACCGACGAGATCGGCGACCAGAATCTCGACGAGCCGTACCGGCGCAAGCTCAGCTTCGTGTGGCGCCGCCTCCAGGATGGTCCGTACGACGATCTCGCCGCCGACCTCGACGTCGTCGACCGCAGCCTGCGCGCCAACCGCGGTGCGCGCATCGCCGACGGTCAACTAGCTGCGCTACGGCGCCGCGTCGAGCTGTTCGGCTTCGATCTCGCCGAGGTCGAGGTGCGCGTGCACGCGCGCGACGCAGTCGACCCGGACGAGCGCATTCGCGCGCTGCTCGCGGCCGCGGGGGAGACGGTGATCGTCTCCGGTGTGTCGTCGGCGG
>CAZXZX010000163.1:0-14219 GCA_964645445.1 uncultured Gaiellales bacterium
GCGCGGCAGATCCTCTCAGCGCTCCGGTTCGCGCACCGGCACGGAATCGTCCATCGCGACATCAAGCCGCACAACGTGCTCGTCGACGGCGAGGGGCGCGTGAAGGTGACGGACTTCGGCATCGCGCGGGCGGGGACGAGCCAGATGACGGAGGCGGGCTCGATCGTCGGCACGGCGCAGTACCTCTCGCCCGAGCAGGCGCGCGGCACCGACGTCGACCAGCGCTCCGATCTGTACTCGCTCGGCATTCTCATGTACGAGATGCTCACGGGCGAGGTCCCGTTCTCCGGCGACACGCCCGTCGAGATCGCGATGAAGCATCTGTCGCAGACGCCGGTGCCGCCGTCCGCGAAGCGGCACGACGTACCGCGGGAGCTCGACATGGTCGTCATGCGCTCGCTCGCGAAGGATCCCGAGGACCGCTACCAGACCGCCGACGAGATGGAGGCGGACCTCGACCGCGTCGCGAGGGGCGTCGGCGTTGCGCCGGAGACGCACGAGACGGCGACGCAGATCATGCGCTCGCCGGTGTCGGGGCCGCTCGCGGCGACGGCCGCGACCATGATCACGCCGCCGCGACGGGCGGGAAGCCGCGCAGGCACGCCGCCGCTTCCGCCGTCCGTCTACTACGACCTCGACGAGCCGATCCACCGCCGCCCGGTGTGGCCTTGGATCGCTGCGTTCCTCTTCGTCGTCGGCGCCGCGATCGGCGGCTGGTTCCTGTACCACCAGATCTCGAACAAGATCAACTCGTCGACGCCGGTCGCGGTGAGCAACTACGTCAACGAGACACAGCAGCTGGCGACGCAGAACATCCAGGCGGACGGCTTCCACCCGGTCGTCAAGACGCACTCGAACCTGACGGTGCCGAACGGCCTCGTCTACAGACAGGATCCGGCGGCGGGCCAGCACCAGCCGAAGGGCGACAACGTCACCATCTACGTGTCGAGCGGCAAGCCGAAGGTGGCGGTGCCGCCGCTCAAGGGCCTGAAGTCGGCGGACGCGATCGCGAAGCTCAAAGGTCTCCACCTCGTTCCCGACCTGCACGAGATCCCGTCGGCGGAGCCGGCGGACACGGTCACCGCGTCCGATCCGAAGGAGGGGACGCAGGTCGTGACCGGCACGAAGGTGCGCATCAACGTGTCGAAGGGGCCCACGCCGGTGACCGTTCCCGGCGTCACCGGCGAGACGATCGGCCAGGCGACCGCGACGCTGAATCAGGCCGGCTTCAAGGTCAATCCGACGTACGTCGACAGCGACCAGCCGCAGAACACCGTCATCAACCAGTCGCCGGCGCAGAACGAGACGGCGGCCAAGGGCTCGACGGTGTCGCTCACCATCTCGAACGGCCCGAAGACGGTGGCGGTGCCGGACGTTCGGACGCTCGACGCCGGCTCGGCCTCGTCGACGCTGCAGAACGCGGGCTTCCGGGTGAAGTTCACGTACACCCCGGTGACCGACCCGAACCAGGATCAGATCGTGCTCGACCAGAGCCCCGAGGGCGGGCAGCAGGCGAAGCCGGGCTCGATGGTGACGCTCGACGTCGGGCGCTGCCCGTCGAGCGGATGCCCCGCGACGACGACGACGGCGCCGCCGACGACGACCGCCACGCCTTGACGACGGCCCGGCGGTTGCGGGTCGCGCTGCTCGCGGGCGGCCGGTCGAGCGAGCACGACATCTCGATCGCGAGCGCACGCTCGGTGCTGGAGGCGCTCGATCCGGACCGGTACGACGTCGTCGGCATCGCCATCGGCCGCGACGGCCACTGGGCGTTGCAAAGCCGTGACACAGATGTATTGGGGTCAGGCCCCGTTACAGAAGTGTCACAGGCGCAGACATTGCCTGTTCCGGCCGAGGCGGGGACGCTCGCCGCGCTCGGGGACGTCGACGTCGCGCTGCCCATCCTGCACGGGCCGTTCGGTGAGGACGGCACGGTGCAGGGGCTGCTCGAGCTCGCAGGCGTCCCGTACGTCGGCGCCGGCGTCGCTGCTTCCGCGCTCGCGATGGACAAGGACCTCTTCAAGAAGGTCATGCGTGACAGCGGCATCCCGGTCGCGCGCCATCACACCATCCGCCTCGGTGACACGGTGGAGAACCCGATCGGCTACCCCGCCTTCGTGAAACCGGCTCGACTCGGCTCGTCGGTCGGGATCTCGAAGGTGCATGCGGAGTCCGAGCTGCCCGAAGCGGTGGCGCTCGCGCGTCGCCACGATGAGAAGGTGCTCGTCGAGGAGGCGGTCACGGGGATGGAAGTCGAGTGCGGCGTGCTCGGCAACCGGCAGCCGCCGCCGATCGCGTCGCTTCCGGGCCGCATCGACACGCTCGAACACGAGTGGTACGACTACGCGTCCAAGTACGACGAAGGCGGCATGGAGCTCGTCATCCCACCCGAGCTGCCGCAGCGCACGATCGAGCTCGTCCAGCAGCGCGCCGTCGACGCGTTCGTCGCGAGCGAATGCGAGGGAATGGCGCGCGTCGACTTCTTCGTCCGGGATGACGGCGAGGTTGTCGTCAACGAGCTGAACACGATCCCCGGCTTCACGGCGACGAGCGTCTACGCGAAGCTCTTCGCCGCTTCCGGCATCGCGTACGCGGACCTGCTCGATCGGCTCATCGAGCTCGCACTCGAACGGCACGAGCGCCGCTCGCACCTCGAGTTCTAGCCGGACGTGACCTCGCTGATCTCGGCCTTGCCGCTCCCTGGCAAGCGCGTGATCCAGACGACGTAGTACTGCGCATTCGCGCCTCGCAGCGTGAACGTCGTCGACGGGCCGACCGTTTGCACGCTCGAGTCGTCGCTGAACGGCCCCTGTGGCGAGCTCCCCGACTCGATCTTCGCGACGAAGCCGGGCGTCGGCGTGTTCACGGTCAATCTGCCCAGCTTCACCGGGCGCCCGGCGTCGACGACGAGGCCGAGGCCCGTCTTGAGGCCGCCGAACGCCGGCGTCGCATAGATCTGCGTGTACCAGTCGGTCGACGGGTTCCCGTCCGTCGCCGCCGCCGCGGTGTTCGCATGCGTGTCCGGATTGCCGTTGGGGTCGAAGTCGCCCACGCCGGTGAGCGACGCCGTCGCCGTTCCGCCGCCAGGGTGGTGACGATGCCCGATGGACGATCCGCCGAAGACGTACACGCCCGCGGCCACGGCCACGGCCAGGAGACCGGCCAGCGCAACGAGGAGCGGAGCGCGATGACTGGGCCGACGGCGGGCGCGAACGGGCCCTGGTACGAGGGGCGCGTTGCGGATCATCGTACGTTCGGCGTCGAAGTCGCCGAGCTCCTCCCGGCACCGGCGCAGCTCGTTCGCGAATGCGTCCATCGACGGGAATCTCCGAGCCGGATCCTTCTCGAGCGCGTGCTCGACCGCACGTGCCAGCCGGGGAGAGACGTCCGGGCGCTGGTCGAGCAAGCTCGGTGGATGCTCGGTCACGTGCTTCATCGCGACGACGACGAGGTTGTCGCCGCGGAAGGGCACCTCGCCTGTCAGGAGCTCGTACAGCACGACGCCGAGCGAATAGATGTCGGTTGCGCGTGATGCCGGCGCGCCCGACGCCTGCTCCGGAGAGAGGTAGTTGCTCGTGCCCAGCACGGTTCCCGTCTGCGTCACGCCGCGCTCCACGTCGAGCGACCGTGCGATCCCGAAGTCCGTCACCTTCGCACTTCCGCCGGTATCGATGAGGACGTTCTGCGGCTTGACGTCACGGTGGACGAGGTCGTGCGCGTGCGCGAATGCGAGGGCGTCCGCGATCTCGATGCCGAGCTCGACCGCTCGCTCGACCGGTAGCGGCCCGGTCCGCTCCAGCAGCTGCTTCAGGTTCTCGCCGTCGACGTACTCGAAGACGATGAACTGGTTGCCGTCACTCGACCCGCGGTCGATGACCGTGACGATGTGCGGGTGCGAGAGCTGCGCGACTGCGCGCGCTTCGCGGCGGAACCGCTCCACGTACTCCGGATCGTCGAGGAAGTGCGAGTGGAGGACCTTCAGCGCCACCTTCCGTTCGAGCAGGCGATCGTGGCCGCGGTACACGCTCGACATGCCGCCGCGGTCGACGAGCTCCTCCAGCTCGTAGCGGTCGGCGATCACGTCACCGACCATCGGGTCGCTCCCGTGAGTGCCGGCGTGGGGAGAGGGCGAACGCTGCGCCACTGCGGTAGAACGCGAACCGGACCGTCGGAGCTACGCGAGAACCGCGTCGAGCGCCTCGCCCCAGGCGCCGAGCGCCTCCTCCAGCTCGGAATCGCCGATCACGAGCGGGCAGAGAACGCGGATGCAGTTCGAATAGGTTCCCGCCTTCAGCAGGAGCAGGCCGCGCTCCGCTGCCGCCTCCGCCACCGCCGAGGCGAGCTCGGGATCGGGGCGCTTCGACGTCGGGTCCTCGACCAACTCGATCGCGAGCATCGCACCGAGGCCACGGACGTCGCCGATCTGGGGATGCCGGCGCTGCCACTCCTGCATCCTGCCGCGGATGACGTCGCCGATGCGGGCGGCACGGTCGACGAGCCCCTCCTCCTCGATGACGTCGAGGACTGCCGAGGCGGCAGCCAGCGCGACCGGATTGCCCACGTACGTGCCGCCGACGCCGCCCTGGCCGGGGGCGTCCATGATCTCTGACTTGCCGAGCACGCCCGAGAGCGGCAGGCCCGCCGCAATCGACTTGGCGACGACGAGCAGATCGGGCTCGACGCCGGAATGCTCGATGGCGAACATGCGGCCCGTGCGGGCGAAGCCCGTCTGCACCTCGTCGACGACGAGGACGATGCCGTGCTCGTCGCAGATCGCCCGCACGCCCTGGAGGAACTCACGCGGCGCGACGACGAAGCCTCCCTCGCCGAGCACCGGCTCGATCACGATCGCGGCGACGGTCTCGGCGGCCACCTGCGTGACGAGCGCGCCCCGGAGCGCCGCGAGCGCCTGCTCGGTGTTCACGCCGCGGTACTCGTACGGGAACGGAACGCGGTAGACCTCGGGGGCGAACGGCCCGAGACCGGCTTTGTACGGATGCGTCTTGGACGTGAGCGTGAGCGACAGCAGCGTGCGCCCGTGGAAAGCGCCGTCGAAGCCGATCACTGCCGGCCGGCCCGTGTAGGCGCGTGCGAACTTGACCGCGTTCTCGACCGCTTCCGTGCCCGCGTTGAAGAACGCAGCCTTTGCGCGACCCTCGAACGGCGCGAGCGCGAGGAGCCTCTCGGCGACCTCGACGTAGACCTCGTACGGGACGATGGTGAAATCGGTGTGGAGGAAGCGTGCGGCCTGCTCCTGCACGGCCTCGGTCACGCGCGCGTGCGTGTGGCCGACGTTGAGACAGCCGACGCCGCCGGCGAAGTCGATGAACGTGTTGCCGTCGACGTCGGTGAGCGTGGCGCCGTGGCCGTCGGCGGCGACGATGGGTGCGTAGACCGCGAGGGCGGACGAGACGACGTCGTCGAGGCGGGCGAGGATCTCCCGGGAGCGAGGCCCGGGAATCTCGGTCTTGAGGTCGATCGCGCGGACGGCGGCCATCGATTCCACGATATCGGGCCTCCCGACTCCTTCGCCCCCCGTTACGATCGCCGCGTGGTCCTGTCCGACGTGACGATCGCCCGGCTGCTGTCGGAGGGCCGGATCGAGATCGATCCCTACGACGAGTCGCTTCTCCAGCCGTCGAGCGTCGACGTGCGGGTCGACCGGTTGTTCCGCGTCTTTCACAACAACCGGTACCCGTACATCGACGTGAAGCAGGAGCAGGAGGAGCTGACCGAGCTCGTCCGCGTCGACGGAGATCATCCCTTCGTCCTCCATCCCGGCGAGTTCGTGCTCGGGTCGACGCTCGAGCGCGTGCGCCTGCCTGACGATCTCGTCGCGAGGCTCGAAGGGAAGAGCTCATTGGGCCGCCTCGGGCTGCTCATCCACTCGACGGCGGGGTTCATCGACCCCGGCTGGGACGGCCACGTGACGCTCGAGCTCTCGAACGTCGCCACGCTCCCGATCACGATCTATCCGGGCATGAAGATCGGGCAGATCTCCTTCATGCAGATGACCGAGCCGGCCGCGACGCCGTACGGCGCGTCGTCGATCGGCTCGAAATACAAGGGGCAGGAGGGGCCTACGCCGAGCCGCTACTTCAAGAACTTCGAGTGACCGTCCTCGTCACCGGCGGAACGGGATTCGTCGGCGGTCACGTCGTGCATGCATTGCGCGCCCGCGGCGTGACCGTGCGCGCGCTCGTGCGCGACCCCAAGCGGGCGCGGCGGCTGTCGGCTTGGGGCGCGGAGATCGTCGTCGGCGACGTCACCGACGCCACCGTCGTGCGCGCGGCGTGCGTCGGCGTCCACGCGGTCATCCACCTCGTCGCGATCATCAAGGGGTCGCGCGCCGGCTTCGAACGCGTGATGGAGCATGGAACGCGCAACGTCGTCGCCGCGGCCGAGCGCGCCGGCGCCGGCCGCCTCGTGCTGGCGAGTGCGCTCGGCCTCGACGAGCGGACGAAGGACGCGACGCCGTACTTCACGGCGAAGTGGGAGATGGAGCGGGCTGTCCGCTCGTCGAGCCTGGATTACGTCATCTTCCGCTCGAGCTTCGTCTTCGGGCCCGACGGCGGCGTGCTCCCGACATTCGTGCGGCTTGCCCGGTTCGCCCCGGTGACGCCGATTGTGGGCGACGGACGTTCGCGACTACAGCCCATCTGGGTCGAGGACGTCGCGGAGTACTACGCGCGGGCGGTCGACCATCCCGCCGCTGCCGGTCGCACGTTCGAGA
This sequence comes from uncultured Gaiellales bacterium, assembly GCA_964645445.1. GTDB lineage: Bacteria > Actinomycetota > Thermoleophilia > Gaiellales > Gaiellaceae > Palsa-739. The sequence continues at coordinate 6,734 of CAZXZX010000163.1, forward strand.
TCGGCGGCCCGGAGGCGCCGACGTGGAACGAGTTCTGGGAGCGCCTGAAGCGTGTGGCCGGTGTGCGGCGCCCGTCGGTCCATGTTCCCGTCGGGTTGCTGCGCGCACAGGCCTCCCTCACCGAGCGGTTGCCGGGCGCGCCGGTGACGCGGGACCAGCTGACCATGCTCGAGCTCGGCGACAACGTCGTCACCGATCCGGGCGCAGTGGAGACGTTCGAGCTCCCCCTCGTGCCGCTCGACGAGCAGCTTCGCCGCGTCGTGTCGTGACGCGCGGCGTCGTCTACGCGGAGGTCGACGGCGCTCCGCGCGTCGAGGAGATCGTTCTCGAGCCGCCGGGTCCGCACGAGGTGCAGGTGCGCATCGAGGCATGCGGGCTCTGTCACACCGACGTGCACGTCGTCGAGACCGGCGGCTGGGGGATGGACTTCCCGATCCTGCTCGGGCACGAAGGAGCCGGAGTCGTCGAAGAGGTGGGCCCCGAGGTGACCTCGGTCGCTTCCGGCGACCGCGTCGTCGTCGCGTGGCGCGCGCCGTGCGGGAAGTGCCGTTCGTGCAGGCGTGGTGACCCGCGGCGCTGCTCCTCTGCGCTCCAACCGAATCCGCGGGTGCGGCGCGCCGGCGGCGGGCTCCTGTCCGCCGTGCTCCATTGCGGGACGCTCGCCGACCGAGCCGTCGTGCACGAGGCCTACGCGGTCAAGGTTCCGGCCGAGCTACCGGTGGAGCAGGCCGCGTTGCTCGCGTGCGGGTTCTCGACCGGTGCGGGGGCGGCGCTCTGGGCGACGCCGGTCCATGAGGGTGCGTCGGTCGCGGTCGTCGGCTGCGGCGGCGTCGGGCTCGCCGTCGTCCAGGGTGCAAGGCTCGCCGGTGCGGAGCGGATCGTCGCCGTCGACGTCGCCGCGGAGAAGCTCGACGCGGCACGCGCGCTGGGCGCGACCGACGTCGTCGACGCATCCGCGGCGGATCCGATCGCGCAGGTGAAAGAGCTGACGAAGGGCGTCGACTACGCGTTCTCCGCCATCGGCGCCGCCACCGGTCTCGACCAGGCGGTGCGCATGTGCGCGTACGGCGGCGTCGCGACCCTCGTCGGCATCCCGTCCACGGGGACAACGCTCGGCGTCGACCTGTACCGAAACGTGTTCGGGCCGAAGGTCGCGATCGCCGTGACCCACGGCGGTGACACGATTCCACAGGAGGACTTCCCGTTTCTCGCGCACGCGGCGCTCGACGGGCGACTCGACCTCGCGCGCTTCGTCTCGCGCACGCTCCCGCTCGAGGAAGTTCCCGACGCCCTCGCGCACCTCGGGGAGGGCGGCGACATTCGCGCGGTCGCGCTGCTCTAGCTCTTGCCGAACGACGCGCGCCGCTCGACATCGGCGGGGTCGACCATGTGACCGTCCCGCTCGACGTAGCCGCCGCAGCCGCCGACGATGAAGAGCACGGCCTCCTCGTCGAACGGGTTCGACACCTTGCGCGGCGTGGTCGACTCGGCGTGGAAGAGCCCTCCTTCGTCGAGATCGTGCGTTTCACCGCCGACCTCGACGCGCACACGGCCTCGATGGACGAAATAGAGCTCGTCCTGGGTGTCGTGGAAGTGGTGGAAGCCCTCGAAGTGCGGGGGATACACGACGGCGTTCACGCCGAACGCGGTGACGCCGAGCGCGGCGCGGACCTTCCGGAAGCCGGCGCCGTCGCCGAGCTCGTCGATGGACGAGAACGCGTAGCTCATGCGTTGCAGGCGCCGGCGTCCACGAGGGGCAGGCGGCCGAGGAGCTGGGCGAGCTGCTCGTGCTCGTCCGGGCTGAACCGGGAGGTGAACAGCTCATCGACGTCGGCGGCGTGGCTCTCGCGCGCCCTCTCGAACGTCGCGACTCCGGCATCTGTGAGGACGGCATACGTCACCCGGGCATCCGACTCGCAGTGATGCTTGGCGACCAAGCCGGCTCGCTCCAGGCCCTCGAGCAGCCGGGTGATCCCGGAGGGGCTGAGGATGACCGTGCGCGCGAGGTCGATCCGCCGCAGGCGCCGGTCGGGGGCGTCGTAGAGCTGGACGAGCACGTCGAAGTCGCGCAGCGAGAGGCCGTGGGCGGCCTCCAGGCGGGCCGAGAGCTCCCGGGTCAGGGCGGCATGCGCCCGCAGGAGCCGGATCCAGCCCCGGTACTCCTGGGCGGTATTTACTTGCGTGCTCAATACTTGACTTGTCATGCTTCTCCCGCTACCATTGCTTGCGTAGTCAACTATACCAAGGAGCGAAGACAATGTCCACCGTCACCAAGCAGTCCCTCCCCACCGGAACCTGGAGCGCCGACCCGGTGCACTCGAACGTCTCGTTCGAAGTCGCGTATGCCGGCACGAACACGTTCCGCGGCAGCTTCCGTGACTTCACCGCCACGCTGGCAGACGGCCGGCTCGAGGGCTCGGCCGAGGTCGCGAGCGTCGACGTGAAGGACGAGCAGCTCAACGGCCACCTCCAGACGCCGGACTTCTTCGACGCGGAGCGGTTTCCGGAGATCACGTTCCGGGCAACCGGTCTCGACCGCGGCGAGCTGACCATCAAGGGGGTCACGCGGCCCGTCGAGCTGACCGCCACCGTCTCACAGCCGAACGTCGATCCGTTCGGGCGGGAGCGCATCGGCATCAAGGTCGAGACCTCCATCGACCGCAACGAGTTCGGCGTCACCTGGAACGCGCCCAACCAGGGCGGCGGCAACTACCTCGGCGACGACGTGAAGCTCATCGCGGAGCTCGCGCTCGTCAAGCAGGAGGCCTGACATGAAGATCCTGGGCGTTTCGGGCAGCCCGCGCGCCGAGTCGTTGAACACGGCGCTCCTCCGCGAGGCGGCGAAGCTCGCCCCGTCGGGTGTCGAGATCGAGATGTGGGACGGCCTGGCCGACCTGCCGATCTACGACCAGGATCTCGAGGCTGACGTTCCCGAAAGCGTCCGCCGGCTCCGGGAGGACTGGGGCTCGGCGGACGCCATCCTCTTTGCGACGCCCGAGTACAACGGTTCCGTCCCCGGCGGCTTGAAGAACGCCGTCGACTGGGCATCGCGCCCCAAGGGCGAAGCCGCGCTTCAGAACGCGACGGTCGCCGTGATCGGCGCGAGCATGGGCCAGTTCGGCGCCCTCTGGGCACAGCAGGACCTGCGCCGCATCCTCGGGATCGCGGGCGCGCGTGTCGTCGGCGACCCGGTGCCGGTATCGCGGGCGCACGAGGGCTTCGACGAGGTTGCCTACGACGGCATCCGTGACGTTCTCGAGGCTCTCGTCCAGGCGGCCGATCCGGCCCAAGCAGCGGCCTGAAAAGGCGAGGGCCGCCCCGTAGGGCGGCCCTCGTCGGTAACCAACGTTGGATTCGGCAGAGTCGCGTCGTCCCCTACGCTGGCTAGGCGGTTCCCGGTGGTCCCGGGGACTGCGCCTCTACCCGCTGGTACCTCCACTGGCCGAAGTACTTGATGTCACGCTCGGACCACCTCCTTTCCGTGGTACGACCAACGATATCAACGGAGGATGACGCTCAGCTCCAGTCCCCGGTCGAGGGGGACGGTGACGCTCGAGAGCGTCGCGTCCGTCTGGCGCGCCGTCGCGTACTCGGCGAGCGGGTCGGGATGTGAGAGCACGTTGTCCGCCACGACGAGGGCGCCCGGCTCGAGCGTGCGGCGTGCGAGCGCGAACAGCCGCTCGTAGTCGCCCTTCTCCGCGTCGAGGAAGACGACGTCGAAGACGTCGTCCAGGCGCTCGAGGGTCTCGAACGCGTCGCCCTCGACGAGCTCGGCCCATTCCTCGAGGCCCGCCTCCGCGATGTTCGTGCGCCACGCCTCCGCCTTGGCCGCATCGTTCTCGAGCGAGAGCACGCGCCCGCCCAGCATGCGCGCGGCGGCGGCGAGCCAGATGGTCGAGTAGCCGCGCGAGCCGCCGATCTCGAGCACCTCGCAATCCGCCTGCGGCGCGACGAGCGCGAACAGGAACCGGCCCGTCGTGGGCGCGACCTGCCGTGCGCGTTGCCCTTGTGGGACATCGCGCGCCCGCTCGTCGGTGTCCTCGCGTTCGAGCCGTTCGAGCACGGCTCGCACTTGATCGTCCAGCACGACGGAACCCTAGCCTGCCACCGTTTCGTCACCTGCCGGTAATCCCGATGCCGTGCGGCGCTTCGTAGGTGCGCTCGCTCTCGACGGCCTCCCGCACCCAACACGCCGGGATGTGGTCGTTGACGATCCCGCAGGCCTGCATCGCGGCGTAGACGGTCGTCGGCCCGACGAAGCGGAAACCTGCGGCCTTGAGCCGCTTCGACAGCTCGGCCGAGTTCGTCGTGTCGCGGTATCCCCACATCAGGTCGGGGAGCGGCGTTCCGGCGTCACGCAGCGCGAGCGTGCCGCGCGCGTTCGCGATCGCCGCTTCGATCTTGCCGCGGTGGCGGACGATCCCGGCATCGCCGAGCAGCCGCTCGACGTCGCGCGCGTCGAAGCGGGCGACCTTCCCGGGATCGAAGCCCGCGAACGCGGCTCGGAACGCCTCCCGCTTGCGCAGGATCGTGATCCACGCGAGTCCGGACTGGAAGCCCTCGAGGCAGAGCCGCTCGTACAGGCCGCTCTCGTCGCGGACGGGCCTGCCCCATTCCTCATCGTGGTAGGCGATGTACAACGGGTCGGTCGTCGGCCAGCAGCGGACAGGCTCAGGCAACCGTCACCTTCACCATGCCGTCGGCGACGTGCACGGGATACGTCGCGACGGGCTCGAATGCGGGGAGGGACATCGGACGGCCGGTGGCGAGATCGAAGGCCGAGCCGTGCCGCGGGCAGATGACGCGGCAGCTGTCCGTCTCCCACTCCCCCTCGCAGAGCGGCCCGTCGTCGTGCGAGCAGCGGTCCTCGATCGCGTACAGCGCGCCCCCGCAGTTGTAGACGCCGATCGTCAGCGTCGGGCCCGCGTAGATGAGCCTCGTAGAGCCGGGAGGGAACTCGTCCGCCGGCGCGACCTCGATCTCCGCCACGAGCCTTTAGCTCAGCTCGAGCTCGTCGAAACCGGCGAGGCCATCGGGGAGCGGTGTCCCCTTCGCCTTGTGCAGCGCGACCTTCAAGGTCGTCAGTCCGAGCATCGCGCACTTCAGGCGCACCGGCGTGAGCGGGATGCCGATCTCCTCGAGCAGCTCTTCCTTGTCGAGGACGGCGACCTCCGTCGCCTTCCGTCCCTGCACCATCTCGGTGAGCATGGACGTCGCCGCCTGCGAGATGGCGCAGCCGCGGCCGGAGAACTTCACCTCGTCGATGGTCTCGCCGTCGTCGCCGAACGCGACGTAGATCGAGACCTCGTCGCCGCACAACGGGTTCTGGCCCTCGGCCTCCGCGTCGGCATCCTCGAGCACGCCGTGCCCGCGCGGGTTCTTGTAGTGATCCAGGATCACTTCCCGGTACATCTGATCGAACTCGTTCATCTACGCGAACACCTTACGCACCGTGTACAGGCCGTCGACGAGCTGGTCGATCTCCTCCGGCACGGTGTACAGGTAGAAGCTCGCGCGATTCGTGGCCGCGACGCCGAGCTTGTGCATGAGCGGCTGGCAGCAATGGTGGCCTGCGCGGATGGCGACGCCCTGCCGGTCGAGGATCTGCGCGACATCGTGCGGATGGATGTCGTCGAGATTGAACGAGACGACGCCCGCGCGGCGATCCGCGGACGGCCCGTACAGCGTGATGCCCGGCACCTCGCTCAGGCGTGCGAGCGCGTATGCCGCGAGCTCGTGCTCGTGCGCCTCGATCGCGTCGATCCCGGCCGCCTCCAGGTAGTCGACGGCCGCTCCCATGCCGACCGCCTCCGTGATCGGGGCGGTGCCGGCCTCGAACTTGTGCGGGAGCTCGCCCCATGTCGTCTTCTCGTAGCGCACCGAGTTGATCATGTGGCCGCCGAGGAGGAACGGCTCCATCGCCTGGAGCAGCGCGGTGCGTCCCCAGAGCGCGCCGATGCCGCTCGGCCCACACATCTTGTGGCCGGAGACGGCGAGGAAGTCGCAGTCGAGCGCCTGCACGTCGACGCGCATGTGCGGCGCGGCCTGCGCGGCGTCGCAGACGAAGATCGCGCCCTGCTCGCGCGCCCAGCGCGTGAGCGGGCCGAGATCGGCGATCGTCCCGAGCGAGTTGGAGACGAGATTCGTCGCCACGACCTTGACATTGTGGTCCTGCGCGATCTCGTCGAGGCCGGAGAGATCGACCTCGTAGTTCTCGTCGAGCGGCAGCATCAGGAACTCGGCACCTTGACGGCGCGCGATGTACTGCCACGGGACGAAGTTCGAATGGTGCTCGAGCTCGGTGACGACGACCGCGTCGCCCGGCCCGAGGTTGTTTCCACCCCACGAATACGCGACGAGGTTGATGGCCTCGGTCGCGTTGCGGACGAAGACGATCTCGCGCACGTCGGGTGCGTTGACGAACGCACGCACCTTTTCGCGGGCGCCTTCGAGCCCGGCCGTCGCCCGCTCGCCGAGGACGTGAACCGCACGGTGCACGTTCGCGTACGACGTCTCGTAGAACGTCGTCATCGCATCGAGAACCTGCCGGGGCTTCTGGGAGCTGTTGGCCGAGTCGAGATAGGCGAGCGGCTTCCCGTGGATGAGCTGCTCGAAGATGGGGAAGTCGGCGCGCAGCGTGTGTGCGTCCAGCTTCTTCCGCCCGGCTGTAACGGCCATGGATTCATGGTAACGGCGCTCATGCGTCTTTCATTTCGCGCGGGAAGACTCGACCCGTGACGGGCAGCCGGATCGAGGCCGCGCGGGCGCGGGCCCGTGGCGCCAAGCTCGCCCTCGGCGCCGTCGCGACCGTCGTCCTCGGCGTCGCCTTCGTCGGCGCCAAGGCCCACGCCGCCGGACACACGAAGCATCGCGCCCGGCCGCTGGCGGCCCCACGCTCCTTCGAGCGCGCCGTCCGCCGAAGCGTGCTCGCCGGCGGGCAGATCGCTCCGCCCGTCCAGCCCCCGCCGATCGTGACGAGCACGTCTTGACCGTCCACCGCTTCCGCGCGATGGGGTGCGAGGTCGTGCTCGCGGGAGGCGACCCGGCGGCCGCGGCCGCCGTCTTCGAGCGCTGGGAGGCCGCCTTCAGCCTCTTCCGGCCCGAATCGGAGCTCTCGCTCGTGAACGCGTCTCCCGCCGACGTCGTCGCGGTCACCCCGCTCTTCGCGTCGACCCTGCAGGTCGCCGTGGACGCGGCCGCCGAGACGGGCGGGCTCGTCGACCCGGCGCTCGGCGGCGAGGTGCGGCTCGTGGGGAGGCTGCTCGGTCGTCAGGCCGGCCTGCGGCTCGATCTCAACGGCGTCGTCAAGGCGCTCGCGGTCGACGAGGCCGGCGCCGGACTCGCCATGCCCGGCTTCGTCTCGTGCGGCGGCGACCTCGCCGTCCGCGGGCCGGTCGACGTCGGGCTTCCGGGAGGCGGCGCCGTCCGCGTCGTGGAGGGCGGGCTCGCGACGAGCGGGACCGAGACCCGGGGCCCCCACATCGTC
>CAZXZX010000164.1:0-2671 GCA_964645445.1 uncultured Gaiellales bacterium
TTCGGGCAGCGGTGCATCACCTCGCCCTCGGGCTTGACCACCGCCGTGCCGCACAACGGACAGTGCGTCGGCATCGCGAACGGCTTCGTGCCGGGCCGGTGCCTCCCGGCCGGCCCGACGATCTGCGGGATCACGTCGCCGGCACGCTGGACGATCACGTCGTCGCCCTCGCGGATGTCCTTGCGGTTGATGTCCTCCTCGTTGTGGAGGGTCGCGCGCGAGATGGTGACGCCGCCGACCTCGACCGGCTCGAGCATCGCCCACGGGTTGAGCGCGCCGGTTCGGCCGACGCGGATGGCGATCCGGTTCAGCCGCGTCGTCGCCGTCATCGGCGCCCACTTGAACGCCCGCGCCCAGCGCGGCCGCTCGTGCAGCGCGCCGAGCCGGGCCTGCTGGTCGTACGAGTCGACCTTGATCACGATCCCGTCGATCTCGTAGTCGAGCTCCGCGCGGCGGCGCTCCCACGCCATGCACGCCTCGGCGACCTCGTCGACCGACTCGACCCGCTGCGCGAACGGGTTCGTCGGTAAGCCGCGCGCACGCAGCCACTGCAGCGTCTCCCAGTGCGTCGCCAGCTCGAGCCCCTCGCGGACGCCGATGCCGTATGCCCACAGCGACAGCGGACGCTGCGCCGTGATCCCGGAGTCCTTCTGCCGCAGCGAGCCGGCGGATGCGTTGCGTGGGTTCGGAGCCGTCGCCTTCCCTTCGGCGGCGAGACGTTCGTTCATGGCGCGGAAGCCCGAGAGCGGCATGTACACCTCGCCGCGCACCTCGACGAGCGGCGGCGCCTCGCCGTTCATCCGCAGCGGGATCGACTTGATCGTGCGGAGGTTCGGCGTCACGTCCTCGCCCTGGATGCCGTCGCCGCGCGTCGCGCCGCGGACGAACACGCCGTTCTCGTAGACGAGGTTGATCGCAGAGCCGTCGATCTTCGGCTCCAGCACGTAGGCCACCGGCTCGTCCGTGCCGAGCCGCTTGCGCACGTCGTCGGCCCACTTCACGATCGCCTCGTCGGTCGTCACCTTCTCGAGCGAGCCCATCGGCGAGAGATGACGCACCTTCTGGAACCTGTCGGAGAGCGGTGAGCCCACGCGCTGTGTCGGCGAGTCCGGCGTGACGAGCTCCGGGTGCTCGGTCTCGATCGCCACGAGCTCGTCGTAGAGCGTGTCGTACGCGGCGTCGTCCATGATCGTCGCGTCCCCGACGTAGTACGCGATCGACGCGCGGTTCAGCAGCTCGCGCAGCTCGGCCGCACGCACCGCCGCATCAGAGCCGCTCAAGCAGCTCCTCCGGCGAGTCGACGAGCGCGTCGGGCGCCTCCGCCTCGAGCAGCCCGCGGTCGTGGATGCGGCCCCACGTGACGCCGACGGCGTACATCCCCGCCGCTTTCGCGGCGCGAATGTCGAACGGCGAGTCGCCGACGTAGGCGACATCCGCCGGATCGACGCCCATCCGCTCGGCCGCGAGCAGCAGCGGTGCGGGATCGGGCTTGTGCCGCTCGGTGTCGTCGCCGCCGACGATGGTCTCGAACAGGTGGCCGAGCGGCACGCGCTCGAACGCGAGCTCGGCGGTCGCGCGGCGCTTCGCGGTGACGATCCCGAGCCTGCGGCCCTCCGCCGCGAGGCGGACGAGCACGTCGTCCATCCCGGAGCAGGCCTCCAGCTCGTCGTGGAGCGGCTCGTTGTGGGCGCGATACACGCGGACGAGGTCGTCCACCCGATCCGGAGCGAGCGCCGCCATCTGCGCGTCGAGGCCAGGCCCGCCGACCGTCCGCATCAGCTCCTCGTCGCCGTACTCGCGACCGAGCACCTCGCGGGTCGCGTGCCGCATCGACGCGAGGATGATCGCGGCGGAGTCGACGACGGTGCCGTCGAGATCGAAGAGGACAACGGGGAAGCGCACCACGACGGCCATCGTACGGATCGCCCGAATGGGTGAGGCGCCACATAGCAAAAACGCTATGTATTGACCATGAGCACCAAACGCCAGGTGCTGGGCGCGCTCCTCGGCGCCGTATCCCTCTTCGTGGGAGCGTTCTTCGGAATGGGCGCGCTTTTCAACATCGGCACCAACGACCCTGAGGCCACTCTGCCGCTGTTCACCCAGACGAACTATTCGGCCGTCGCAAAGTTCGGAGCCGCCTCGATCGCGCTCAGCGTCGGCGGCCTTGCGGCGGCGGCATGGATCTCCGGAGGACGGCGCCCTCTCCGTGCGACAGTCGTCGCGGTCGGCGTGTACGTGTTCGGCCTCGTCCTCGCCATTCTCACGTGGATCGGCCTCGACGTGCTCTCGACGCTGATCGCCCTCGGCGTGGCGGTCACCCTCGAGGGGCCGGCCAGCCCGTCAGTACCCGACGGACACGAGGTATAGCCCCCACGGCGGCGCGGTCGCGCCCGCGTCCGAGCGCGCACGGCCGGCGAGCAGCGGCGCGATCTCGTCCGGGCCGAGCTCGAGCATCGTGCCGACCAGGCTCCGCACCATGTGGCGGAGATAGCTGTCGGCGGTGATCTCGAAGTCGAGATGGTCGCCGACGCGGATCCACTCGGCGCGCTCGACGACGCGGACGAAGACCTCGTGCTGCGTCTCCGTCGGCGTGAACGCGCGGAAGTCGTGCTCGCCGGGGAGCAGCGCTGCAGCCGCGGCGAGCGCGTCGTCGTCGAGCGGGCGCGGG
>CAZXZX010000165.1:0-5967 GCA_964645445.1 uncultured Gaiellales bacterium
CCGCGCCACAGGGGGAGCTTGCGCGGCCTCGGCCTGTACACGGGGCCGCCGTCGGAGACGAGCACCGTCGCGTGGTCTTCCCACACCGCGTCGATGCCGAGGTCGTCGTAGATGCCGCCGTCGACGATGTCGATCGGGCCGTCGTTCTCGTCGCGGCGGCAGTCGGGTGCGCCACCCGTGAGCGGAGCGTCGATGCGAACCGCCTTGAACAGCAGCGGGACGCAGGACGAGGCTGCGGCGGCGTGGGCGATCGTCCAGTTGCCGAGCGGCGCGTGTCCGGCCTTGGGGTCGCCCATCGTGCCGGCCTCGGTGTCGAACGTCCATAGCACGCGGTAGACGACGTCGGTACAGCAGAAGACGAACCGCGGACGGCCCGGAAGGCGGACGAGCGGCGCGCCGACGGGGCCGACCCCGAGCTCCTCGGTCAGCACGTCAATCTGCGGGTTCTGCTTCGGGAGGTTCCAGGGCGGCCAGAAACGCGCCAGGACGGCGTGGGTCCGGATGTCCCGCTGCGCGAGTGCGATCATCGGGCCGGCGATCCCCTCATCGAAGCCGGCGACACGCTCGCCCGGCGCGCCCCACGCCCCCGCGTGCGCCACGAGATGCCCAGCAATCTCCGCGGACATGATGCTGCCGCCGGAGACCGAGGCGATGGTGTCCACCTTCGACAGGACTCCGAGCTCGTCGAGGCGGCGCAGGCCGCCGAGATGGAACAGCGCCGCGCGGTACCCGCCGCCCGAGAGGCAGAGGGCGATTCGCTCGCTCGGCCGCAGCTGCGGCTGCGGATGGGACTCGGAATCCGACAAGGATTGCCCTGCGTGTGTTGCCACGATGGTAAGCGATGGTGACTCGCGTTACCAGCGATGGACGGCCGTCAGGCGGCGCGCTACTGTCGGAGGCTGCTTGCCGTCAGGGGAAGGGCAGGGTGCGATGCAGGTCGAGCCGCGTCGGTGTCCGGACTGCTCCGCCGTCGTGCCGGACGGTTTCACCTTCTGCGGCCATTGCGGCAGGCGCCTCGACGAGCCGAGGGGCCGGGCGGCGCCGAGCGACCGGCGCACCGTCACGATTCTGTTCGCGGACATCTCCGGGTTCACCCGCCTCGGCACGCAGCTCGACCCGGAGGAGCTGCGTCACGTGCTGCAGGAGACGTTCGGCGTGCTGATCGACGAGGTGCGCGTGCGCGGCGGTTGGCTCGAGAAGCAGGTCGGCGACGCGCTCGTCGCGATCTTCGGCGCGCCGGTCGCGCACGACAACGATCCGTATCTCGCCGTCGACGCAGCACTCGCAATGACCCGGAAGATGGTCTCCGTCAACGCGGAGATCGCAAGCCGCCTGCCCGAGCCGCTTCAGCTCCACATCGGCGTCAACACGGGGCTCGTCGTGATGGGGCCGGGGATTGACGACCCCGACGCCGGGGACGTCATCGTCGTCGGCGACACCGTCAACACGGCGGCCCGCCTGCAGCAAGCCGCGCGTCCGGGAGAGATCGTCGTCGGCGAGTCGACCTACGCGGCGACCGCGGAGGCGTTCGACTACGAGGCGCTGCAACCGCTCTCGGTCAAGGGAAAGGAGCAGAGACTCGTCGCGTACGCGTGTCGCGGCTTCGCCGGCGCGCGATCCACGACGTCGACGCGCGACATCGCATCGCCGCTCGTCGGGCGCGACGAGGAGCTTGCGGCGCTCGTCGAACGAATCGACCTGCTCGTCTCGGGACAGGGAGGCGCGGTGACGGTCGTCGGCGACGCCGGCGTTGGCAAGTCGCGGCTGCTCCTCGAGGTGAAGAGCACCGAGTCGGCTGAGCGCGTCACGTGGCTCACCGCACGCGCGGTCCCCTTCAGCCAGGCGACCGGCTACTGGCCGTTCGTCGAGCTGATCAGGGCCGACGCCGGGATCACGCACGACGACGCCGACGCGACGAGCTGGACGAAGCTCGATCGGCGGCTGCGAAGCCTCGCGGCCGACGAGGCCGGCGAGCTGCTCCCGTACATCGCCACGCTGCTGACGCTCGACGTGCGGCCCGACCTCGTGGATCGCGTGAAGTACCTCGACAACGACGCGATGGGCATGCAGGTCTATCGCAGCGTCCGGCGCTGGTTCGAGCTGGTGGTGCAGGAGCGGCCCGTGTGCCTCGTGCTCGAAGACTGGCACTGGGCGGACCGCTCGTCGGCCGAGCTCCTCGAGCACCTGATCGGACTGACGCTCGGCATGCCGCTCCTCATCTGGTGCGCCTGCCGGCCGGATCCGGACACCTCGGCGTCGCGCTTCCGGACGACCGCCGCCCGTGCGTGCGGGGAGTGGTACGCCGAGGTCGCGGTCGAGCCGCTCTCGCCGGCCGAAGGCGACGAGCTGGTCGCGAGCCTGCTCAGGGTCGATGACCTTTCGCCGCGGGTGCGGAACCTCGTGCTCGCGAAGGCGGAGGGGAACCCGTTCTTCATCGAGGAGGTCGTTCGCTCCCTCGTCGACGTCGGCGCGATCGTCCGCGACGGATCCGACGGCCGGTGGAAGACGACGCCCGCCGTCGAGCTCGTCTCCATTCCGCCGACGCTCGGCGGCGTCATCACCGCGCGCTTCGACAGGCTTGACGAGGACACGAAGGAGACGCTGCGTATCGCCGCAGTGATCGGCCGGCGCTTCCCGTTCTGGGTGTTGCGCGCGTTCGACCACTCGCCCCAGCTCGACGATCGCCTGGCGTTCCTCTGCGAGCTCGAGGTGATCCGCGAGAACAAGGAGGCGGACGAGCGCGAGTACGTCTTCAAGCACGCGGTCACCCAGGAGGCGATCTACGAGGGCATCCTGCTCCGTCGCCGCGCAGAGCTCCACCGCGGTGTCGCCGAGCAGTACGAGGCGTTGTTCTCGGATCGACTCGACGAGTTCTACAGCCTGCTCGCGCACCACTACGCGTGCGCCGAGGAGTGGCAGAAGGCCGAGCACTACCTGCTGGAGGCGGGCGACCACGCCGGCCGCCTCGCCGCCGACGCCGAGGCGCTCGAGCACTACCGGCTGGCGCTCGCGGCGCAGGCGCGCGCGGCCGGCGACGAGTGGGACGCGCAGCGATGGGCGGCCCTCGAGCGGAAGATGGGGGAGGCGCTGTTCCGAAGCGGCGAGCACGCCGAGGGCGCGGAGTACCTGCACCGCGCGATCGGCCGGCTGGGCAAGGACGTTCCCGTTTCGCGAAGCGGTGTGCGGAGCGCGATCCCGTGGCAGGTCCTCGTCCAGGTGTGGCACCGGATCGCACCGCGCTTCCTCGTCTCGCGGAAACCGAGCTCCGACGTCGCCGCCGCCGAGCTCGCCGACCTGTACGAGGTGCTCAACTGGGTCGACTTCTTCATCGACCGCGAGCGGTTCGTCCTCGACGTGCTGCTCGAGCTGAACCTCTCCGAGCGGTACGGCTACCGGACCGGGATCGTGCGCGCGTCGCTCGCGTGCGGCGTGCTCTGCGACACGGTCCCGCTCCGTCGGCTGGCGCGCCGCTACCACGACCGAGCGGTTGCGCTCGCCACGGAGTCAGGAGACCCGCAGCGTCTCGCCGAGGCGTACCTCCGCCTCGCGATGCACGAGCACTACAGCGTGGGCGACTGGGACGGCGCGGCCGCGCACTACCGCCAGGCCGCGGAGTGGTTCCGCGACGCCGGCGACCTGCGGCGGCGCGGCGCGGCGATGGCGCTCATGAGCGGGATGCTCCGCGCGCGCGGCGAGCTCGCCGCGAGTCATGCGCTCGCGCAGGAGGCCGCTCGTCTGGGACAGGACGGCGACGACCGTCAGGTCTGGGGATGGGGCATCGGCGAGCAGGGGCGGAGCATGTGCCAGAGCGGCCGGCTCGACGAGTCCGCGGAGGCGACGAGCAAGGCGATCGAGCTGCTCGACTCGATCCCCGACCATCTCTCCGCGGTCGCCGCGTACGGGGACCTGGCCCGTTGCCGTCTCCGGCAGGGCCGTCTCGAGGAGGCGCTCGTTCTCGCGGAAGCGGCGCACCGCCTGGTCGTCGAGCAGCGGCTCCGCGCGTTTCTCTGCAGCTCGGCCTACCTCGCGCGCGCCGAGACGCTTCTCGCCGCCGCCGAGGCGGACACGTCCGGCTCGGGGTCGACGCTCAAGCGGGCGGGAAAGGCGACGACCGCCGCGGTCCGGCAGGGCCGCCGTCTCGACTGCGAGGCGCAGGCGGCGGCGTTGCGCTGCCGCGGTACGTACCACTGGCTTCGCGGGCATCGCCGCCGCGCATCGCGCTCCTGGAAGCGGAGCCTCGCGGTCGCACGCCGGATCGGTGCGCGCAACGAGCTCGCGCTCACGTCGCTCGAGATCGGGTCGCGCATGGACAAGCCCGAATACATCGCGGACGCGGAGCAGCTCCTCTCCGGCCCGGCTGACGCTCAGGCGACGGTGAGCACGTAGCCGGCGGCGGACAGCCGCGACTGGAGCTGCGAGAGCACCTCGTTCCAGATCTCGGCCGGCTCCATCCCGTACGCCTCGAGGAAGCGAGGCGCGAGATCGACGCCGGCGCCTTCGAGCAGCTGGTTCCCGAGCCTGTGGAACGTGTCGACGATCACGCCGATCAGCTCGGCCGCATGCTCGCGGTCGTGGGCGAGGCGGCGGCGGGCGTACGACACGCCGATCCCGATGTGCCGCATCTCGTCCAGGACGGCGAGCCGCTGGAGCTCCTGGAGTCCGGGAAACGCGTCGAGGATCGTGAAGCGGCGTGCGACGAGCGTCTGGTTCGCCCGGCCGATCGAGCCTTCGGCGATCAGGTGGTACGCGATCACCGCCTGGAGGAACGTGTCCTCGTCCCGCGTCGTCTCGAGCGGCCGGACGACGCCGTCGAGCGCCGCGTAGAACGTCTCGGCGACCGGGTCGAGATGCTCGTCGGCGAGCGCCTTCACCTCGTGGACGCTCCCTTCGACGCCGAACACCTCGGTGAACACGCGCACGACAGACTGGATGTGCCGGTACTCGTCGGCGATCTGCGTCGCGAGGAGCAGCTGCATGTCGTAGTCCGGTGCTGCGAGCAGGAACGGCGCCAGGAGCGCCGCGACGTTCCACTCCGAGTGGAAGCGATGGGCGAAGATCCAGATCAGCCCCTCGCGCGCCTCGGGCGTCAGCTCGGCGGCCGCAGCCGCGTCGGCCGAGAGGTCGATCTCGTAGGGCGACCACTGGTGCCGTTCCCAGTGCCTGTACAGCGCGTCGAACGCGTTCGGGCGCTGAACGACGTCGTCGAGTGCCTGCTCTTTCACCGGCAAAACCTACACCGCTTTCCTCTGTCGCGAGCTTGACACACCGTGTGTCGGGCGCGCGAACGACGCGCGTGATGCACCTCCGTAGCGTCGTGGCATGCAGTCAGGCACGTCCCACAAGTGCTCGGAGGATCTCATGCAGCACCATTCCTTCACGACCGGCTCGGCGGGTCGGCTGGCGCTCGTCGTCGTCGCCGCGGTCGCCGCGCTCATGGTTGCCGCGCCGCTCGCCAACGCGGCCCGCTCCGACAGCCTGGCGTGCCGGGCAAACCCGGGGCACTGGGTCAGCGTCACCGACGACCTGGGCATCCCGAACCTCGAGCTGGTCGGCGCGACCGTGTGCACCGATGCCGTGACCGGCCAGGCCTGTTCGCTTCAGTCGGCGCGTTCTCCGTATCCCGGATGGGTCGTGATCACGGACGATCGCGGCGTTCCGTGGCTGTACCAGACCGGGGCCGCGGTGACGCCGATCGAGGACTGCGTCCAGTCCACCGCGACCCAGTCGATCGCCGCCGGCGCGACGCCACCGGCGATCTCGCAGCCCAGCCGGCAGCCGATGCAGTCCCCCTATCCGGGGTGGGTCGTCGTCTATGACGACCAGGGCATCCCCTGGCTCGAGCCGATCTCGCAGTTCCGCTAGACCGGCCCGCACAGCCGTGGAGACGCGAGAGCCCGCGCACCGGCGGGCTCTCTGCGTTGCAGATGACGGCACGGTGACGGAGGATCGGCCTGTGGAGTGGCAACT
>CAZXZX010000166.1:0-7459 GCA_964645445.1 uncultured Gaiellales bacterium
CCCGTTGCGCATCGCATGGGGATCACGACGAAGCTCCAGCCGGTCTGCTCGATCACGCTCGGGACGCAGCCGGTCAATCCTCTCGAGATGACCGACGCGTACGCGACGCTCGCGGCGCACGGCGTCCACCATGCGCCGCAGCCGTTCGAGCTCGTGCGCGCGCCGAACGGCAGCGTGCTCGGCCGCCCGAATGCGCCTGGCGAGCAGGCGATCCCGCGCAGCGTCGCCGACCAGGTGACGTACGCACTCGAGGGAGTCATCCAGCACGGCACTGGGACAGCCGCGTACTTCGGACGGCCCGCGGCCGGCAAAACGGGGACGGCCGAGGGCTTCCAGGACGCGTGGTTCTGCGGCTACGTCCCGCAGCTGGCCACCTGCGTGTGGGTCGGCTATCCGAAGGCCGAGATCTCGCTGTACAACGTCGAAGGGGTCGGCGCCGTCTTCGGCGGCTCGCTCCCTGCGGAGATCTGGCGCAGCTTCATGCAGGCCGCGACCGCGGGCATGCCCGCGCTCGGGTTCCCGACCCCGAACATCACCGGGCAGACGATCTACGGCCAGGGGTACTACGTCCCCACGACGACCGCGACCGTGCCGGCGAGCACGCCGCCGGGCCCGCCGCCCGTGCCGGACAACACGGCCGCGCCGCCGAGCAACGGGCACGGCAAGTGCTGGCACTGCGGCCATTGATTGTGCTGCTGCTTGTGGGGTGCGCCATTCACCTTGGCGCGCAGAAGGAAGCCTTCGGCCAGATCCGTAAGAGCCCGACGGCTTTCCCCCGGCCCTAGATCTGCCAGAGACCGTCGCGAATGAGCGGAACGCGCTTGCCCTTCGCGACGATGCCGGTGGCTTCGAAATCGGGGCTTCCGATCATGACGTCGAGATGGACGGGCGACTGGTTCAGCCCGCGGGCCGGCTTCGTCGTCCGGGATAGGCCGAAGCCGGAGCCGAAGGCGATGTGCGCGGTGGCGTTCTCGTCGAGCAGCGTGTCGAAGTACGTGCGCCCGCTCTGCCCGATGCGCGACGTCGAGTCGACGAGCGAGACCTCTCCGAGGCGCCGTCCGTTCTTCTTCGGATCGCTGTCGATGTAGTTCGCGACGAAGTCGCGGTCGTCGTCGTCGGCTGCGTCGAGCCGCACGAGCCTTCCGCTGCGGAATTCGCCGCGCAGCTCTTCGATGAGCCGGCCCTGGAACGAGAGCGGGAACGTGCACGCGAATGTCCCCTCGGTCGTCGCCGCGTCCGGGCTCGTGTAGTTCTCCTCCGTCGGGACGTTCGAGTTGATGAGCGTGCCGTGTCGCGTTCGCTCGAGACCGCCGAGCCACGCCGTGTCCGGCACCAATCCGACGTCGAGCTCTGTTCCGGGACCGCGCAGCTCGAGTCGGGACAGCCCGAGGCGCGTCAGCTTCCTCGCGCGCTGCGACAGCGCCTTCGTGTGCGTGACCCATCCCGACGCGCCCGGGCCGTCGGCGTTCGTGAGCCGGCAGAACCAGAGGATGTCCTGTGCGAGCTTCCGCTTCGCGTCCGCAGGCGCGAGCTCCGGATACACCTGGCCGGCCCAGTGATCCGTCGGCCACGCGGCGATGGTCCAGCGCACGCGCATGTCGAGGCTTGCGCGGCGGAACGCGCGCGTCTGCTCACCGGCGCGCGCGTACTCCGTCCGGATTCGCTTCGGTGGGACTCCATCCAGAAAGCCGGGATCGCTTTCGCCGCTGATGTAGATCTCGGCTGCGTGCGGCTTCGTCAGTTCGCGCAGCCGGAGCTTGTTCCACGGGCTGACGACGCCGAGGGCGTCGTTACGCGCATGCTCGAGCCGCGCGCGCATGAGGAGCGGATCCGAGTAGATGACGTCGACGAGGTGCGCGCCGCCGCGGTACGCGGAGGCAGCGACTGCGAGCATCATCTCGCGATGCGCAGGCGCTCCGCGGACGATGACCGTGTCGCCGCGCTTCAGCGCGACGGATGTCGTGACCGCATCCGCGTAGCGCTCGAGCTCGGCCGGCTCGAGGATCGCCCCCAACTCCACGCTCAGGACGCTAACGCTTCTTCGACGGACGTGTGGATGACAAAGTGCTTGTCGAGGCCCGAGACCGTGAGTGCGCGTTGCGCCTCGGGCTGCGGCGCGGCGAGAACGAACGCCTGCTTGTCGCTCATGCGGGTGCGCGCTTCGACGAGTACGCCGAGCGCGGTCGAGTCGACGAACTCGACCTCGCCGAGATCGACGACGAGCCGCTCCGGCCTCTCCGCACAGCAGGCGAGGAGCGTCTCACGAACCTGGTGGGCGTTGTACAGGTCGAGCTCGCCTGCCAGATGCACGACGATGCGGCCGTGGGCGCGGTCCACGGCAGCGATCGGATCGACCCGGCCCCCCGGATTGCCCTCCACGGCAACGGATTCAAGCACCAACCGTCCTCGTATGCTGTTCGCATGGAAGTCGCCGACGTCGCGGCCCGGGCTGCGGGCGAGAACTTCCCGGTCGGCTCGATCCTCTTTCCACGCCGCCTGCGGCCTCACGTCCGCGCGCTCTACTGCTACGCGCGGCTCGTGGACGAGCTCGGCGACGCCTACGACGGCGACCGGCTCGCCGCGCTCGACGAGCTCGAGCACGAGGTCGACCTCGTGTACGCGGGCACCCCGACCTGGCCGGTGCTGCGCAACGTCCAGCCGACGGTGCGCGAGTTCGGCCTCCCGCGCGAGCCGTTCGACCGGCTGATCGAGGCGAACCGGATGGACCAGCACGTCTCCGCGTACGAGACGTGGCCGGACTTGAAGTGGTACTGCGTCCACTCCGCCGACCCGTGCGGGCGCCTCGTCCTCGGCGTCCTGCGACGGCTCGACGACCCCGAGCTCGTCGCCGCGAGCGACGACGTGTGCACCGGCCTCCAACTCGTCAACTTCCTCCAGGACGTCCCCAGCGACCTCGAGCTCGGGCGCATCTATCTCCCGGCCGAGGACCGGCGGACCTTCGGCGACCCGCCGCTCGACCGTCCGAGCGCTGGGTTGACGGCGCTCCTCCGCTTCGAGGCACAGCGCGCGGCGGCGCTCCTGGCGTCGGCCGAGATCCTGCGCGCGCGCATCGGTGGCCGCCTCGGCCGTGCAGTCGCGCTCTTCGGCCGCGGGGGCCTTGCGGCGCTCGACTCGCTCGAGACCGCCGGCTGGGACCTGTTCACTCAGCGGCCACGTCCGTCGCGTGCCCGGCTGGCGCGCGAGGCGGCGTTCGTCCTCGTCCGATGAGCACGGTCGAGCGGGCCTACGCGGAAGTGCAACGGGTCACGCGCGCGCGTGCGAAGAACTTCGCGTACGGGATCATGGTCTTGCCGCGCCCCAAGAGGCGAGCCGTCGCGGCGATCTACGCGTTCGCGCGCGAGGTCGACGACATCGCCGACGGATCCGCGCCGGTCGACGAGAAGCGGGCGCTGCTGGAAGCACTGCGCGACGCGCTCGACCATCCGCCGTCGACCGCGATGGAGGTCGCGCTCGCCGATGCGCGGGAGCGGTTCGGCATTTCGCGCGGCGCGCTGTCGGCGCTCGTCGACGGCGGCCTCCAAGACCTCCACAAGGCGCGGTACGCGAGCTTCGACGAGCTCCGCAGCTATTGCGAGAAGGTCGCAGGTGCGGTCGGCGTCGCCTGCGTCGCGGTGTATGGATCGGATGACGTAGAGCGCGCGCAGACGCTCGGCATTGCGCTGCAGCTGATCAACATCATGCGCGACGTCGACGAGGACCGCCGCCTCGGTCGTGTGTACCTCCCGCAGGACGAGCTCGACCGCTTCGGCGTGCACGAGCTCGCTGTGTCGCCGGAGTGGCGCGCGCTGATGGCGTTCCAGGCGGCGCGCGCACGCGCCCATCTCGACGAGGGCCTGCGGCTTCTCGACTCACTCGACCGGCGGAGCGCGCTCTGCGTGGCGACGTTCGCCGGCCTCTACCGCGGACAGCTCGACCGGATGGAGTCGAACGAATTCGACGTCTTCACGGCGTCGTGCCGGCTGTCGGCGCCGGCGAAGCTCGCCGTCGTCGCCCGCGGGTTGATGCGATGAGTCGAGGCGACGGCGGTGATCTCACGGGCGGCAGTCGAAGGCGGCCCGGGGCGTGAGGGTCGCGGTCGTAGGAGGAGGCTTGGCCGGGCTCGCCGCCGCGCTCGACCTCGCCGACGCCGGCGTGGACGTGAGCGTCCACGAGGCGCGGCCGACGCTCGGCGGCGCGGTGCAGACGCTGCCGGAGCGCGACGACGACCCGAAGCCGCCGCCCGACAACGGCCAGCACATCGCGCTCGGCTGCTTCACCGAGTATCTGCGCTTCCTCGATCGGGTGGGCGAGGCCGGCTCCGTCCTGCGCACGCGTCTGGCGTTGCCGGTGCTCGACGGGGATGCCCGGAGCTCCGCGATCACGCCGGCTCTTTCGGCGCTTCTTCGCTACGGGCATCTTCCGGTTCGGGAGCGGGCGCGGCTGCCGATCACACTCCTGCGGTTGCGCTCTGCTCGGTCGCAACCGAAGGAGACGTTCGGAGACACGCTCAGGCGACTGGGCGAGACCGACCTGTCCATCACACGCTTCTGGGACGTCTTCATCCGTCCGGCGCTCAACCTCCCAACCGACGAGGTCGATGCGGGCGCCGGGCTCTTCACCGTGCGCACGGCCCTGCTCGGCCCGCGTCGCAACTCGGATCTCGTCCTTCCGCTGAAGCCGCTCGGCTGGATGCACGGCGACGCGGCCGGCCGCGTCCTCGGTGACCGCGTCCACGTGGACGAACGGGTCGAGTCGCTCGACGGTCTCGACGCCGACGCAATCGTCGTCGCCGTGCCGCCGGCCGAGTCGGCGCGCCTGCTCGGCGAGCCCGACCCGGGCCTCGAGAGCTCGCCGATCGTGTCAGTGCACCTGCTCTTCGACCGGCCGATCCTGAAGACCCCGATCGCCGCTCTGCTCCGATCGGACGCCCATTGGGTGTTCGACAGGGGCGCACTGACCGGCCACCAGCCGCGTGCTGGTGGCCAGTACCTCACAGTCGTCTCGAGCGGGGTCCCCGAGTTGATGGACGTGCGCGGACGCGACCTCGTCGACCGAATCGCCGGGCAGCTGACCGAGCGGCTCGGCCGCGCAGAGCTCCTGTGGTCGCGCGTCAGCCGGGAGCCGAACGCGACGATCGCTCTCCGGCCGGGAACGGTTCGGCCGGGAGCCGGGACGGCGCGGCCGAACGTCGTCCGCGCGGGGACCTGGACCGACACCGGCTGGCCGGCGACGATGGAGAGCGCCGTGCGCAGCGGCCGTTTTGCAGCCCGGCGCCTGCTCGATACGTTCTCGTCGTGAGCGCGACGGAGGAACTCACCGCCCTCGACCTGGCCATCGAGCGGGGCACGCGGCGGCTGCTCGAGCTGCAGCGCCCCGGCGGCATCTGGGTGGGCGAGCTCGAGTCGAACGTGACGATGACGGCCCAGCACCTCTTCTGGAATCACTTCCTGGACCTGCGCACGCCGGATATGGACCGGCGTATCGCGAACGAGCTCGTGGCGCGCATGCGCGACGACGGCACGTGGTCGATCTGGTTCGAGGGGCCGCCGGATCTATCCACCTCGGTGGAGGCGTACGTCGCGCTGCGCATGTGCGGCGTCGACCCCGGTCCGAACGCGCTCGCATATATCCGGCGCGAGGGCGGGATCCCGAAGTCGCGGCTGTTCACGAAGTGCTTCCTCGCGCTGCTCGGGCAGTGGCCGTGGCAGCGGATGGTGCCGATCCCTCCGGAGCTCGTCCTGCTGCCGCCGGGCGGCCCGTTCTCGATCTACGACTTCGCCTGCTGGGCGCGCCAGACGTTCGTGGCGCTCGCGCTCGCGCAGTCGCTGCGGCCCGTGAGGCCGACCGACGTCGATCTGCGCGCGATCGGCGCCATCCCGGGCCGGACGCGGCCGTCGCTGCGGCGCGACCCGCTCCGCCGTCGAGCACAGGCGCGCGCGGAGCAGTGGATCCGCGCGCGGCAGGAGGCGGACGGGTCGTGGGGCGGCATCCAGCCGCCCTGGGTCTGGGGGATCATCGCGCTGCACGCCCTCGGCCACGGCCTCGAGGACGCGACGCTGCGCAAGGCGGTCGAGGGATGGGAGGGCTTCATGGTCGACGACGGCGACCGGCTGCGCCCGGAGGCGTGCCAGTCGCCCGTGTGGGACACGGCGCTCGCGGTGCTCGCGCTCCGAGCCTGTGGCGTCCCTCCCGACAATCCGAAGCTCGTCCGCGCGGGCGGCTACCTCCTGCGCGAAGAGGTGACGGTCAGAGGCGACTGGTCGATCCGCGTGCCCGACCTCGCTCCCGGCGGCTGGGCGTTCGAGTACGAGAACGACGCCTACCCCGACATCGACGACGCCGCTGTTGTCCCGCTCGCGTTGCGCACCCTCGGCGTCGGGGACGAGGCCGTTCGGCGCAGCCTCGACTGGGTCGTCGGCATGCAGTCGCGCGACGGCGGATGGGGCGCGTTCGACGTCGACTCGAGCGCCATGTGGCTGTACAAGATCCCGTTCTGCGACTTCGGCAAGGTGACCGACGAGCCGAGCTCGGACGTCACCGCGCACGCGCTCGAGGCGCTCGCGCCCGAGGGCTACGCGCCGTCCGTCGAGCGCGGCCTGCAGTGGCTCCTCTCCGAGCAGGAGCGCGACGGATCCTGGTTCGGACGCTGGGGCGTCAACCACCTGTACGGGACGGGTGCGGCGCTGCCCGCGCTCGAGGCCTGCGGCCTTCCCGGCGACCACCCGGCGATGCGCCGTGCGGTGGTCTGGCTCGACTCCGTCCAGCAGGAGAGCGGCGGCTTCGGCGAGGACATCCGCTCGTACTCGGACCCCACCTTCAGAGGCCGCGCCTCCTTCGCCACCCCGTCGCAGACCGCTTGGGCACTGCTCGGCTACGTGGCCGCAGGAAACGCTGAGGATCAAGGCGCGCGGAAGGCGGCAGATTATCTTTGCGCTGTCCAGCGCCCCGACGGGGACTGGGACGAGCCGCATTTCACGGGTACCGGTTTTCCGCTCGACTTCATGATCCGCTACCACCTGTATCGCATCAATTTTCCGTTGCTCGCACTCGGGCGACTGAGAGAGAGGCTTTCCGCATGAAGTTCCCGCTGCAGTCCACCGTTTCGATCGGCAAATACGTCGCGGCGCAGCAGCGGAAGGGCGAGCGTTACCCGCTCGTGCTCATGCTCGAGCCGACGCTCGCATGCAACATCGCCTGCATCGGCTGCGGGAAGATCCGCGAGTACGAGTCGAACCGCGCGCGCCTCACCGTCGAGGAGTGCCTCGACTCGGGCCTGCAATGCCCCGCGCCGGTCGTGTCGATCTGCGGCGGCGAGCCGCTCGTCTACAAGGGGATCGAAGAGGTCGCGGCCGGCATGATCGAGATGGGCAAGACCGTCGAGCTCTGTACGAACGCGCTCCGCCTCGAGCAATGCCTCGACTGGTTCGAGCCGTCCGCGCGTATGACCTTCGTCGTCCAC
>CAZXZX010000167.1:0-8274 GCA_964645445.1 uncultured Gaiellales bacterium
GCCGAGGTGGCGCTGTTGCACGCGACGACGATGAGCTTCACGTCCTGACCCTCGAGGAACGCGCCGATCTCGCGCGCGAAGCCGCGCACCTCGTCGAGCGGGCGCGGCCCGTACGGCAGCCGGGCGTGGTCGCCGAGGTAGACGAAGTCCTCGTGGGGGAGCGTCACGAGGCACTCGTGGAGAACGGTCAGCCCTCCCACTCCCGAGTCGAAGACCCCGATTGCCCGCGTGTCCATGCGCCCTGATCTTAAGGACGGTCGGGCGGGCGCAGCCGGCACGACCGTTCTGATGGGCATCGCAAGCGACGCCTTAGGCTAGGAGCGTGCTCACTCTCCTTCTTGCCGCGCTCATTGGCGTCGCCACGCCGCAGCCGGTCACGGTCACGGCCTCGGACGGCGTCACGCTCGCGTGCTCCATCGTCGAGCCGGACGGGGCGGCCCCGAGCGGCGGCTGGCCCGCCGTCATCCTCTTCCACGGCCTCGGCGGCTCGCACGCCGACATGGAGCCGATCGCGACGCAGGCGCTCGCCCCGGCCGGTTACGCGTCGCTCGAATGCGACGCGCGCGGGACCGGCTCCTCCGGCGGTGTGTGGGGCCTCGACGGCCCGCGCGAGGACCAGGACGCGCGCGACCTCTTCACGTGGCTCGCGGCGCGGCCGGAGATCTCGGACACGCAGATCGGCGCGCTCGGCATCTCGCTCGGCGGCGCCGCCGTGTGGAACGCGACCGCCGCCGGCGTTCCGTTCAAGGCGATCGTCCCGATGATCACGTGGACGAACCTCCAGACCGCGCTCGCACCGAACAACCTTGCGAAGTCGGGTCTCTTGCAGCTGCTCGCACTCGCGGTGCCGATGAACCGCTGGGATCCCGCGCTCGTCGCCGCCGAGCCCGCGCTGCTCCAGAGCAACGTCGCGGCCACTGCAGCGCTTTCGTCGTCGCGCTCCTCGGGTGCGCAGCTCTCCTCCATCTCGACGCCGACGTTGATCGTCCAGGGCCGGCACGACTTCCTATTCGACATCGATCAGGCGCTGGCCGCGTACAGACAGCTGGCCGGCCCGAAGCAGCTGTACATCGGCGACCTCGGCCATCTCCCCGCGCCGAACCCGCCCGGTGAGCTGCCGACGATCGACGGGCTCGCGATCGCGTGGTTCAACCGCTATCTCAAGGACGTGGGAACAACGGGTGCGTCCGTCACGCTCGCGCACGACCCCTGGGACGGGACGCCGTCGACGTTCGACTCGCTGCCGCCGACGAAGGTGATCTCGGTTGGGCTTCCGGGGACGACGAAGCTGAAGGCCAGCGGCGCGACCGCCTCGCGCGGAGTGCGCCTCACCGGCGGGGCGCACGAGACGTTCGGCGACGGGACCGTCACCGTCCGCTACTCGAACGCGAAGGGCTGGGACCATCTCGTCGCCGTCGTCACCGTCACGGCGCAATCGGCTCCCGTGACCGAGGGTGGCACGAAGATCGCCGGCTCGAAAGGCGTGGCGACGATCCACCTGATGAACGAGAGCGTGCTCATTCCCGCGGGCAAGAAGATCACCGTCACGCTCGAGGCGACGAGCGACACCTATGCGGCCAACGTCCCGGCAGGCTCGTCGATCACGCTCGGACGCGGGACGTTGAGGCTGTCCGTCCTGCAGAAGGCGGTGTCGCACTGACCGACGTCCGCGTCGGCACCTGCTCCTGGGCGGACGAAGCGCTCTCGAAGCACTTCTATCCCCCGAAGCTGCCGGCCCGCGAGCGGCTCGCGTGGTACGCGGAGCACTTCGACACCGTCGAGGTCGACTCGACGTACTAGCGGCTGCCGAGCGAGTCGATGGTGGAGGGCTGGGCGGAGCGAACGCCGCCCGGCTTCGTCATGCACGTGAAGGCGTTCGGCCTGATGACGCGGCATCCCGTGAAGGCGGAAGTGCTGCCGGAGGACCTCCGCGCCGAGATGCCGGTGGACGAGCGCGGCCGCGTCGACCGACCGCCGCGGGAACTGCGCGGTGAGGTGTTCCGGCGCTTCCTCGCAGCGCTCGAGCCGCTGCGGCGCACCGGCAAGCTCGGGGGAATCCTGATGCAGCTCCCGTCGTACGTCGTCTTCAAGGCGCAGTCGTTCGACTACCTCGAGTGGGCGCGCGAGCAGCTCGGCGGAGACGAGATGCTCGTCGAGTTCCGCCACCGCTCGTGGCTCGAGGACGACAATCGCGCGGAGACGCTGTCGCTCCTCGAGCGGATCGGGGCGACCTACGTCACCGTGGACGCGCCGAAGTCGGACGACGCGAAGAACCTCGTCCCGACCGTGCCCGCAGTGACGTCGAAGACTGCATACGTCCGCTTCCACGGCCGGAACCTCGGGACGTGGAACAAGCGCGGCGGCTCGGCGGCGGAGCGCTTCGACTACCTGTACTCGGAAGAAGAGCTCGCCCAATGGGTGCCGACGCTGAAGGAGCTCGCCGGCCGGTCCGAGCAGGCATACGCTCTCTTCAACAACAACGCGACCGCCCAGGATCCCCACAACCCGCTTGCGCGGATCTCGCAGGCGGCGACGAACGCCGCCGAGCTGCGTACTCTTCTCGCATGAAGGTGCTCTCCGTCGTCCACGGGCCGGAAGCGCGCGCCGAGTTGTTCGCGCCCGTGGTGGAACGCGACGGCCACGCGCTCGACGAGTGGAGCTTCTCGTGGGGCCGCAGGCCGCCGCGCCCGCTCGAGTCGTACGACGCCTACATGGTCTTCGGCGGCGCGATGCATCCGGACCAGGACGCGCAGCACACGTGGCTGCCGGAGGAGATCGCGTGGCTCGAGGGGCTGATCGCGGAGCGTCGGCCGACGCTCGGCGTCTGTCTCGGCGTGCAGCTGCTCGCGCGTGCCGCCGGCTCGCGGGTGCGCCGACTCGACGAGGCGGAGATCGGGTGGATCGACGTCGAGCTGAACGACGCGGGCGTCGCCGATCCCGTCCTCGGGTCGCTGCCGCGGCATTTCCCCGGCCTCGTCTGGCACCAGTACACGTACGACGTGCCGGACGGCGCGGTCGAGCTTGCACGCACCGACCGTACGACGCAGGCGTTCCGGCTCGGCGACGCGTGCTGGGGCGTGCAGTTCCACCCCGAGGTGACGGCGGTCCAGCTCGACCGGTGGAGCGCCGACTTCGAGGATCCGCCGCCCGACCCCGAGGGCATGCGGGCCGAGACGCGGACGCACATCGGCGCGTGGAACGAGCTCGGGCGGACGTTGTGCTCCGCCTTCCTCGAGACGAGTAACAGACTGCTGCTAGCGGCTTAGCGGAAGCTCGGCGTGGCGCGACCACTCGTGCCACGAGCCGGAGTAGTTGCGCGCGTCGTAGCCGGCGCTCCGTAGAGCGAGCGTCGCGAGCGCGGAGCGTGAGCCGGAGTGGCAATAGGCGACGATCTCGGCTCCCTCGGGCTCGCCGACGAGCGCGCGGATCCGCTCCGGCGACTCCGGCGTCCCGGGGCCGGCGAACAGCGTCCCCACTTCGACGTTCTTCGCGCCGGGGATGTGTCCCTGACGCGGGTCGCACGCGCTTCCCCGGCGTCCCGTGTACTCGTCGTCGCGCCGCACGTCGAGGATGGTGAGCACCGGATCGTCCAGACGGCCGGCGAGCTCGGTGCGCGTCGGGAGCGCGCGCAGGTTCGGCTCGAGCGCGGCCTCGCGCACCGGAACGAGATCGTAGAAGCCGGTCTCGAGGTCGCCCGTCCACGCCGCCATCCCGCCGATGAGGATGGAGACGCGCGGATGGCCCGCGAGCTCCGCCAGCTGCGCCGTCGGCATCGCGCCGACGCCGTCGCCACGGTCGACGAGAACGAGCCGCTCACGGCCGGTGATGCCGTGCCTCCGCAGCCGCAGCACGATCTCGTCCGCGAGCTCGCGCAGCGAGCCCTCGTCGGCGGACGGCGGCGGGGAGCCGAGCACGAGCGGGCGCGACCCGGGGATGTGCCCGCGCGTGTGCGCGTTCGGGCCGCGCACGTCGCCGACGACGAGATCGTCCTCCCCGAGGTGGGCGGCCAGCCAGACGGCGTCGACGACGGACGGGAGCTCAGAGAGCTGCGACGACATGTGCCTCCTCGGCGACGGCTGGACGCTCGAGCAGCCGTGTGAGCCACTCGTCGAGCGCAGGATATGGGTCGAGCGCCACTTCCATGCGATCGCGTGCGCGCAGCACCCACGGGACGTACGCGATGTCGGCGAGCCCGTACTCGGGACCGCCGAGCCACGGGCGCTCCTCGAGCGCGGCGTCGAGCCGTTCGAGCTGCTCGGCGAACAGCGGGCCCGCGCCTGCGTCGCCGCGCCGCAGCGCGTAGTACGGCTTCGTGAACGCGTCGTGCCGGAAGATGCGCAGCCGCGCGAGCGCGCGGTCGGCAGGATCGGCGGCGAGTAGCGCCGGCTCCGGATACCGCTCCTCGAGGTACTCCATGATCACGGCCGACTCGGGAAGCGTCCATCCGTCCTCCTCGACGACGGGCACGCGCCCGGTCGAGTTCTTCTCGTAGATCCACGCGGGCCGGTCGTCGAGGTCGATCTCGATCGCCTCGAACTCGATCCGCTTCTCGGCGAGGACGATGCGCACCCGCGCGCAGTACGGGCAGCGGGGCGCGTCGTACAGGGTGATCACGGCTCGACTCCGAGCACCGATGCGATCTGCTCGTACAGCTCCTGCGCCGGTGGGAGCTCGGAAGGGGTCACGGCAGTGCGCACGACCTCGCGCACACGACCGGGATCTGCTCCGGTGAGCCGCGCGACGACCGTCGCGTTCGCGCCCATCGCGAAGACGTCCCCCGGGGGAAGCGGCTCGTAGTACTCGGGGACGGAGAGGTATTCGTCGACGTCGGAGCCACGGTCGAAGAGGTTGTAGCGAACGACTGCGCCGCGCTCGACACCCAGGGCGAGCGTGACCCCTGCGCTCGTGTACGACAACTCTCGCGCGAGCGTCTTGAGCTTCGCCGGATCCGCATCGGTCGCGTCCGCACGCACGCGCACCCAGCCGCTGCCGACCTCGACGTCGGGCTCCTCGCGCAGCACCTTCACAGCGTCTCGACGAACCTTGTCGCCGTCGTCGGCCTGCACGTGGACGAAGCCGAAGGTCGCGCCTTCGGTCTCCGCAGCGAGCAGCGCGGACACGGGCGCGGCGAGACGGCGCTCGACCGTTGCGAAGCCGAGCCGGTCATAGAAGCGGCGGGCGCCTTCGTTGTGCTCGAGGACGTCGAGCTCGAGGACCTCCGCCCCCTGCTCGCGCGCATGCTCGGCAGCGGCGCGCAGGAGGGCCTTGGCGAGACCGGTGCCGCGGGCGGCGGGCCGGACGTAGAGGACGTCGACGACGAAGTGCCGCGAGCCGTCTCGCGAGAGCGAGACGAGCCCGTCGTCGCCGGCGAGGAAGGACGCGTCCGGATGGAAGTCGTCCTCGTCCGGGTCGCGCCAGGACGCGTCGGGGATCTCGACGTTGAACGCGTGCCAAAGCTCCTGAACGAGCTGCGAGTCGGTTTCTGTCGCTTGGCGGATCACGGGACGCGGTTGGACAGCAGGAGGTAGTGCGCGGACAGGTTCTCGAACGGGTGAAAGCGTACGTGTGCCGCCTCGATGTCCAGCGGCGCAACCGCCTTGCGCAGGGCGAGGTCGCCGGCGGGCCACGCGTGCGGGCGCGCGAGATGCCGGGCGAGGAACCACTCCGCCGTCCACTCCCCGATGCCGCGCAGCGCGACGAGCCGGGCACGCACCTCGTCGTCCGAGAGCGGGGCCAGCCCATGCAGGTCGATGTCGGCGCGCGCAAGCCCGATGACGTACTCCGCCTTCCGCAACGAGAAGCCGGCCGCCACGAGCTCCTCCTCGCGTGCGCCTGCGAGGCGGTCGCGCGTCGGGAACGCCCACGCTTCCGCCGCGCGGATGCCGAAGCGTTCGATCAGCCGGTTGCGGATGGCGAGCGCGGAGAAGAGCGACACCTGCTGCGACGTGATCGCGCCCACGAGCATCTCGAAAGGGTCGGGCGCGAGGGAAGGCCGGAAACCGGCGAGGCGCGGAACGATGGGTCCGAGCACGTCGTCACCTGCCGCCCAGGCGTAGAACGGCGCCAGGTCGAACGCGAGACCGAGCACGGCCCGCGCCACCGGCTCGGTCTCGGCGTCGAGCGGCTCCACGTCGACGCCTCCCTCCGCCGCCTCGATCCGCACCTCGCGACCAGCGACAACGCGATGAAGGCCGCCCTCGTGCCACAGGCTGGAGCGGTCGATTCCGAATGCGCGGAAGCGCTCGGTCGTCAGCGTGAAGTCGAACGGCTCGGGGATGGAGAGGATCAGGGGACGGTGAACGGTACGACGGCAGAGACGGCCGTCTTCCCGTCGAGCGAACGCGCGACGGCGACCACCTGGATGCGCTCGTGCCTGTGGAACTTCGCGGGATCGATGAAGCCGCGGAACGGCGGCGACGTGTCGACGTCGATCCGGTGCCACGAGCCGGAGGCGGTTCGCCACGCGAACCCGACGCTGACGGGAGCCGGATCGGCCACAGTCGCCGTCGCGGCGAAGAGGCTGCTGAGATCGTCGGCCGCGACCGCCAACTTCGGCTTCGGCAGCGGCGCGGTGAGGACGGCGCCTTTCGCCTTCAGGAGGACCGCGCCCACGGGCGGGATCGTCAAGCTCAGTCTTCCCGTCGCAGTCGAGGTCGGGGTCCCGGATCCGAGCAGCGACGACCAGCTGCCGGCGGTCGACGTCTGCACCGTCACCGTCGCACTCGCGGTCTCGTTGTTGAACGCCGCGACGTACTCGGTCTTCGTCGAGGGATCGACGCGGCTGACGACGAGCACGCTGCCCTTCGCGTACCGCGGAATCGTCCAGCCCGTCGCGAGTGCCGCGTTCGATTGTCGAAGCTCCGCCAGCTGCTTCATCTCGCCCTCGATCGGGTCGTTCGTCACGTCGAAGGACGAGCCCTTGCCGATCGGCGGGGAGCCTACGCGCGGTTGCGTCTGCCAGTCGGTCACCTGCGTCGGGAACATGTCCTGGCGCGCGGCCTGGTCGCCGCCGGTGCCGATCATGCCGACCTCGTCGCCGTAGTAGACGACGGGCGCGCCGCGCATGAGGTACAGGAGGTCATAGCCGAGCTCGAGATGCGCCAGCAGCGACGCCCCGCTCAGCCCACCGCCCTGCGACGCGATCTCGTACGCGGCGCGGCCCATGTCGTGGTTGCCGAGGAACGTCGGCGGCGTCACGTCCACGCCGTCCGGCGTGCGGTAGTAGTCGTCGTCCTGGAGGCGATGCAGCATCGCGAGCGCGCTCGAGCCGCCCGACGCATAGCCGGTCGCCGCGTCCTGGAAGGGGAAGTCGAGGACGCTCGGGATGCCGCGATCGCGCACGTACGGCGACTGGTCGATCGTGCTCGCGATCGGCACCTCGCCGAAGATCTGGAAGTCGCTCACGCCGACCTTCTTCGCGGCGGCGATCATCCTCGGGTCCCACAAGCGCCAGAAGCCCGCGTTGAGGTGGCGCGCGGTGTCGACGCGGAAGCCGTCGAGCTTGTACTTCTCGATCCAGCCCGCGTAGATCTGCACGAGCCCGTTCACGACCGCAGGCTTCTCGGTGAAGAGGTCGTCGAGCCCGAAGACGTCGCCCTGCTCGTAGCACGCCTGGTTGCACGAGGAGAAGTCGACGGGGCCGCGCTCGTGGTAGTTCGTCAGGTCGTTCAGCCATGCCGGCTTCTTCACGTGCGCGAGGCCCGGCAGCACGAAGGGGACATTCGGCATCTTCGACACGCTCATGCACGGGAACGTCTTCTTCCCGACGTACTTCACCGGGTTGAATACCTTGCCGCGGCAGTCGCGGTACGGCGCGGCGTTGTAGGTCGAGCCGTCCTCGATGATGTCGCCCGTATGGTTGACGACGACGTCGAGGATCACCTTCATCCCGAGCTTGTGTGCGCAGGCGGTGAAATCGGCGAAGTCCTGATCGGTGCCGAGATGCGGATCGACGCGCGTGAAGTCGAGCCCCCAGTAGCCGTGATAGCCGCCGCTGTCCCCTTGTGAGATCTGATTCACGACGACCGGCGTGATCCAGATGGCGTTGAAGCCGAGATCCTTGATCCGCTGCAGCCCGTGCCTCGGATCGGTGCAGCCGCCGGTAAGGCCCTCGAGGTCGCCGCCGTGCCACCACGCAGGTGACGTCGGGTCGTACCCCGTGATCGTGACCGTGCCCTTGAGCCCGCCCGTGTCGTTTGCAGGATCGCCGTTCGCGTACCGGTCGGTCATGACGAAGTAGATCCGGTCGGTCGCGAGCGAGGAGTCGGGCGCCGG
>CAZXZX010000168.1:0-9229 GCA_964645445.1 uncultured Gaiellales bacterium
GTACAGGTACGTCAGGTCGAAGTCGTGCTTCAGCGCGAGCATCAGCTCGAGGATCTTCGCCCGCACGCTCATGTCGAGCATCGACACCGGCTCGTCCGCGACGAGCAGCACCGGGTTGAGGATGATCGCCCGCGCGATCACGGCCCGCTGCTTCTGCCCGCCGGAGAGATCGGACGGGTACTTGTCCATGAACTGCTCCGCCGGCACGAGGCCGACCCGTTCGAGTACTTCCGCGACCCGCAACTGGATGTCCTCCTGGCTCCTCGCGAGCCCGTGGATCTCGAGCGGGTGCCCGACGGCCTGCGCAATGGTCATCGCGGGGTTGAGTGACGCGTGCGGATCCTGGAAGACGATCTGCATCCGGCGACGGATGAGGCGGCGCTCGTGCTCGCTGAGCCGGGTTATCTCCTGCCCCTCGAACTCGACGCTTCCCTCTGTCGCCGGCACGAGCCCGAGCAGCGTCCGCCCCAACGTCGTCTTGCCGCTGCCCGACTCGCCGACGAGCCCGAGCACCTCACCTTTGCGCAGGTCGAGCGAGACGTCGTCGACCGCACGCACCGCCGCGCCGGTCCGGCCGACGAGGCGGTCTGCGAAGCTTCCGCGGATCGAGTAGTAGGTCTTGAGCCCGCGGACGGAGACCAGCACGTCCTCGTCGACGCTCATGCCTCCTCCGCGACTGCGATCTGCTCCCGTTCCATCGGCGCGGAACCGCCGTCCGGGATCTCGCTCTCCGGCCCGTGCAGCCAGCAGAGGACGCGGCGGTCCGGCTCCGGCGAAGTCTCGATCGGGTCGCGCGCCGGGCAGACCCGCATCACGTCCGGGCAGCGAGGATGGAAGTGGCAGCCACTCGGCGGAGCGATGAGGTTCGGCGGCGCGCCTGGGATCGAGTGCAGCTCCTGGGTGTCGAGGGAGATCGTCGAGCGCAGGAGCTCGCGTGTGTACGGATGCATCGGCTCGGCGAACACGTCGCGTGCCGGGCCCTCCTCCGCGATCTGGCCGGCGTACATCACGGCCACCCGATCGCACGCCTCGGCCACAATCCCGAGGTTGTGCGTGATCAGCAGCAGCGCCGTGTCGAAGTTCTCCTTCAGATCGGCGAGGATCCGCAGGATCTGCGCCTCGACGATCACGTCGAGCGACGTCGTCGGTTCGTCCGCGACGAGGAGTGACGGCCGCAGCACGAGCGCGAGCGCGATCATGATGCGCTGCCGCATGCCGCCGGAGAATTCGTGCGGGTACTGGCGGAAGCGCGTCGGCGGGATGCCCATGCGTCCGAGCGTGTCGAGCGAGCGCCGGCGCACCTCCTTGTCCGTGAGCTTGGACTCGTGCTGCTCGAGCGTCTCCTTGAAGTGATCCTCGATGCGCAGCAGCGGGTTCAGCCGCGTCATCGGCTCCTGGAAGATGAGCCCGAGATCCGGCCCGCGAAGCCTGCGCAGCTCGCGCGGCGACATCGCCACGAGGTTGCGGCCCTTGTACAGCACCTCGCCGTCGGCCCGCGCGCCCTCCGGAAGGAGGCCGAGGATGCCGCGGCCGAGCGTCGACTTCCCGCACCCAGACTCTCCGACGAGGCCGAGCACCGAGCCCGCGTTGATCTCGAGCGACACATCGTCGACTGCACGGACGGAACCGCGCGCGGTGCCGTACCAGAGCCGTAGGTGCCGTACTTCGAGAACAGCGCTCACGGCTCGAGGATCTCCGACGCCGGCTCGAGGCTCGGCGCGGCGAAGTCGACCTTGCGGATCGTGCGGCGGCGCAGCACCGGGTTGATCGTCTCGTTCAGGCCTTCGCCGAGTAGCGTCAGCCCCGTGACGAGGAGCACGATCGCAAGACCCGGGAAGAGGCCGGTCCACCAAATGCCCGACGCAGCGTCCGACACCGCGCGCGAGACGTCGTACCCCCACTCTGCGCCCTGCGACGGCTGCACGCCGTAGCCGAGGAAGCCGAGCGCGGTCAGTGTCAACACCGCGTCCGCGGCGTTGAGCGTTGCGATCACCGGAACGTTCTGCACCACGTTGAAGAAGACGTACCGGCGGAGGATGGTGAACGGCTTGGCACCGAGTGCGCGGGCGGCCTCGACGTACGGCTCTTCTCGGACGCTGATGACGTGGTTGCGCACGACGCGGAAGTACTGCGGGATATAGGTGATGGTGATCGCAACTGCGGCCACGAGCACGCCGGAACTGACGCTCCCTCCGAGCAGGAAGGCGATGACGATCGCGAGAAGCAGCGGCGGGAACGCGAACATCGCGTCCATGAACAGGACGGCGCCGCGGTCGAACGGCCCGCCGAAGTACCCGGAGATGAGCCCAAGCGGCACCCCGACGAGGAGCCCGAACGCGAGCGCGAGCCCGACCACCTCGAGCTCCGTTTGCGCGCCCCAGACGATGCGCGACAGCACGTCCGTCGACTGAACCGTCGTGCCGAAGAGGTGCGCATGGGACGGATGCGCCAGCTGCGCGAAACGGTGCCCACCCGACTGGTACTGGTCGAAGCCGTACGGGGAGAGAATCGGAGCGAAGATCGCGAGCAGGACGAAGACGAGCGTGATCGCCGTCCCCGACCAGAGCAAGGTCCGCGCAACACCGCGCGCTTCCGCGATGGGCGCAAGCGCGCGCCTGATCCCGACCGAGCGGCGCTGAAGCCGGACTGTCGCAGTCGCCGCCATCAGTACCGCACCCGCGGATCGATGAACGCGGCGGCGAAGTCGATGACGATGCTCGCTGCGACGACGACGAGCGCGAAGACGACGACGATTCCCTGCACAGCCGCGTAGTCGCGGTTCTGGAGGTAGACGTAGAGCTCGTGGCCGATCCCCGGCCAGTTGAACGTCGTCTCGGTGAGGATCGCGCCACCGAGGAGGAGCGCCAGCTGCAAGCCGACGACGGTGATGACCGGCACGAGCGCGTTCCGGAACGCGTGGTGGTAGACGACGGCGCGCTCGTTGATGCCGCGTGCCCGCGCCGCCTCGATGTAGTCCTCTTTCAACGTCCGGATCACGTTGACGCGAATCAGGCGGATGAAGACGCCGCCGTACACGATCCCGAGCGTCATGGCGGGAAGGATGAGGTGCTTGATCACGTCCCAGAGAGCGCTCCAGTCCCGGTCGATGATCGCATCGATGACGAAGATGTTCGTGTGGGTCGGCATGAGCGCCTGCGTGATCGGGCTCGCCTGGTCCGAGATCGGCAGCCAGCCGAGCCAGACGCCGAAGACGAGCTGCGCGAGCAGCCCCAGGAAGAACACCGGTGTGGCGTAGACGACGATCCCGAACAGACGGCCCCCCGCATCGACCGGCGAGTCGCGGAAGCGCCCCGAAACGAGGCCGACGAGCATGCCGACGGCGATCGCGACGAGCATCGCGAAGAACGTGAGCTCGAGCGTCGCCGCGCCGTTCACGAGGATGATGCTCCCCACCGAGCGGCGATCGGAGATGGTCGTGCCGAAGTTGCCCCGGACGATCTGCCCGAGGTAGTGCCAGTACTGCACGTAGACCGGCTTGTCGTAGCCCAGCTGATGGCTGATCTGCTTGATCACCGCCGGCGGCGCATGCCCGCCGAGCGACGCCGACACAGGGTTGCCCGGCGCGACGCGCATGAGCAGGAAGACGAGCGTCAGAAGGATGAATACCATCGGCACGACGAGCGCAAGGCGCGTGATCGCGTATCGCTTGAGCGAGGATCCCTGAGTGCCCATCTGAATCTGAGTGTAGGGGTGGGGAGCGCCCGAAGACGCTCCCCACCGTCAAGGAACTAGGACTTCGTCAGCTCCCAGAACCGCATCAGGTACGTCGGATCGAGCGTGGACTGGATCCCCTGGATGTTCGACCGGCCGACCGCGAGCATCGCGCCCTGCCAGTACGGGATGATCGGGGCATCCTGCGCCGCGATCGTCTGGGCCTGCTTCACGAAGCCCAGGCGCACCGCGGTGCTCTTCGCGCCCTGCTCCTTCTTGAGGATCGCGTCCATGGCCGCGTTCTTGTAGCCATTCGACGTGAAGTTGCTTCCCGACGCGTAGAACGGGACGAGGTAGTCCTCGGCGTCCACGTAGTCCGGGAACCAACCAAGCTGGAACGCACCGTACTGCGTTCCCAGCGTCTTCGAGTATGTCGCCCACTCGGCCGACTTCAGCGTCACCTTGAACAGCCCGCTCGCGTTGAGAGCGCGCTGGATCTCGGTGTACTCGTCAGCCGACGCGTCACCGTAGTGCGACGGCGTCCACCAGACGGTGAGCGGCACAGGCGTCTTCACGTGTGCGGCCTTGAGGACCGCGGCCGCCTTCGCCGTGCTCGGCGCCATGCCGTACAGCTCGCCGAACGCGTTGGTGTGACCGGGCAGGCCGGCCGGCACCATCGAGTACAGCGGCTGAACGTTGCCATGGTAGACCCGCGTCGCGATGTCCTGCCTCGGGAAGAGGTAGGCGATTGCCTTGCGAACGGCGGGATTGTTCGTCGGCGCCCGCTTCACGTTCAGGACGAGATAGCGGATGACGACGCCGTTGCCCTTGTAGACCTTGATGCCGCTCGTCTTGCCGAGGGCGGCGTACTCGGTCGGCGTGAAGTCGCGGAATGCCATGTCGATCGTCCCCTTCTGGAGATCGAGCTTCATGGTCGACGACTTCGAGTAGTAGTCGATGATCACGCCGCCGTTCTTCACGGATCCGAGCGTCCCGTCGTAGTTCGGGTTCGGGGTGAAGACGGCCTGCTGGCCCGGCGTGAACTTCGACAGCACGTACGGGCCGGTGCCGACGAGGTTCTTCACGTCGGTGTTAGCGACGATCTTGTCCGCCGGATACACGTTGTGATCAACGATCGTCCCTGCGCCGGTCGTCAGGATGAACGGCCACGTCGACTGCGGTGACTTGAGGTTGAACGTGACGCTGAAGTCGCCGTTCGTCGTGACGCTCTTCAGGTTCGCGAGCAGCCCGTAGATCCCGGACGGGT
The DNA here is from genome assembly GCA_964645445.1 of uncultured Gaiellales bacterium. Lineage (GTDB taxonomy): Bacteria > Actinomycetota > Thermoleophilia > Gaiellales > Gaiellaceae > Palsa-739. Next base: position 4,940 of record CAZXZX010000168.1, read on the forward strand.
CCTTGATCTTGTTGACACGATCGAAGGACCACTTCACATCAGCCGACGTGAAGGGATCGCCGTTCGAGAACTTCACGCCCTTGCGGAGCGCGCACGTCCACGCCGTCTGGGCGGCGTTGGCCGTGCAGCCGGTCGCGAGGGAAGGGGTCGGGCTCTTGTGGCCGATCGGATAGTCGAACAGGTGCTGGTAGACGAGCAGGTCGACCGTCGCCGAGCCGTAGTCGTAGTTCCCGGCCGGATCGACGTTCGTGACCGTGTCCGTCGTGCCGTCGATGATCGTCGTCGCGGTCGAGTGAAGCGGCTTGGACTGCGCCGCGCTCACTCCGACCGCTGCCAGCGCGAGGCCGGCGAGGCCGAGCACCGCCAGGTGCCGCAGCCGTGGTCTCAGATGCATGTTCCCTCCCGGGGTGTTGATTCGTCGTGGCGCACTATCTCATGCAGATGGTCGAGTAGTCGAACCCGTAGACGACGTGGTTGATGTAGCAGCCGAGGTCCACCTTCTCGTTGAAGAAGTCGGTGAACTCCCGGTTGAGGAACGGCGCCCAAGGCGCCCGAAGCATGATCTGGCGATCGAGCGAGGCCCAGCGCGAGTTGACCGGGCTGGTCGGGATCACCTGCTTGTTCAGGGCATCGATCTCGGCGTTCACCTTCTTGTCGTCGAAGTTCGCATAGTCGTTGTTGTAGGTCTTCGTGATCCGCTCGCCGTTCAGGAGCACGTCGAACCAGTCGAGCGGATGCGGGTAGTCCTGGAACCAGTCGGCGAATCCGATCTGGGCGTTCGTCGCCTCGTTTCCGACGGTCGCCCAGTAGACCGCCGACGTGACGATGTGCTGCTTCGCCTTCAGCCCGATCGAGTCGAGGACCTTGACGAGGTACTCCGTCGCCTTGGGGTCGAGCCCGCGATCGTGGTTCCAGACCGTCACGCGCGCGCCGACCGCGCCCGCCGCCTTGATCAGGCTCCGCGCCTTCGCCAGGTCGTGACGGTAGAGCGAGTGCTTCGTGTACGAGGGATACGTCGGGGGCAGGATGTTCTCCGTCGGGCGCGCCAGCCCGCCGTATATACCGACGAGCACCCGCCGGTCGATGGCGTAGTTGACCGCCTGCCGCACCTTGAGCTTGTCGAACGGCGCGACCTTCGTGTTCATGAAGAAGTAGTAGGTGTTGGGCGGCGTGTAGATCTTCAGCTGGTCGCCATACTTCGCCTGCGTCTCGGCGAGGCTCGCCTCTGGGATCGGCTGCGGATCCCAGTCGTCTTGGCCGCCCGTCGTCCGCTTCAGCGCGGTCGCTGCGTCGCCGACGATGTCCCAGACGACCTTGTCGGGGTTCCCGGCGGGCACGTTGCCGTCGAACTGCGCCGCGTGGAAGTGCGGGTTGCGAACCTCGACGATCTGCTTGTTCGGCGCATAGCTCTGGATGACGTACGGCCCTGTTGCCGGAAGCGGATGCGTCGACGTGTCGGACGCAGCTGCACTCGCTGGGACGGGCGCCGCAAACTCGCTCGCGAGCACGTTGGCGAAGTCACCCTGCGGCGTCTTCAGGGTGATCGTGATCTTCCCCTTCGCATCGTCGGCGACGATCCCCGAGATGGTGTCGCCCTTCGTCTTCCGCGCCTCGTCGGCGCCGACGATGTTGTAGAAGTACCCCGCGCCCGGCGAGTCGAGCTTGAAGTCGCGCTCAACCGTCGCTTTGAAATCGCTCGCCTTCACCGGCTGGCCGTTCGAGTACGTGAGCCCCTTCCGCAGGACGAGCGTGTACCTCCGACCGTCCGCCGAGACGTGTGGGAGGGCGCGCGCGAGATACGGGATGATGGTCGAGCCGCCGGCGCCGTTCACGTGCCGGTAGCCGAGCAGCGGGAGATAGACGTTCCAGATGACGTTGAGCCCTTCCGGACTGTACGTCAGGCCCGGGTCGAGATAGTCGATCGACGTGTCCTGCGCGACCCGGAAGACGGGAAACTCCGGGCCGGACGAGATCTTGAGGATGGGCGCGGCCGCCGCCGGGGCAGGGCCGCCGGCGTTCGACGCCGCCCCGCCACAGCCGGCGGCGAGCGCGGCCAGCCCCGCGAGCGGGGCAAGGCGAAGCCATCGAGAGAGTCGAGTCGATCGTCCCATGGAAGAGGCGCGGCATTGTTTCTGACGAAGCAGGCGGTTCGGAGTTAGCAACCGAACGTCTGTTCGATTAGTCTTCGGGCATGCAGCTCAGGCTCGATGCGGCCGACCGCCTCGTCGAGCTGGTCGAGGAACGCCGCGGCCCCGTCCTCGCCGAGGAGGCAGCCCGGCGGCTCTTCGCCCTCCGCTCCGCTCCCGTCGCGCTCGCCCGCACGCTGCTCGACGACGTCGTCGAGGCCGACGCCCGGCTGGCGTGGAACGGCGATGCGGTCGGGCTCGCAAGCCCGCCCGGCGGCGACCTTCTCCTCGAGCGCGCGACGTACGTCGTCGTCGACCTCGAGACCACGGGACTCCGCCCCGGCTCCGCGCAGATCTGCGAGATCGGCGCCGTCCGCCTCCGCGGGCTCGAGCTCGCGGAGGAGTTCCAGACGCTCGTGAACCCAGGCATGCCGCTCGGGCCGGGGGTCGCCGCTCTCACCGGGCTCTCCAACCGGCAGCTGCACGGCGCGCTGCCGCCATCGCTTGCGGTTCGTCGATTTCTCGCGTTCGCAGGCGATGCCGTGCTCGTCGCCCACAACGCCCGGTTCGACCTCGCGTTCCTCGACCGCGAGACGGTGCGACTGACGGGGTCGCGGCTCGCGAATCCGGTGGTCGACACGGTCACGCTCGCTCGGCGGCTGCTGGCGGGCCGCGTGCCGCGCGCGTCGCTCGCGCAGCTTGCGGATTTCCTCGGAACAGCGGTGCAGCCGTGCCACCGTGCGCTTCCGGACGCGCAGGCGACGGCGGAGGTGCTGCTTGCGCTCATCGGGCTCGCGCAAGAGCGCGGCGCGGCGACCGTCGCCGACCTCGTCGCGCTCGCCGCGACGCGAACGCGCCGGGTGTGGGACAAGCGACAGCTCGCGTTCGGCGCGCCGCAACGTCCCGGCGTGTACCTCTTTCGCGATCGCAACGACCAGGTGCTGTACGTCGGGTGCGCCCGCGACCTGCGCGCACGGCTGCGTTCGTACTTCCGCTCGGAGAAGCTGCGGCCGGCGGTCGAGGCGGCAGTCGGCGCGACCGAGCGGATCGAGTGGCGCGTGTCGGGCTCCGAGCTCGAGGCGGCGCTGGCAGAGCTTCGGCTCATCCGCGAGCTCCACCCGCCGGCGAACGCGCGCGTCGCACGGCCCGACCGTCACCTCTGGCTCCGCAAGCGCGGCGACGGCGTGGTCGCATCGTCGCAACCGACCGCGGTCGGGCCGATCCGCTCGCGGCGCCGGGCGCAGGTGGCGGCGCGGGCGCTGCTGTCCGTGGAGCTCGAGCGGCCGGCGGCAGCGCTGCCGCGGCTGCGGCGAAAGCTCGCAGCGCTGTCGGACGCCCGCCGCTTCGAGGACGCGGCGCGGCTGCGCGACCGGATCGACGCGCTCGAGCACGTCTGCCGCGACCTCGAGCGCCTCGCGCGGCTGCGGGCGCTCGAGCGCTGCCTGCTCGTGCCGGCGGCCGAGCCCGGCTACACCCGCGCGTTCTTCCTCGCCGGCGGCCGGATCGCGGCCGAGCGGACGCTGCCGCCGGGCGGCGGCGCGCACCTCGAGATCGAGGCCGGCCTCGCGGCGGCGCGGCGTGCGGGCGACCTCGACGTGGACGAGTTGTTCCTCGTCGCGCGCTTCCTCCGCCGACCGCCGCCGGAGCTTTCGATCGTCCCGCTCGAGCGGGAGGCGATCCTCAGCGCAGCGCGACGCGCGCCGGCGGGCGCCTGTCGCGATACGTGACGGTGAGCGTCCCGAACGTCTTCGGCAGCGGGCTCAGCTTCATCGCGCGCGTGAGGAAGAACACGTTGTCGCGCACCGTGGCCGTCTGCTTCCCGAGCGACACGCGAGCGACGTCGTCCGCCGCGACGCCGTAGACGGCGATACCAGTCCCCGTCGACTGGAACTCGTACGTCACGCCCTGGCTCAGGAGTCCTCGGTGGCAGGTCAGGAACCGTGCTCCCTGCACGCACGCCCAGCCTGTCGTCGTCGGCACGAGATAGAGCGAACCGACGTGCCTCGCCTTCCCCATCACGAGTGCGCCCGCCTTCATGCGCGCGACCACGCTCGACATGGACTCCCCGTGCCACGAGGGAACCGTCACCGTTTTCCCCTGCCGAAAGACGCGCAGTGACGATCCGAGCGGCCGCCCGGCGACCTCGTTCGCGCGGCTCGGCTGC
>CAZXZX010000169.1:0-7142 GCA_964645445.1 uncultured Gaiellales bacterium
ATCGCCCGGGGCTGGTCGCCGGTCGGGCGATAGGTGCTCGATGTCGTCAGCGCAGCCACGCGGGACAGGGTATCCGCGGCGGCTACTTGAGACCGAGCTCGCTGCGGTACGCACGGCGGTAGATCCCCTTCAGCCGTTCGATGCGGTCGACGTAGGCGCGCGTCTCCGGGAACTGGACGGGCTCCCGCTTCGAGAGCCAGCGGTCGACGTTCTCCTGGCCGGCGTTGTACGCGGCAAGCGCGGTCTTCTCGTCGTCGTACTTGTCCAGCAGGTGCCGGAGATACCACGCGCCGTAGCGAACGTTGATCTCGGGCTTGTACAGATCGGCGACGACGAATCGGGAGCCGCCCGTGCGGATCGCGATGCCCTTCGCCGTGGCGGGCTGCAGCTGCATGAGGCCGATGGCGCCGGTGCGCGAGCGCGCACCCGCGTCGAACTTGCTCTCCTCCTCGATCACGGCGGCGAGCAGAGCCGGATTCAGCCGGTAGTCGGCGGCGTGCCCGCGCACGATGGATGCGTAGCGAAGCGGAAACCAGAGCCGCGCCCACCACGGAGGCTCCGTGCGCTGCAGATAGAGGAAGGCACCGAGCGCGGCCGCGATCACCGCAGCCGTGAGCGTGAGCCGCCTCAGGAGCCGCACAGCGCCTTCAACGTCGAGTCGACGAACGCGTCGAGGGCATCGAGCGAACCGTCGTTGACGAACGCGTAATCGGCCCGGGTCACCTTCTCGCCGTCGGGGATGAGCCGCGATTCGCGTTCGGCGAGGCCCGGCCGGCGCGCCTCGCGCACATCGGGTGGCGCTGTGACGACGACGACGGCGTCGAAGCGCTTCTCGCCGCCGGTCTCGTACAGGAGCGGGACCTCGACGACCGCAACGGGTGCGTCGACGGATGCGATCCATGCGTCGGCAGTCGCGCGCGTCTTCGGATGGAGGAGTTGCTCGAGCCAGTCGAGCTCGGCCCGATCGCGGAAGACGATGTCGCCGATGCGGGCGCGATCGCCCACCGCCTCTTCCCCCCAGCGCTCGCGGATCGCGTCGCGAACGTCGTCGTCGTGCGCGAGCAGATCGTGGACGATGGTATCCGCAGAGAGCGTGGCGGCGCCGTGGCGCGCGAATGCCGCGAGCGCCTCGCTCTTCCCCGCCGCGATACCGCCGGTGATCGCGACCGCGAACGGTCGCCGAGTCACTAGTCCGCGGAGGCCTCGGGCTCCGCGTCGGCCTCGTCGGCCGGCTCCGCCACCTCCGCCTCCACCTCAGCCGACGCCTCGGGCGCGGCCGCCTCCTCTGCGAACACGTCCTCGGAGAGATCGATCGCCGGCGGAGCGGCCTCCTCGCCGGGCTTCGGCTGAGCGGGCATCCCGTCGTCGACGCGCTTGAGCGACAGCGACAGGCGCCGGCGCTCGGCGTCGACCTCGAGGATGCGCACCTTCACCGTGTCACCCTGCGAGACGACCTCGCGCGGGTTCTCGACGTGATGCTGCGCGAGCTCGGAGATGTGCACGAGGCCCTCGACGCCCGGCAGGATCTCGACGAAGGCGCCGAACGTGACGACCTTCGTGACCTTGCCCTCGACGACGTCGCCTTCCTGGTAGCTCTCGAGCACCTGCTGCCACGGATCGGTCTGCGTCTGCTTCAGTCCGAGTGAGATCCGCTGGCGGTCGCGGTCGATGTCGAGCACCTTCACCTTGACCTTCTGGCCGATCTCGAGCACCTCGGACGGATGATTGACGTGGCTCCACGACAGCTCCGAGATGTGAATCAGCCCGACCATCCCCTCCAGGTCGACGAAGGCGCCGAAGTCGACGATGTTCGAGATCGTCCCCTCGACGACGTCGCCCGGGTTGAGCCGGTCGAGAATCGCCTGGCGCATCTCTTTGCGCTCGTCCTCGAGCACGGCGCGGCGCGAAAGCACGACGTTGTTGCGTGAGCGGTTGAGCTCGATCACCTTGCAGCGAAGCTCCTGGCCGAGGTACTCGTCGAGATCCTGCACGCGGCGGATGTCGACGAGCGAGGCGGGCAGGAACCCGCGCACGCCGAGATCGAGGATGAGGCCGCCCTTGACGACCTCGATGACGCGGCCGTTGACCGGGTCACCCTGCTCGTACGCCGCCTCGATCGCCTTCCAGGCGATCTCGAAGCGCGCGCGCTTCTTCGACAGGATCAGACGCCCCTCGGCGTCCTCCTTCGTCATCACGAGCGCGGCAATCTCGTCGCCGACGGCGACCTCGTCGGCCGGATTCACCGACCGGCGGATCGAGAGCTCGCTGACGGGGATGACGCCCTCGGACTTGTAGCCGATGTCGACGAGCACCTCGTCCTTGTCCACGCGGACGACGGTGCCGTTGACGACCTCGCCCTCGTTGATCGTCGGGAAGGTCGACTCGTAGTCCGGAATCAGCTCGCCGTCGGGGCCGGTCGTCCAGACGCCTTCCTCGAGCCGTGGGTCGTTGATCGTGTCGTTTGCCATATGAGGCGGGCAGTATAGCCCCACGTTTGTAGACGCCCTCGGGGCCGCGTTGTTAGCCCACACGACGCGGATACGCTGGGGCCCGTGGACGAGCGCTACCCCATCGGCGACACCGAATCCGTGTCGGTCGCGGTCCTTCGGCACGCCGCCGGGGACGGCTACACACGGTGGTCCGTTGCCGTTGGTCTACGCGGCGGGGAAGCGACCGTGCACGTGCCCGGGCACTATCCGGAGGTGCTCGCCGGCCGGCTGCGAGCCGCCGATGCGCGATTCGCCGCGGGAGCGAGGCTCGGCCGCGACGAGTACCTCGATCTCACCGCGCTCGCGCGCGACGGCGACGAGTCGCTCGCGCTGTCGTCGACGGCGCGCTCCCCCGTGCGCGTCACCCTCGAGGTTCCGCGGCGCGAGCTCGACACGCTCGCGACGCTCCTCGACCGCGCGCAGCAGTTGATCGAGGAGCTGCGGCAGGGCCTCGGGCTCGTCCCCGATTCGGTGCCCGAAGCCTTCTGACGAAGACGTGATACAGACGTAACAGGGCCTGGCCCCTGACGTGTCCGTGTTGGCCGAACCGCGTGCACACCGGGGTAAGGCGGGGCCAGGCCTTGTTACGGAATGCGCGCTGGTTGCTAGTCCTTCGCCTCGTGCCAGTCGTCGCCGGCACCGACGTCGACGGCGAGCGGCGGGTCTAGCGGATACGCGTCGCACATCTCCGTGCGCACGAGCTCCTTGACCGTGGACACCTCCGCGTCCGGCGCCTCGACGAGCAGCTCATCGTGCACCTGGAGGACGAGGCGCGAGCTACGTCCTTCGTCGCGCAGCCGCCGGTGGATGTTCACCATCGCGATCTTGATGATGTCGGCCGCAGTGCCCTGCATGACGGAGTTGACGGCGAGCCGCTCGCCGAGCGAGCGCGTCTGCCGGTTGGACGCACGGATCTCCGGCACCGGGCGCCGGCGACCGAGCAGCGTCGTCACGTAGCCGTCGCGCTCGGCCTGCTCGATCGTGCGCTGGATGAAATCCTGCACGAGCGGGAAGCGCGCGAGGTATGTGTCGATATACGCCTGCGCCTCGTCGCGCGGGATCTCGAGGTTCTCCGACAAGCCGAACGCGGAGATGCCGTAGATGATCCCGAAGTTGACCATCTTCGCGACGTTGCGCTCGTCCTTCGTCAATGTCGCCTGGTCCTTGCCGAGCACCTCGGCCGCCGTCGCCGCGTGGATGTCCTCGCCGCGCGCGAACGCCTCGCGCAGCTTCGGCTCACCGGAGACGTGCGCGAGGATGCGCAACTCGACCTGCGAGTAATCGGCCGAGACGAGCCGGTGGCCGGGCTCGGCGACGAAGGCGCTGCGAATCTCGCGCCCGAGCTCCGTCCGGATCGGGATCGCCTGCAGGTTCGGGTTCGACGTCGAGAGACGTCCGGTCGCCGCAACCGCCTGGTTGAAATGCGTGTGCAGACGGCCGTCGTCGCCGATGAGCGACGGCAGCGGGCCGAGATACGTGTTCAGCAGCTTCGTCAGCTCGCGCCATTCCTCGATCACCTCGACGATCGGGTGCTCGTGACGAATCGTCCGCAGCACGCGCGTGTCGGTCGAGTAGCCGGTCTTGCCCTTCCGACCCGGCGTCAGCCCGAGATCCTCGAACAGCACGCGCGCGAGTTGCTGGGTCGAACCGAGCATGAACTCCTCGCCCGCGAGCTCGTAGGCACGCGATTCGAGCTCCTCGACGCGGTCGGATAGGCGCGCAGTGATCTCGCCCATCCGGTACGTGTCGATCTTGACGCCGGCGTCCTCCATCGCGGCGAGCACCGCGGTCAGCGGGAGCTCGATGCGGTCGTACAGCTCCTCGCTACCGCGCTCGCGAAGGCGTGCGCGGAGCAGCGGTGCCAGTCGACGCGGGACCTCGGCGGCTCGCACGATCTCCGACGTCTCCTGCTCCGCCGCGGGCTCCGGGATCGCCTCGACGCCGTACTCCGCCGCGAGGTCGTCGAGCTCGTATCCCGGTCGCCCCGGCTCGATCAGATACGCGGCGATGAGCGTGTCCTCGGCGGGAAGTTGCGTCACGCGCGGGAGCGCCTTGTAGTCGTGCGCGATGATCCGGGCATCGCGTAGAGCGAGGCCGAGATCGTCGGGAAGGGGCGCGACGAGCACGGGATCCTCATCACGGGCGACGGCAGCGCGGTCGCCTCCGACTGCGACCGAGACGAACCCCACGAGCTTCGGCAACTCGTCGACGACGCTCCATGAGACACCGGTGCCGGCGACGACGCGCGCGGCGGCGGGAACCGCCTCGTCGAGCGTGTCGATGCGGTTGAGCAGCGCTCGGAACTCGAACCGGCGGAAGATCTCGCGCAGCTGCGAGCGGTCGGGCGGCTCGAGCACGAGCTCGGCCGGATCGCAGCCGAGATCGAGGTCGCGGCGCATCGTCGCGAGCTCCTTCGACGTGCGCGCGTCGTCGGCGTGCTCGGTCAGGTTCTTGCGGCGACCGGGCGAAAGCTCGTCCAGATGCTCATACACGCCCTCGAGCGAGCCGTACTGCGAGATGAGCTGTGCGGCCGTCTTGTCGCCGATGCCGGGAACGCCCGGGATGTTGTCGGACGTGTCGCCCTTGAGGCCGATGAAGTCCGGAATCCGATCCGGCCGGATCCCGTACCGGGCCTCGACGCGCTCCGGCGTGTACACCTGGACGTCGCTGACGCCGCGCGGCGTCATCATCAGGCAGACGTTCTCGGACACGAGCTGGAACGCGTCGCGGTCGGTCGAGACGACGCACGTGCGCACCCCGGCTTCGTCGGCGCGTGTGGCGAGTGTCGCGATGACGTCATCGGCCTCCCACCCCTCGAACTCGAGATTGCGGTACCCGAACGCCTCGACAATCGGCCGGAAGTGCGGGAACTGCTCCCGCAGCAGATCGGCCATCGGCTTGCGCCCCTCCTTGTAGACGACGTCCGCCGCCTCCGCGACCGCCGCCCGGTGGACGGGCCGCGTGTCCCATGCGACGGCGACGCCCTTCGGCTTGTAGTCGCTGAGGAGCTTGAAGAGCATGTTCGTGAAGCCGAGGAGCGCGTTCGTCGGGAAGCCCTCCGTCGTCGCGAGCTCCTCCGGAAGGGCGAAGAACGCGCGATACGCGAGGTTGTTGCCGTCGACGAGGAACAGGTCGGACTCGCGCGCCGGAGCGTCGTCCAGCTCCAGCTCCAGGCCCGTTAGCGTCTTCGGGGACATCGCTTCGAGTCTAAGGTCTTGCGGCGATGCCCCGGATCCCGCTGCTGGCCGGCACGAAGGTCGTCATCGCGTCCGTTCCGGACGACGCCGTCGTTCTTCGCCCACCCCCTCCAGGCCCCTCGGTGGCCGACGTCGGCGCGGCCGTCCGCGACGCGCTGCGCTTCCCGCTCGAAGGAGAGCCGCTCGAGGCGCTCGTGCGCAGGCGGGGGCGCGCGACGATCGTCGTCGAGCCTCCGGCGCTCCCGATTCCGGGTGCGGCCTCCGACCCGCGGCAGCTCGCGATCGGAGCGGTCGTCGACGAGCTGGAGCGGCTCGGGATCCCGAGCGGGTACCAGACGATCCTCGTCGCGTGCGGCTTTGCGCGCCGTACGACGCAGCGTGAGCTCGAAAGCCTCGTCACCCGCGAGCTCGCTCGCCGCTTCCACGGGCACGTGGTGATCCACGATGTCGAGGATCCAGAGCTCGTCGTCCTCGACGATACGGTGCGGCCGCCGCTTCGGGTCAATCGCGCGCTGGTCGACACGGAGCTCGTTCTCGTCGTGAGCGCAGCCGAGACGGTCCTGCACGGCGGCCCGGGTGCACTGCTCGGCGCGGCCGGCGCGGAGGCGCTACGCGCGGCGGGCGCGTACTCGTTGCTCGAGACGAGCGCTTCCGAGGGCTGGCAGCTCGGCGTCTCGCTCGAGCGCGCGCTCGCCCGGCGCGTTCCGGTTGCCGGCGTGTCGCTCGTCCTGAACCAGCCGCGCACGTCGGGAGCGCTCCGAGGCTATCCCTACGACCCGGAGGCCCTAGAACGCGTTGCGCGCACACCGCTCCGGCACGTGTTTGCGGCGCTGCCCGACGGCGCACGCCGCGAGATCCTGCACGCGCTCCCGACGGAGCTGACGGTGGCGGCGGCGTACGCAGGGCCGCCGTCCGTGGCACACGCGGAGGCGCTGCTTCGTGCCGTCGAGCTACGGCGCGCGGAGCTCGACGGCCCGCTCGACGCCATCGTCATCGGCATTCCGGGAACAACGCCGTACATCCCGCGAGAACGACCGAACCCCCTCCTTGCCGCATATCTCGGCCTGGGGCTCGCGCTCCGGCTGTGGCGCGACGCGTTCCCGGTCGTCGACGGAGGGACGGCGATCCTCGTGCACCGCTTCACGCGCACGTTCGCGCATCCGACACAGGCGCCGTACCGCCCGTTCTTCCACGCCGCGCGCATCGGTCGCGACCCGGAGATGCTGGCAGAGGCCGAACGCGGAGCGGCGGCAAACGTGCGCGGGATCGAGGACTACCGGAGCGGACGCAGTGTGCACCCGCTGCTGCCGTTCCGCGATTGGGACGCGTGCCAGCCCGCGCTCGGGCGCATCGGTGCGGTCCTCGTCGCCGGCGCCGCCGACGCGACCGCCGTGCGGCAGCTCGGCTTCGTGCCCGTGCACGGGCTGAGCGCGGCAGTCGAGCTGGCGCGCGGGCG
>CAZXZX010000170.1:0-3112 GCA_964645445.1 uncultured Gaiellales bacterium
TCGAGCGTCGTTATGCGCTCACCTCTGCCGGACGCATGACGACCGGCCGCACCTCGATATGCCCGAACCGGGCGGACGGGATCTTCGCCGCCCACTCGATCGCCTCATCGAGCGTGTCCGCCTCGACGAGGTAGTAGCCGCCGAGCGCCTCCTTCGTCTCGATGAAGGGGCCGTCGGTGCAAAGCGTCTCGCCGTCGCGGACACGGACCGTCGTTGCAGTGTCGGCCGGCTGAAGCTGGTTGGCACCGACGAGCGCCCCCGACGCGGCCAGCGCCTGCGTGTACGTCCCGTATTCCTCGACGAGGCCGTCGTAGTAGTCGCCCGGGTCGTCGTGGATGAGCAGCAGGTACTGCATGGCTTGTCCTCCTTGGGAAATGGTTTACGAGGTTACGACGAACGGGCTACGCCGAAATCGACATCCTCCGGAGCAGCGTGAGGGCGCCCTCCTTGTCCAGGTACTCGTTCAGATTGCCGCATTTGGGGCTCTGGACGCACGACGGGCACCCGTGAGCGCACGGGCAGCCTTCGAGGAGGCGCACGGTGTCGGCCACCCAGCCCTCGAACTGGTCGAATCCGCGCTCGGTGAGCCCGACGCCGCCCGAGTGCCCGTCGTAGACGAACACGGTCGGGGCGCCGGTGTCCTCGTGGAAGTTCGTCGAGAGCCCGCCGATGTCCCACCGGTCGCACATCGCCCAGAGTGGGAGGATCGCGATCATCGCGTGCTCGGCCGCGTGCAGCGTTGAGAGCAGCGTGGGCATCCGCTCGAGGCCCTCGAGCTGGGGCTCGGTCGGCACGTACCAGATCGCCTCCGTCTCGAACGTCGTCGCCGGCAGGTCGAGCTGCACCGTCGCGATCGTCGCCTGGTCACGGATGCCCTTCCGCTGGTACGCGACGACGCGTTCGGTCACGGAGACGCGGCCGAAGCTCAGCTCGAGCCCGAGTCGCCGTTCGACGCGGAGGGGCTGCTCGACGACGGTGTCGGTCTCCTTCTTGACCTGCGTGTACCAGTCGCCGCCGAACGGCTCGACGAGCGCGCGGCGGCCGGGCACGTCCAGCTCCTGCACGAGCCATTGCTCGCCGAGGTGGAGGTAGACGGCGCCCTCGTGGATCGTCGCGTAGGCGCGCTCGTGCTCGACGATCCCGAGCATCGTGCCCGTGGTCCCGTCGACGACCGAGAACGCGTCCGCGCTCGCCGAGCGCAGCGGGATTCGGCCGGCCGGGTAGTCCTTGCCCGCGTACACCCAACCACGCGGTGTCTTGCGCAGGTCCGGGACGTGCGGCGCGCGCTCGAGTGCCGCGTCACCCAGCGTGGCGCGGTCGCCCTCGTCGATCGGGCCTTCGAACGCAGCGGCGGCGAGATGTCCGTCGAGGACGCGCGGGTTGGCGTGGTCGAGGATCGCGGCCTCCACGCGGCGACCGAGCAGTGTCTCCGGCTCGCGCATGAAGTACTGGTCGAGCGCGTCCTCGGACGCGACGAGCACCGCGAGCCCGGCGGCGCGCCGTCCCGCGCGGCCCCACTGCTGCCGGAGACTGGCGACGGTCCCGGGAAAGCCGACGCAGATGGCGCAGTCGAGGAGGCCGATGTCGATGCCGAGCTCGAGCGCGTCGGTGGCCGAGACGCCCAGCAGCTCTCCCTCGACGAGCCGGCGCTCGATCTCGCGCCGCTGCTGTGGCGTGTAGCCGGCGCGATACGGCGCCAGACGTGCAGCCGTCTTCGCGTCGACGCGGTCGACGGTCATGCGGTGCACGAGCTCCGCCGCCTTGCGGCTCTTCGCGAAGCAGATGGTGCGGAGGCCGCGCTGCACGAGCTCTGCAGCGAGGCGCGACGCCTCGGCGAGCGGGGAGGCGCGCAGCCCGAGCTCGGGGTCGATCAGCTCGGGATTCCACAGCGCGACGGTTCGCTCCGCGCGCGGCGCGGCGTCGTCGGCGACAACCGTCACGTCGAAGCCGAGCAACCGGTGCGAGAGCTCGCCCGGGTTTGCGATCGTCGCCGAGGCGAGCATGAACTGCGGCTCCGCTCCGTAGACGTGCGCGAGCCTGCGCAAACGGCGGAGGACGTTGCCGACGTGCGACCCGAACACCCCTCGATACACGTGCGCCTCGTCGACGACGACGTAGCGCAGGTTGTGCAGCACGTCGGCCCAGAGATCGTGGCGCGGCAGGATGCCGACGTGGAGCATGTCCGGATTCGTGAGCACGAGGCTCGATCGCATGCGCACGTGGCGGCGCTGCTCCTGTGGGGTGTCGCCGTCGTAGATCGCTGCGTGCACCCCCGGAACGGCGAGGGTCGTGAGCGTGCGCGCCTGGTCCTGCGCGAGCGCCTTCGTCGGGTAGAGGTAGAGCGCGCGGCTCTTCGGGTCGCGTGCGAGCGCGTCGAGCACGGGCAGGTTGAAGGCGAGCGTCTTGCCCGACGCGGTGCCCGTCGTGACGACGACGTGCTCGCCGCGTTGCGCGGCCTCCCACGCCTCGGCCTGGTGGACGTACAGTTCGCCGATGCCGCGCCGGTCGAGCGCTCCACGCACCGCCGGGTGAAGCTCCTCTGGCAGCGGCGCGGTCGCCGCGGGCCTGGCCGGCTCAGTGACGACGTGGGCGAGCTCGTCGCCCTGGAGCAGGTCATCCCACAAGGGAGCCGTCCCTCCGAACGAGGAGGACGCGACGCGCGTCGACGCCTGCGAGGTCGGCCCCGGCCGGGGCGACGACCGCGTCGAAGCGGCCGGGAGGCGGCGCCTCGAGGACGTCGCCGGCGCGCTCCCGCGCTGCCGCGCGGTACGCCTCGTCCGGCTCCACGACGACGACCTCGAACCCCGCCAGCCGCAGCGGCTGAGCGTGGATCCCCGCGAAGCCGAGCTCGAGCACGCGGCCGGGAGGTGAGCCGAGCAGCTCGAGGATGCGCGGAGTCGCGTCGGCGGCCAGCGCAGGCGGCAGTCGGTGCACCCTCAGACGCTAACGTTCGCCTACCGGGGTGCCGCGAAGCGGCTGAGATCACACCCGTCGAACCTGATCCGGGTCATGCCGGCGAAGGGAGCGCATGGTTTCTCGAGCACTGACGATCGCCACGTCCGACTCCGGCGGCGGAGCCGGCGTCCAGGCCGACCTGAAGGCCTTCGCCGCG
>CAZXZX010000171.1:0-11178 GCA_964645445.1 uncultured Gaiellales bacterium
CGTCCCCGCCGCGCAGGTGCACGAGTGCGCCGAACTTGTGCGCCGGAGGGTGGGCGTAGGCGGCGATGTGCGCCCCGTCGACCGCCTCGAAGCGGGCGGCGCCGACGACGACGATGTTCTCGCCGAGCTTGCCGGACACCGCGACGCGCTCGTCCTCCAGCTCGGTCTCGGCGCCGACGCCCTTTGCCTCGACGGCGTCGAGCACGTTCTTCGCGTAGGCGAGGAACTCGTCGTTGTTCGAGACGGGCTCGGTCTCGCATCCGACCGCGACCATCGTCCCCTTCGAGCCGTCCTCGGCCAGGCGGTAGCCCACCTTGCCCTCGGTCGTCTCGCGGCCGGCGCGCTTCGCAGCGTTCGCCATGCCCTTCTCGCGCAGGAGGACGATCGCCGCCTCCATGTCGCCGTTCGTCTCCTGAAGGGCGCGCTTGCAGTCCATCATCCCCGCGCCGGTGCGCTCGCGCAGCTCCTTGACGAGTGCGGCAGAGATCTCAGCTGTCATTGGCCGATACCTCCTCGGCCGGAGTGTCGGACGCCGCTTCGGTGTCGGACACCGGCGCCTCTGCCTCGGTGTCGGGCACCGGTGTCTCTGCCTCGGTGTCGGACACGGGCGCCTCTGCCTCAGGGGCCGCCTCTGCGCCGTTGGTCGCGGCCGGCTTGAACTCCTTGACGGCGATCTTCTGCTTGCCCTGCTCGATCGCGTCGGCGATCACCTTCGCGATGAGGTTGCACGAGCGGATGGCGTCGTCGTTGCCGGGGATGACGTAGTCGGCCTCGTCGGGGTCGCAGTTCGTGTCGACCAGCGCGACGACCGGCATGTTCAGCCGGCGCGCCTCGCGCACGGCGAGCGCCTCCTTCTTGAGATCGATGATGAAGATGGCGTCGGGCTGCCGGCGCATGTCGGCGACGCCTCCGAGGTTCGCCTCGAGCTTCTCGAGCTCGCCGGCCATCGCGATCCGCTCCTTTGCCGGGAGCAGCTCGAGCTGCCCTTCGTCGCGAAGTCGGCGCATCTCGTGCAGCCGCTCGATCCGGTCGGAGATCGTCCGCCAGTTCGTCAGTAGGCCGCCGAGCCAGCGGTGGTTGACGTACGGCATGCCGACGCGCTTCGCCTCGGTCTCGACGGCGTCCTGCGCCTGCTTCTTCGTGCCGACGAAGAGGACGGTTCCGTTCCGCTCGGCGAGGTTGCGGACGAACTGGGCGGCCTCCTCGAGGTGCTCGCTCGTCTGCGTCAGGTCGATGATGTAGATGCCGGACCGCTCGTTGAAGATGAAGCGGCGCATCTTTGGGTTCCAGCGTCTCGTCTGGTGGCCGAAGTGAACTCCGGCCTCCAGCAGCTCGCGCATCGAGGCAACGGGCATGGTGCTCCTTCCAGGTTGGTTTTCGGTACTGCGCCGGCGGTGCCGCGGCGCACCGGCCAGAGAGGCCGGCACCCGCGTTCGCGGACGAGCCGCCGGGGAGTCGGGACGATTTGCAGGCGGATTCTAGCGGCGCCTCAGCGGCGGGCGGCCGAGAGGGCGGTTTCGAGGTCGGGTGGAAGCGGCGAGCTCACGTCCACCTCGGCATCCGCGAAGGGATGCGGGAACGCGAGCCGGGCGGCATGGAGAAACTGCCGCTCGAGGCCGAGGTCGCCCGCGCGGCCGTAGTGTGGGTCGCCCGCCACAGGAAGGTCGATCGCAGCCAGGTGGACGCGGATCTGGTGCGTCCGCCCCGTTTCCAGCCGGACACGGAGGAGCGCGTGCCGGGGAAGCAGCTCTTCGACCTCGAAGTGGGTCACCGCCTGACGCGGCGTGTCGGTGTCGAGCGAGTGGCGCAGCGCGTCGAAGCGGTCGCGGCCGATCGGGGCGTCGATCGTCCCCCGCCGCGAGCGCGGCCGGCCGGCGACGAGCGCGAGGTACTCGCGTGCCACCTCCCTGGCCTGCACCATCTCCTGCAGGCGCCGGTGCGCCTCGGGGGAGCGCGCGACGACCATGAGCCCGGAGGTGTCGCGGTCGAGGCGGTGCACGATCCCCGGGCGCTCGGGCTCGTCGCCGCCTTCGACGTCGTGTGCGAGCAGGCCGTGGACGAGCGTCCCTTGCGCATGGCCGGGCGCCGGATGGACGACGAGGCCCGCGGGCTTGTCGACGACGAGGAGATACTCGTCCTCGTAGGGCACGACCAGATCCATCTCCTGCGGCTCGAGCGTGCTCGTCACCGGGCTCGGCGGCTCGAACTCGAGCTCCTCCCCGCCGACCAGCCGTGTGCTCTTCGAGCGCGCGGTGCCGTCGACGAAAACGCCTCCATCCCGCACGAGCCGCTCCGCAACGGCGCGCGAGCCGATCTCGGGGAGCGCAGCGAGAAAGCGGTCGAGCCGCTCGCCGGCCGCGCTCTCAGGAACGCGCAGGCGAGTCACGGCGGCCGCGGCCGCGCGGCATTCGCTCCGATGCGAGCAACGTGCCGAGCAAGATCGCGACGCCGACGACGATGAAGCTGTCGGCGAGGTTGAACGCCGGCCAGTAGCGGAGGTCGAGGAAGTCGGTCACGTACCCGAGCCGCACGCGGTCGAGAAGGTTCGACGAGCTGCCGCCGATCACGAGGCCGAGCGCGACCGGCAACACGGGGTGGCGCGAGCCCGACCGCGTGAAGAACACCAGCATCCACGCGATCGCGACCCCGGTCAGCACGATCACGACGGGCGTCGCGCTCGCGAACAGGCCGAACGCGATGCCGGAGTTCTGCACGTGATGGATCCAGAATGGCCCGACGACGTGAATCCCGTCGTCGAGCGCGAGGTGCCCGGTGACGATGTGCTTCGTCAGCTGGTCGGCCGCAACCGCCGCCAGGGCGATAGCGACGAGCCCGAGCCACTGGATCGGCCCGGCGTGCAACGACCGCTCCGCGGCCGAGAGCGGCGTCAGCGCGTCGGTCGACGAGCCCACCCGGACGTCGACCTCTCGCCGTAGGGGCTCGCTCATCCCCGTTCTGCCTCTCGCTGGCAGTCGATGCACCGCGCCGCCCACGGCTCTGCCTCGAGCCGCCCTGCCGCGACCGCCAGGCCGCACCGCGCGCAGATCCCGTACGTCCCGCTCGCGATTCGCTCCAGCGCCGCATCGATCGCGGCGAGCAGGCGCGTCGAGTTCTCTTCGAGCGTGTAGTCGATCTCGCTGTCGAGCGTCACCGTCGCGGTCTCGGCGAGGTGATCGTCCTGCGCCGCGATCGCCCGCCCGATCCGGTCGCGCTCCTCCAGGAGCAGCATCTGGAATCGCTCCACGCCCACGCTCATGAACGCCGGTCCTTTCTGCCGCGATCCGACGAGGACGCCAACGAGAGCCGTCGCTCGATGAATCCCGGGCCGACTCCGGTCAGCTCGATGATCTTGTCCCGCGCGCCGTGACCCGAAACGATCGTCACCGCGCTCAACGGCAGTGAGAGCGTGTCGGCCATCAGCCGCACGACCGCATCGTTGGCGCGGCCCTGCTCGGGCGCGGCGGTGACGCGCACCTTCCACGCGTCGCCGTGGCGGCCAACGATCTCCGCTCGACCGGAACCAGGGCTGACGCGCAACCGCACACGCATGCCCCGAAGTGTACGCCGGGTATCTAGGCGGCTTCGGGCTCCACGAAGCGTGGCTCGCGGCCGTGAAGTGTGTTCTCCGCGTCGTCCACGAGCTCGAGCACTGTGCGGAGCCGCTCGCGGAGGAGCCGCGTCTCCGTGATCAGCCGCTCGTTCTCGGAGAGTGCGCGGCGCTGAACGGCGCGCGCTTCTGCGTGCGCTTCGCCGAGGATGCGCTCGGCCTCCTTGCGCGCCTGCTCCTTGACGTCCTGCGATGCTCGCTCCGCCGACACGAGCGTTGCGCGCAGCAGCGCCTCGAGCTCGCGGTAGCGGACGATGTCGGACTCGAGCTGCTCCACCTTGTCCGCGAGGTCTGCGCGCTCGCGCCACACGTCCTCGAAGCTCGCGACGATCTCCGCGAGCAGCCGGTCGGTCGGGCCTCGCTTGTAACCGAAGAAGCCGGTACCCGGCTTCAGGTGCAGGATCTCGACTGGTGTGAGTGCCATCTGGTTCTCCCCTCTAGTGGAACTGGTCGAGGATCCGGATCGCTACCTGGCCGAGGATGACGAGCACGATGATTCCGATCATCGGCGACAAGTCGAGTGGCCCGAACGACGGCAGGAGCCTCCGGAAGATCCGCAGGTAGGGCTCCGACACGTCGTAGAGGAAGCGTTGGATCCGGTTCAGCCAGGGCGAGTACGGCAGCCGGATCCAGCTCGCGATGATGTACAGCAGGATCAGGAGCGAGTAGACGCTGATGAAGACGTTGATGAACGTCTCCGCCTTGGTGATCGCGTCTGCGAGCACGGTGAAAGTGGCTGCCACGCCCATCGAAAGCGCGTTCGCCCCCGTCGGCGCTTTTCCTACGCCTGGTTGAAGAATCCGCCGCGCTCGAGCATGCGCGCACGCTCCTCAGCGGAGACCTCGACGTTGCGCGGCGTGAGGAGGAACACCTTGTCGGCGACGCGCTGCATCCCGCCGTCCATGGCGTAGGTCAGCCCGCTGGCGAAGTCGATCAGCCGCTTCGCGAGCTCCTGGTCGGAGCCCTGGAGGTTGAGGATGACGGGCATCCCCTCTTTGAAACGATCGGCGATCTGCTGCGCGTCGTTGAAGCTGCGGGGCAGGACGAGGTGCACGCGAACCGCCCCCGGGCCGGGGACGCTCTCGACCCCGCGGAGCCGGCGCGGCTCGGCCGTCGGCCGGAGGATGCTCGTCCGGGCGTTCGCAGCCGTCTCGGGATCCGTCCAGTCGTCGTACTCGTCGCGGCGGCCGCGGCGCGGGAGCCGCCGGACGTTCGGTCGCTCGGCGTAGGCGCGCTGGAGCTCCTCGTCGGTGACGTACCCGTCCTCGTCCCAGTCCTCCTCTTCGGCGATGCCGAAGTACACGAGGGTCCGGTTCCAGACGTCGGCGAATGGCATGGTTGCGGGGATGTTACCCCTGCCACAGGACTGATCCCACCCGGATGAGCGTCGCTCCCTCCTCGGCCGCGACGGAGTAGTCCTGGCTTGTTCCCATCGACAGCTCGGTGAGGCCATGCTGCTCGGCCAGCTCGCGCAGGCGCCGGAAATACGGGCGCGACGCCTCGGGGTCGCCCGTCGCAGGTGGCATCGTCATGAGGCCGCGCACGTCCGGGTAGTTCGCCAGGAACGACGGAAGATCCTCCGGATCGACGCCCGATTTCGTCGGCTCGCCGGAGAGGTTCACCTCGACGAGCGCGGGGATCGTCAGCTTGGCCGCAGCCGACGCCGAGTCGAGGGAGTGGCAGAGCTCGCAGATCGCGTTGACGATCTTCGCCTTGCGGCTTTGAAGGTGGCCGATGAAGTGCCAGCGGAATGCGTCGCCGTACAGTGCGTGCTTCGCCTCCATGTCCTGCGCGCGGTTCTCCCCCACCACCGGGATCCCGGCATCTGCGAGCACGCCCATGTCCTCGCGCGAGACGTACTTCGTCGCGGCGACGATCGTCACGCGCGGCCCGACCTGCTCGGCGATGCGCTCGTACCGCGCGCGAACCGCGTCAGGTGACGTACGCGATCACTCCCTGCCGACCCGTGCGTCCGAAATCGCGTCGGTGCGAGAAGAAACGGTCAGCGTGGCAAGACGTGCACGTGTCGATGCGGTCGACGTGCTCGCAGCCGGCAGCGCGCAGCGCACGGTCGACGCACGTCCACAGGTCGAGCTTCCCGTCGACGGCGACGTCGGCGCCGAATGCTTCCCGCGCGGGGCCGGCGACCTCCTCTCCGACCTCGTAGCAGCACGGCCCGATCGCAGGCCCGACGACGGCTGCGAGCCTGCCCGGGCCGAGCGCCCGGACACCTTCGCCGACGATGCCCGCCAAAAGCCCGCGCCAGCCGACGTGGAGCACCGCGACGGCCGGACGTGCGCCGGGCTCGGGGCTGCGCGTAATCGCGACCGGCACGCAGTCGGCCGTGATCAGCAGCATGGCACGACCGCGCTCGTCGCTCCACAGCCCGTCGCAGTGCTCGTACACCGTCCCGGGCGTGACGATCCCGCGCGACTGCGCGCGCGTCACCGTCGACCCGTGCCGCTGCCACGCCATCGTGGCGGCGTCGGGATCGGCGCCGATGGCCTCGCACAGCCGGCGACGGTTCTCGACGACGCGTGCCGGGTCGTCCTCGGTGCGGATGCCGAGGTTGAGCGAAGAGAAGGTTCCCTCGCTCACTCCACCGGACCGCGTCGAGAACGCGACGCGATACGGGCCGGGCGCGCGCCACTCGATCAGCTCTACGGGAGCCATCCCGCCAGCTTCGCATGCTCGAGCAACCGCTCCCTCGTGTTCATCTCCGGGTCGTCGACGACGAGCTCCAGGAGCTGCTGCAGCATGCGTCCCATCTCGGGGCCCGGGGGGAGGCCGAGCTCGATCAGGTCGTCGCCGTCGATTGCGAGGTCGCGCAGCCGGTGCGGTCTCGACAACTCCCGTTCGAGCAGCGCCCCCAGTTCCTCGACGCCGCTCGCGTCGCGGTCCTTCGCGCGAAGGTCGGCGAGACGGTGCGCGACGAGGTCGAACGCGAGCTCGTCGCCGTGCTGGAGCAGGAAGCGCCGCGCTTCGACCGGGGTCTTCGGCCGATCCTCAGCCCGATATGGGTGCTCGCGGACGATCGCGACGACGCGACGTGTGAGCCTCGTCGGGTAGCGCAGCCGATGTAGCGTGTCCCGCGCGATCGTGGCCGCCACCTGCGCGTGCCCGCGAGGGCTGGAGTCGATCGGCTTTCCGACGTAGTGGAAGATCGCGGCGAGCCGCACCGCGAGATCGTCTCCTGCATCTGCCGTCGCCTGCACGACGGCGAAGATGTGATCGGTGAGATAGCCGGCCGGCCCGAACTCGGGGATGAGCTCGGCGAGCACGCCGGTATCCCGCGCGAGGCCAAGCGCCTCACCTGGGCGCGAGCCGAGCAGGAGCTTCGACAGCTCGCCCATCCCGTCTGCGCCGAGGCCGCCTCCGATGCGCTCGCCGGAGACGAGCTTCACCGCCGGCGCCTCCTCCTCCATCTGCCGCCGCGTCCGTCCGTCGAGCTTGAAGCCCAGCTGCGAGACGAACCGGAGCGCGCGCACGAGCCGGAGCGGGTCCTCGGCGAAGCTGGTATCTGACACCGCGCGGAGGGTCCGCCGTTCGAGGTCGGCACGGCCCCCGAGCGGGTCGACGAGGGTGCCGTCCGCAAGCCTGCGCGCCATCGCGTTGATGGTGAAGTCGCGTCGGCGCATGTCGTCCTCGACCGAGAGCGACGGGTCGGCGGCGATCTCGAAGTCGTGCCGACCCGGGCCTGTGCTCACCTCCTTGCGCGGCGGCGCGAACTCGATGCCCGCCGGCGCGAGCGCGCGGACGTCCTTGTCGCTCGGATGCAGGCGCACGCCGACGAGGCGGTCGGCGACGACGAGGTCCTCGACGCGTCCGTGCGGTGCGAGCGCGTTCCGTAGGGCATCGGTGTCGACGCCGAGCACGAGGAAGTCCGCGTCCTTCGACTCGATCCCGAGCAGCTCGTCGCGGACTGCGCCGCCGACGAGATATGCGTCGAGCCCGAGCGAGCGGACGTAGTCCTCGACGACCACTTAGTGCGGCACTAGATGACGGCTATCGCTTCGATCTCGACGAGCGCTCCGGACGGCAGCTTCGCGACTTCGATGGTCGAGCGTGCCGGCGGCGCGTCGCCTACATGCTTCGCGTACACGCTGTTCATGCCCTGGAAGTCGTCGAGGTTCTGGAGGAACACGGTCGTCTTCACGAGCCGGTCGAGGCCGCTACCGGCCTCCTCGAGGATCGCGCGGAGATTCGCGAGGACCTGCTCGGTCTGCTCCTCGATCGAGCCGCCGCTCAGCTCTTTCGCGCCGGGCTTCAGCGCCAGCTGACCGGAGGCGAAGACGAAGCCGCCCGCTCGGATCGCCTGCGAGTACGGCGCTCCCTGGAAGGGAGCGGGCGCAGCCTCGGTGCGAACGACGGACTTGTCACCCACGGTCTGCTCCTTTCTCTCTGGCCGCCCCCGCGAGCGCGACGCCGAGCGCCTTGAAGATCGCGTCGAGCACGTGCTGCGTGTCGGTCCCATTCAGGAGGCGCACGTGAAGCGTCACGCCGGCTCCTTCGGCGAAGCGCTCGAGGAATCGGCGGGCGACATCGGTGCCGAGCCCGCCGATCCGCGCCTGTGTCAGGTCGACGTTCGAGACGAGCAGCGGCGTGTCCGACACCTCGAGCGAGATGCTCGCGAGCGCCTCGGCCGACGTCATGAAGCCGGAGCCCCATCCCCGCCCCTCGCGCAACGGTCCGGCGAGCGCGCGGCCGAGCGCGCTCCCGGCCTCGGCGACCTCGACCTCGGCCGCGCCCGGCTCGACCTCGAGTGCGAGGTCGAACGACGCGTACTCCGCGAGCCGCTCGAGCAGCCGGTCGAGCACCGGCAGCCCGGTCTCGACGTTCGCGGTTCCCTCGCCGCGCGGGTCGACCCGTACGCCGCTGCGTCCTGCCGCACTCATAGCGGCGAGACTACAGAGCGGACGCCCGGCAAAGCCGGCCGTCCTCTTCGGGTCGGCATCGCAAGCGACGCCTGGGCCTCGCGAACCTCAAGATGGGCCGCGCGGCCCATGGCCTCCGCCTCCGCCGCCCCGTAGCGTCGGACCGTGCTCCCGGCGGCCGCATTCGTCGCTGCGCTCGCCGTCGCGGCCGGAACCGGCTGGCAGCTCGGGGGGATCGACGAGACGGGTGTGCCACCCAGCGTCGTCGAGGCCGCAGCACGCGTCGAGATCGCGGTCATCGACACCGGCGCCGACCTGTCCGTGTCCGAGATCGCAGCGCGGCGGCCGCATTCGTACGACGTGCGCACGGGCACGTCCGACGTCCGCGACGCGAACGGGCATGGGACGTTCGTCACCTCGATCGTCGCGGCGTACGGCGGGGACGCGCGCATTCTCGTCATCAAGGCCGGAAGCTCGAGCGGCGCCTTCACCGACGCCGCGGAAGCCGCGGCCATCCGCTACGCGGTTGCGCACGACGCGCGAATCATCAATCTCAGCATCGGCGGGCGGAGCACGTCGAAGACCGAGCGCGCGGCCGTCCGCTTCGCCGTCTCGCACGGCGTCCTCGTCGTCACCGCGTCGGGGAACGACCACGGCATGGGCAACCCGGTCGAGTACCCGGCGGCTCTCCTCCAGCCGGTCGGCTCCGACGGGGACGGGGGCAGCGGTCTCGTCGTCGCCGCATCGCAGCAGGGCGGTCGCGCTTCGTTCTCGGGCAGCGGCTCGTGGATCTCGCTGGCGGCGCCGGGCGTCGGCGTCTACGGCGCCTTCCGGCGCGCTGCGTACGGCTTCGGCAGCGGGACGTCGTTCTCCGCCGCGGAGGTCTCGGGCGCAGCCGCGCTCGTCTGGGCGGCGAACCCGTCGCTGACGGCGCTTCGCGTCGCGCGCATCCTCGAGCAGACCGCGTCCGGCCGCGGCAGGTGGACGCCCGAGCTCGGCTACGGCGTCGTCGACGTCGCCGCCGCCGTCGCGCGCGCGCAAATCCTCTCAGCGCGTTAACTACGCCGAGACTTCGACGCGCTCGATCGCAGCGCCCAGCGTGCGCAGGCGCTCGTCGATCCGCTCGTAGCCCTTGTCGATCTGATGGATCGCGCCGATCGTCGACCGGCCGTCCGCGCACAGCGCGGCCAGCAGCATCGCCATGCCGGCGCGGATGTCCGGGCTCTCCATTCGCTGCCCGACGAGCGGGGTCGGCCCGGTGACGACCGCGCGATGCGGATCGCACAGGATGATTCGCGCTCCCATCGAGATGAGCTTGTCCGTGAAGAACAGCCGGTTCTCGAACATCTTCTCGAACATGAGGACGGTGCCGAACGCCTGCGTGGCCACGGTGATCGCGATCGACGTCAGGTCGGACGGGAATGCGGGCCACGGGCCGTCCTCGATCTTCGGGATCATTCCGCCGAGGTCGTCGCGGATCACGAGCTGCTGACGCGACGGCACGTGCACGCTCGACTCTCCGATCTCCATGCGCACGCCGAGACGCTCGAATGCGGGCTTGATGGAGACCAGATCCTTCGGGTCGGCGCCTTCAACGGTGACGTCGCCGCCGGTGATCGCCGCCATGCCGATGAAGCTGCCGACCTCGATGTGGTCGGGGCCGATCGACCACGAGCCGCCGCCGAGGCTCTCGACGCCCTCGATGCGTACGACGTTCGACTCGATTCCCTCGATGCGTGCGCCGAGCGACACGAGGAACCTGCACAGGTCTTGCACGTGCGGCTCGCACGCAGCATTTCCGAGAACGGTCACGCCCGGCGTCAGCACCGCCGCCATGACGGTGTTCTCCGTCGCCATCACGCTCGCCTCATCGAGGAAGACATTCGTGCCGCGCAGGCCGTCGGTGCGCATCTCGTACACGCGGTCGCCCTCAACCGTCGCGCCGAGCTCGGCAAACGCATGCATGTGGGGATCGAGCCGGCGGCGACCGATGACGTCGCCGCCCGGCGGAGCCATCGTCGCAGCGCCGAAGCGGGCAAGCAGGGGGCCGGCCAGGAGGAAGGAGGCGCGCATCCGCGAGCACAGCCTGGGGTCGGGGCTCGACTTGGAGACGTTCGCCGTGTGCACTCGGACCTCGTTCTGACCCGTCCACGCCGCATCCGCACCGAGATCGGCGAGGAGCTCGAGCATCGTGTCCACGTCCCGGATGCGCGGGACGTTCGTCAGCGTCACCGGCTCGCCCGTGAGCAGGGTCGAAGCGAGGATCGGGAGGGCGCCGTTCTTGTTCCCGGCGACACGAATCGTCCCGCTGAGCGGGCGGGATCCTTCGATCGCGAACGCGTCGGCGACGGCGGGCGCAACGGCCATAGGGCGGTAATGTAGCGACGGTGTCCGAGCCCACTCGCGAGCAGGCCTGGCAGACCCTGACGAAGTACACGAAGGGCGAGTCGCTCTTGCGACACGCCCTCGCCGTCGAGGCATCCACGGCCGCGTACGCTCGAAAGCTCGGCGAGGACGAGGAGCTCTGGCGGGTCGCCGCGCTCCTCCACGACTTCGACTACGAGATGCATCCGACGCTCGACAGGCACCCCCAGGACGGCGCGCCCATCCTCCGCGAGGAGGGCTACCCCGAGATCGTCGTCGAGACGGTGCTCTCGCATGCGGAGCATCTCGGGCTCCCCCGCGACACGACCCTGA
>CAZXZX010000172.1:0-6872 GCA_964645445.1 uncultured Gaiellales bacterium
CCAGACGTGCATCGTGATCAGGAGCGGGTGCCAGAAGCTGAACGCTGCGCCCGAGGGAGCCGTCGCGGGGCAGGCTGACTGCGCGGCAGCCGGCACGTATGACCCGTCCTTGTAGTGACAGCCGGCGCCGAACGATCCGTACTTCGCGCCCGGAAGCGGCGGTGTCGCGGGCTTCGCCGTCCAGACCCATTCGAGCGCGCCGAGCTGCCACGCCGACCCGTGATGCTCGTACACGAGGATCGGCGGCTTCCGGACGTTGAACCCGGCGATCTTCGGATTCATGTAGTGGTAACCCATGCTCGGGATCATCTTCGTGATGATCGTGTAGCCGTTTGCCTTCGCCAGGTCGAGATTGTTCACGTACTTGGCGGTGGCGATCCGCGCGAGCGCGAGCGAGGTCGTGAGCGACGTGCTCGCGCGCCCGGCGGCATCCACAGGGAGCTTGGCCCGCGAGCCGGACGCAGAGCCGGTCAATGCGACAGCTGCAAAGCAGGTCGCGATCAAGCCCGTGATGAGTGTGCGACGCAACATGTCTTCTCCCTTACACGTAGAAGTACGGATCGAGGACGCGCACCTGCGTGATCCGGTCGATCGGCAGCTCGTTGCGCGTCGCCGCGGTACGGATGGCCTCCGGGCTAGGAGCGTCGTAGACGCAGAACGTCGTCACCTTGTCCTCGCTGACGTACGAGTGGACCCAGGTCACGCCGTGATCCGCGTTCCGGTCCACGACGTTGAGGCACACCTGCGATCCGTCCGAATCGACCGGGATCTGCAGGCCGTCCGGAAACGTGCGCTCGACGATGTATCGCGGCATTTGCTGCTCTCCTTTCGGTGCGCGATGGATGTCTCGACCGTACGAGCGCGGCCCCGCTGCCCACATCGGCGGGACTGCCCAGATTCGGGGTCGAGCGCTACCGAACTTGGTCGGCGAGGCCGAGGCGTACGGCCTGGGCGCCTGCCTCGGTGCGCGTCTTCACCGCGAGCTTGCGGAGGATGGCCGAGACGTGGTGGTCGACCGTTCGCTCGGAGAGCACGAGCCGCTCGGCGATCTGCCCGTTGCGGAGCCCTTCGGCGACGAGGGCGAGCACCTCCAGCTCTCGGCCCGTGAGGCCGGCCGGATTCTCACGCGTCGAGGGGCGCGGGCCGCGTGCGAGGCCGCGGGCGCCGCGGTCGCGGAGGCGCCGGGCGACGATCGCCGCGGCCGGCCGCGCACCGAGCCTCTGGAGCGCGTCGAGCGCCTGCCGCAGCGCGGCCTCGTCGCCGGCCCCTGCGCGCGCGAGCGCGGCGTCGTACGGGCAGCCGAGCGCCTCCCACAGGTCGGCGGCGCGCCGCCAGTCTCCCGACAGCTCGGCCGCGAACGGAGCTGGAACCTCCGGGGGCACAGGCTCGAGAACGTCGGCCAGCCGGCGCCAGCGGAGGAGATCGCCTACGACCCACCACGCCGCACGCCGTCGCGCGAGCTCGAGCGCCGGCCCGGTCGCGTCGAGGACCGCCGGGTGGTCGTCCTCGAGCCACGCGGCCTCGGCGCGCGCCGCCGCGACAGGACCGATCCGCTGGAGCTCGTGGGTTGGCTCGGCGAGCGCGCGTGCCTCCTCGAGCGGTTCCCAGACGGAGGGGTCTCCGCGCCGCGCGCGCAGGAGGCCGAGCACGGACAGGGCGAAGAGTCGCGGCACCGGCCACGTGCGCGGATCGCCGAGCGCGCGCGCGGCGAAGTCGCCCGCTTCCGTCCATCTGCCGAGGTCGAGCTCGAGCCGCGAGCGGCACGCGACGAGGAACAGGCGCCAGAGATCGAGGCCGCGTTCGTCGCAGTACGACAGGCCCCGCGCGAGGTGTCCGGCCGCGAGCGTGTACTCGCGTTGCCGCAGCGGCCACCACACGAGGTTGAGCAGGGCGCGGCCCGCGTGCTCGTCGAGCTCCACCTCGCGCGCGGACCTGGCCGCCTCCTCGATCATCGCCACGCCGCCCGGTCGGCCCGTGAGGTACTCGACGACGCCGATGTTGGTCAACGCGTACACGCGCGCTTCGACGTCGCCGCGGCTCTCCGCGAGCGTGCGAGCACGGATGCCCCACTCGAGCGTCGCGGCCGCGTCGTCGGCCGTGACCGCAATGTGCGACATGTTCGCGTAAGCCATCGCTAGCTCGTGGCTCGGACCGAGCGGCTCGAGGAGCGCAACCGCCTCCCGGCCCGCGCGCGTCGCCTCGTCCGTTCGCCCGACGAAGCGGAGAAGCCGCGACTGCGCGCGCAGCGCGTCGCCCTCGGCAGCGCGGTCGCCGAGCTTGCGCCGGAGCTCGCACGCCGTCTGGCCGGCCGCGAGCGCTTCGTCGAAGCGCCCCGTGACGTAGCACTCGTACGAGTACCGGACGAGCAGCTCGGCGCGCTCCGCGGCGGGCAGGCCGTCGCCGTGCCTCAGCGCCCGCGCGTAGTGCTCTGCCGCCTCGCGATGCGCGCCGGCGGCCGCCGCCCGCTCCCCGGCCGGCGGCGCGAGCTCGAGCACGGCCGCCACCTCGCCTGCCGCATCGGCATGATGCGCGAGACGCGCGAGATCGGGCGCGCCGGATGGGGGATCGCGCAGTGCGGCGAGCGCGCGGCGGTGGAGCTCCACCCGGGCGTGCGTGCCGATCGACTCCTCGATCGCGATCCTCGAGAGCTCGTGCCGGAATGCGACACCGTGTCTCTCGTCACGGAGCATGCCCGACGTGAGGCACTCGTCCAGCGCGTCGAGTGAGCCCGGCGCTATCGCGTCGAGCAGCCAGAGCTCCGTGTGCTGCGGAACGATCGCGACGGCGTCCAGGAGATCTCGAGCAGCCGGTGAGAGCCGGGCGGCGCGGGCGAGCACGGCATCGCGGAGGGTCGCCGGCACGGCTTGCGAGCCTCCCTCGAGCACCTCGGTGACGAAGAACGGGTTGCCGGCCGTCTTCGCGTACAGGTCGTCGGCGTCGATCTCGTACGGGGCTGCGAGCGCGGCAACCGCGTCGCGTGAAAGTGGCTCGAGGTGGACGCGGACGATCCCGGGTGCCGTGGCGAGATCGCCGAGGACGATGCGCAGTCGATGCGCCCTGGGCAGCTCGTCGGCTCGATACGTGACCACGGCGAGCGCGCCGAGCTGGTCCACACGCCGGCCGAGCAGGCCGAGAACGTCGAGCGTCGCCTCGTCGGCCCAGTGCGCGTCCTCGACGACGATCATCGAGACGGGCGGGCGCAGATCGTTCACGAGCGCGTCGAATACCGCCAGCGCCGTGTCGGCCTCGACTCCCATGTCGACGAAGGGCCCGAGCGGCCGCGGTGTACGCAGTCCGTCGCACGCGCCCGTGAGGATGTGGCCGCCGGCGTGGTCGACGAACGCGCGCACGAGGGCGCTCTTTCCGATTCCCGCGTCGCCGGAGACGAAGACGAGCCGTCCCTGCCCCGAATGCGCGGAGCGGCGGGCCTCCTCGAGCACGGCAAGCGGGGCGTCGCGCTCCAACAGGCCCGCCGACATGGACGGATCGTGCCTGCCTTCCGACCGGCGTGCAACGAGAGGAACTCGGCTCCCGGGCGAGAACGGTGAATCCCGGCGGGCAGGGAGTCGAGGAGGGAGTCTGTTGGAACGGCAACTACATCGGTACTTCGTCGGATCGGTCGGATTCGGCTTCGTCGTCGCGTGGGCGACGGTCGGCCCGATCACGGCGGTGCTCGCCGTCGGCGCCTGCGCGGCGCTCGTCGCCGGCCCGCGGTACCTCGAGCGACGCCGCCGGCCGGCTCGCCCGCGACCTGTTCGTGCCCGCCCGTTGAGTGACGAGGCGGAGCGCCTGCCCCTCGTTCCCGATGAGCCCTCGCTCATCCTCGAGCTCGGCTGATCGCCTACCCGGCGAACCCGGAATCAGGCATGCTTGGGATCGCGGTTCCTCCTGCGGCTCGAAAGGTGGCATTTGTGGCTGTACGGTCGTCGCGCAGTTCGTTCGGTCAAGGCGAGTGGGCTGTGATGGGTAGCGACGGTGTCGTCCACCTCGCGGAGACGTCGTCGAACGGCCTGCCGGCGAACGGCGCACGCTGCGGCGCGGTCGGGACCGCGTTCATGGTCTCGACGCCCGAGTGGGACGCCGCTCGCGTGTGCGAGCGCTGCGTTGCGCTGTCACGCGCGGACGCCGCCTAGACCAGCTCGACGATGCGCTCCGCGAGAGCGGAATGCCGGCGCCGCCCCTCGGCTCGCCCGACCGCTGTCGCGAGCGCGCGGCGCTCGCCGACGACGACGCACAGCCGCTCGGCGCGCGTCACCGCCGTGTACAGGAGCGGACGGGACAGCATCACCGCGTACGCCATCGACCAGGGGGCGACGACGGCAGGGAACTGCGACCCCTGCGCGCGGTGCACGGTCAGCGCCCAGGCGAGCATGTACGTCTCGAGCGCGGACGCGGGGACGACGATCTCGCGCTCGTCGTCGAGCGACAGCCTCGCCTCGGCCTCCTCCTCGTCCCAGTCGACGACGAACGCGACCTCGCCGTTCATCACCTCGCGCCCGGGCGTGTAGTCGTTCTTCGTCTGGACGATGCGCGAGCCGACACGCACGCCGGTGCGAGCCAGCACGACCTCTGGTGAGCCGGGGTTGAGCCGCCGCTCGAGCTCGGCGTTGAGCGCGTCGAGGCCGACGGTGCCGCGCCGCATCGGGACGAGCGTCATCACCTCGGTGCGCGGGTCGAGCCCGTAGCGGGCGGGGATTCGCTCGCAGGCGAGATCGATCACTGCGTCCCGGATCGCCTCCTGCTCCAGCTTCGCGACGAAGAAGAAATCCTCGTCGAGCTCGGCATCCTCGCCGAGGGTCGCGCGCGCGTCGTCGGGCGACGTGAACGGGGGCTCACCCGCGTTGATGCGCCGGGCGCTTCGGACGATCAGCGAGCGTGCCGCCTGGCGGTAGATGGCGGTCAGGTGCACACGCGGGACGACGTTCGAGTCGACGAGGTCTCCCAGCACGCGCCCGGCTCCGATCGGCGGCAGCTGATCGGTGTCGCCGACGAGCAGCACGTGGCAGTCGCCGGCCGCGCGGAAGAGTGCGTCCGCGAGCTCGAGCGAGAGCATCGACGCCTCGTCGACGATGACGAGGTCGTAGTCGTCGGAGAGCGGGTCGTCCTCGTTTCGCTGGAAGCCGCCCTCGAAGGGCGAGTAGCCGAGCGCGCGGTGGATCGTCATCGCCTCGTGGCCGGTCAGGTCGCGCATCCGCCGCGCGGCCTTGCCCGTCGGCGCGCACAACAGGATGCGCATCCGCGCCCGGCGTGCGATCTCCACGATTGCCCGCTGCGTGTGCGTCTTCCCGGCGCCGGGGAGCCCGGTGAGGAGGACGAGCGGGCGCGTGCGCACGAGGTCGACGACCGCCCACTGCTCGTCGGAGACCCGCACCGCAGGCCGGTCGGGCTCGGCGAAGAGCTCGGCCGGAGGCGCGCTCACCCGCCGCGCGAGCGCATCCGCGAGGCGCTGCTCCGTCTCCCACAGCTCGGCGCGGTAGACACGGTCGCCCTCGACGATCGCCTCGGCTTCGGCGACGAGCGCGCGGACGGCGGACTCGAGGGGCTCGACATCTGCGATCTCGAGCAGCTTGCCCGCCCGGGGCCACAGCTCGCCCACCGGCAGGAACGTGTTCCCGTCCGCCTCCGCCTCCTCGAGCGCGAACCGCACTCCCGCGCGGAGGCGTTGAGGGTCGTCGAGCTCGACCCCGAGCGAGCGCGCGATCCGGTCGGCCGTCTTGAAGCCGACGCGTGGCAGCTCGATCAGCCGGTACGGATCGTGCGTGAGGACATCGACGACGTCGTCCCCGTACTCGCGCACGAGGCGGCCCGCGAGGCCGGCTGCGATCCCGTGCGCGAACAGGAACGTCTCGACCTCGCGGATCGTGGCGACGTCCCGCCATGCGGCGATCGCGCGCTCGACGCTCTTGCGCGACACGGCGCGGCCCGCCTTCGTTCGCACCTCGCGCAGCCGCTCCGGGTCCCGGTCGAGCTCGGTGAAGACCTCGGCGGGGCCGAAGTGGTCGACGATCGCGCGCGCGAACGTCGGCCCGATCCCGGGCACCCGCATCCGCAGCCAGAGCTCGACGCCCTCAGGCGAGCGCGGCAGCGCGGACCGGAATGTCTCGACCGAGAACTGGAGGCCGTACCGGGCATGCTCGGCGTACGCGCCGGCACAGACGAGGTGCTCGCCGGGGCCGACGTTCCCCAGGGGTCCGGCCAAGGTCACCTGCTCGCCGTCGGCGCTCTCCCCCACGGTCGCCGACCACACGGCGAACTCGAGATCGGGAGAGACGTAGCGCGGCCCGGAGCGTGACAGCGTCACCTCCAGCTCCCGCTCGACCTTCAGTTCGACCACGTTTTCGACGATATACGGAGTCTTGTGACCCGCCTGCTCGGACTTCCCGCCCTGCTCGTAGCGCTCGCTGTCGGCGGCTACCTGTACGCGCAGAACGCGAGGTCGAACGGGCCGACCTCCCCGCCGGTGCAGCAGGCGATCACGCAGGCGCAGGTGAATGTCGCCGCGACGAACTTCCAGGGCGCGGATACGGCTATGCAGGCCTTCTTCGCGCAGAGCGGGACCTATGTCGGTGCGACCCTCCCGCCCGGCAGCGGCGTCGTCCTCGTACGGGCCGACGCCACCTCGTTCTGCCTCCAGTCCACCGCCGAGCACGAGAACGGCCCCGGCGGACAGGCCCAGCCCGGCCCCTGCTGAGGATTCGCGCCGGCCCAGCGCGCGGCGCGGGTTCCCGCTTGACACACGCGCCGCCGTCTGAGAGATTGCCGTCTGCCAAGTCCCTGTGGGCCCTCGGGTTCACGGGGACTAGGCATTTAATCGGCCGAATCGGCAAAGCCGATCCGGCCTTTTTTGTCGGCGTCGCAAGCGACGCCTTGGG
>CAZXZX010000173.1:0-8057 GCA_964645445.1 uncultured Gaiellales bacterium
AGGCGACCTCGGGCTTCGCCGCGTGGTCGATGAGCGCCTCCGGATCGGCGTCCAGCTCGATGCCCTGCGCTGCGGCGACCGCCTTGCCCTCGTCGACGAGCCCGGAGACGAGCGCGCGCAGGTCGGGTCGCTCGCAGACGCGCCCGTGCGTGAGGCCGGTGAGCGCGCCGATCGGGTTGGTCGACGCGTTGAAGATGACCTTGCGCCACTGCGGCCCGCGCGCGTCGTGGACGGCAGAGGTCGGCATACCGGCGCGGGTGCACGCGTGCGCGAGACGCTCGACCTCGGCGAACGGCGCCGGCTGCGGCTCGAACGGGCCGAGCGTCGTGTCGCCCTTCACGTCCCACTGCACGTGGCCGGGCTCGAGGATCTTCCCGGCGGGGAAGGTCGTCCCGCGAATGACACGCTCGACGTGCTCGGCGAGCGCCTCCTCGTTGCCGAGCCCGTTCTGCACCGTCGCCACGCAACCGTCCGCGAACGCGTGTGCCGTCGCGGCGATCGCCGCCTTCGTGTGCATCGCCTTCGTCGCGACGATCCCGAAGTCGCAGAGAGGGAGCTCGAAGGCGTCTGCAGTCGCGCGGAGACGGCCGACGACGTCGCCGGCGCCGGAGAGGCGCAGGCCGTTCGCGTTGATCGCGTCGACGTGCTCGCGCGACAGGTCGTAGGCCCAGACCTCGACATCGTCGAGTCGCGCGAGGTTCGCTGCGAACAGCGAGCCGACCGCGCCGCATCCGATGATCGCGACTTTCACGAGTAGGAAGCCTCCTTTGCCTTGACGAGCCCGTACAGGGCGGTGTGCAGCGGAACGTCGACGCCGCACCGCCCGGCCTCTCGCACGAGCGAGCCGGTGATGAGCTCGATCTCGGTCGGCCGGTGCGCCTTCACGTCTTCGAGCATCGACGGATAGTGCGCATGGCCGCGCTGTGTGGCGTGCACGTTCATCTCCCACGGGTCCTCGCGCAGCTCGACCCCAGCGGCGGCCGCCACCGCCTTGCCCTCCTCGACGAGGCCGTGGACGAGGTCGCCGAGCATGCCCTCGGCGAAATGGAAGTCGTGCGGCAGGCCGGTGAGCGCAGCGACGGTGTTGACGGTTGCGTTGAAGACGAGCTTCGACCACTGCGCCGGCCGCAGGTCGTCGAACCCCTTCGCCTCCAAGCCGGCGGCGCGGATCAGCGCCGCGACCCGCTCGGCGTCCGCGACCGTGGTTCTCCGATACGGACCAATCCACGTCGCCGTGTCGAGGACGTACTCGACGTGCGCGTCGTCGTGGCGGGTGCCGCTCATGAACGTGACCGAGGAGAGCAGCGGCCAGTCGCCGTGCGCCGCCACGATCTCCTCGGCGCCGAGGCCGTTTTGCGCCGTCATCACGGTTGCGCCGTCGAAGCGGCCGGCGAGCGATGCCGCCAGCGGCTCGAGATCGCCGCCCTTGCACGCGACGATGACGAGGTCGGCGCCCCCGAGAGCCGCGGGGTCGGAGGACGCCCGGACACGAGCGGTGAAGTCGGCGCGACCGGAGACGCGCAATCCGCGCTCGTTCAGCGCGCGCGCATGGTCGTCGCGACGGGTCAGCACGCCGACGTCGGCCACCCGCGCGAGATGCGCCGCGAAGAGGCTCCCGATCGTCCCTGCGCCCGCGACCACGACCCTCATCGTCCGAACTCCCGCCCGCCCGTGATCCCAGTCGGCCGCGCGACGAGGATGAGCGCCATGAGCCCGCCGACGGCGAGGACGGCTGTGCCCGTCGGAAGGTCGAGGTGCCAGCCGAAGAGGTCGACGCCGTTCTCCGCCGCCGAGAGGAACGAGTCGAGCCCTCCGATCGCGAGCGCACCGACGACGGCACCGAGCAGGCTGCCGGAGCCGCCGACGACGAGCATCGCAAGCGTGATGAAGGTCAGGTCGAGGTAGAGCGAGTCGATCTCGATCGGCAGCAGGTGGACATAGAGGCCCCCGGCGAGCCCGGCGAGCGCTCCCGACACGGCGAACGCGAGCAGGCGTTGGCGGTAGATGGAGATTCCGGCGGCAGACGCGGCTGCCGGGTCCTCACGCGTCGCGCGGAGCTGCCGGCCGAACCGGCTGAGCTGATATGCGAACGCGACGACGATGCAGATCAGGGCTCCGATCGCCGCCTGCCAGATGCCGGTCGTCTCCGGCACCGACGAGAAGGCGTTGAGCCCCGGCCCGATCTTGTCGTAGTAGCGCAGGACGTTGTTCACGATCTCGAGCACGCCGAAGGTCGCGATCCCGGCCGCGAGGCCGGACAGCCGCATGAGCGGAAGTCCGACCGCGAACGCGAACGCGAGCCCGGCGAGCGCCGCGAGGAACAGCGATTGCACATTGCCGACGTTCGCATGCAGCAGGACGTGCGCGAGGCCCGGCATGATCGCGTTCTTCTGGCCTTCGGGCACCGTCAGCACTCCGGCGGTCCAGACGCCGAGCGCGACGAAGGAGATGTGCCCGAACGAGAGCACGCCCGAGTTGCCGATGAACACGTAGAGCGCGACGACGATCGCGACCTTGATCAGCGTGTCGAGGAAGTACGTCTGGAGCGCGCTCGAGACCACGAGACCGAGCAGCGCCGTCGCGAGCACGAGCGCCGCCGGGGCGGCAAGATCGAGCAGCCTCCTCATAGCCGTTCCGCGGCGCCGCCACCGCGCACGAAGAGCCCGTTCGGCCGGAGGAGGAGGACGAGGATCACCGCGGCGAAGAGGAAGGTGGGCAGGTACTGGCTCTGGTTGGTCGGGAGGGCGCCGCCGAGGAGCCCACTCGCGAACCCGATCGTGAAGCCGCCGAGCGTCGCGGCGATCGGCCGCGTGAGACCGCCGAGGACGACACCGGCCAGCACGACGATCGTGTCGTCGAGCGCGAAGATCGGCGTGACCTGCGGGTTGCGGGCGGTGAGCATGACGGCGGAGACGGCCGCGAGCAGGCCGGAGATGA
Source organism: uncultured Gaiellales bacterium (assembly GCA_964645445.1). Classification (GTDB taxonomy): domain Bacteria; phylum Actinomycetota; class Thermoleophilia; order Gaiellales; family Gaiellaceae; genus Palsa-739. The sequence goes on from CAZXZX010000173.1 coordinate 2,938, forward strand.
GCACGGCTCCTCCGATCACGCGGTTCGCGCGGACTCCGAGCAGCCGCGCCGTCCGGAAGTCCATCGCCGCCGCGCGCATGTGCAGGCCGACCGACGTGCGCGTCAACAGCAGCTGGAGGAGGGCGAGACAGACGGCCGCGACGACGACGGAGACGATCGCGATCTTCCGGATCTGGACGCCGCCGACGTCCCACGGCTGGTTGAGCGGCCCCATCGACGATGCGATCGTGCCGAGCTGCCCGAAGGCGAGCACCGCGATGCTTTGCATGAGAAATGCGACGGCGAACGTCGCGACGAGCATGACCGCCGGCGACTGCGTCCGCAGCGGACGAAACACGGCCCGGTCCATGAGCATCGACAGCGCGAGCACCACCGCGAAACAGAGCAGGATGCCCGCCCACGACGGCCACCCCCACACGGAGGCGTAGGCGATCGCATATGCGCCGGCCATGATGAGCTGTCCGTAGGCGAAATTGACGAGGCGAATTACGCCGAAGACGAGACCGATGCCGACCGCCATCAAGGCGTAGATTCCGCCGAGCGAGAGCGCGTCCGCGAGCGTCTGCCAGCTGACGCTCATGCGAAGTACGCCGCCACGAGCTTGTCGGTGTCGCCCGCGTCCGCCGGGCCGAGCGTCAGGCGCAGCTCGCCGTTCGAGAGCACGTGGCTGCGATCCGCGAGCGCCACCGTTCGCTGCGCGCGCTGCTCGACGAGCAACACGGCGAGGCCCCGATCACGGATGGCGGCGAGCACGTCGAACACGACGTCGACGATGCGCGGGGCAAGCCCGAGCGACGGCTCGTCGAGCAGGAGCACGTCGGGCTCGGCGACGAGTGCGCGAGCGATCGCGAGCTGCTGCTGCTGCCCGCCGGAGAGCGCGCCCGCCTGCCGCCGGCGGGATTCCGCGATCACGGGGAAGAGCTCGAAGACGCCGTCCACGCCACCCGGCCTGCTCCGCGCCGCCAGGCCCAAGCGGAGGTTCTCCTCCACCGTCAGCTCTGCGAAGATGCGGCGCCCTTCGGGCACGAGGGCGATTCCCGCGCGCGCGACGTCCTCCGACCGGCGGCCTCGTAGCGAGGTACCGTCCAACCGGATCTCTCCGCCGACGACGGGAGCCGCACCCATGATCGCGTTCAGCGTCGAGGACTTGCCGGCGCCGTTCGGGCCGATCAGGCCGACGATCTCACCGGGCTTCACCTCGAGGGAGAGGCCGCGCACGGCGTCGACCGCGCCGTAGCGGACGTCGAGCTTCTCGAGGACGAGCGTCACGGGTCCTCCGCGACTGCGCTCTCGCCGAGATACGCGGCGGCGACGTCGAGATTGGCACGAATCTCGGCCGGGGTTCCTTCGGCGAGCGACTCACCCTGGTCGAGGACCTGGATGCGGTCGCAGACGTCCATGATCAGCGCCATGTTGTGATCGATGAGCAGGACGCCCGCGCGGTGGTCATCTCGGAGGGAACGCACGACGGCGGCGAACTCGGGGACCTCCGCCTCCGGAAGCCCGGCGGCGGGCTCGTCGAGGAGGACGTAGCGGGGCTCGGTCGCGAGCGCGCGGGCGACGCCGAGCCGTCGTTCGTCGCCGTGGGCGAGTGCGGCTGCGGGAACGTCGGCATGCGCGTCGAGGCCGAGCAGCTCGAGCACCTCGCGCGCACGCAGCGCAGCGTTGCGGGGCGACGCGCCGCCACCGAGCGCGGAGACCTCGACGTTCTCGCGGACGGTGAGACCGCGGAAGGCGTGGCTGTGCTGGAACGTGCGCGCGAGCCCGTTGCGACCGCGCCTGCTCGCCCGCCAGCGCGTCACATCGCGGCCCTCGAGCAGCACCCGCCCCTCTGTCGGCCGGTCGAACCCGCTCAGGAGGTTCACGAGCGTCGACTTGCCGGCTCCGTTCGGGCCGATGAGGCCCAGGACCTCACCGCGGCGCAGCTCGAGCGTCACCTCCCGCAAAGCCTGGACGCCTTCGAACGAACGAGAGACGGAGGAGGCCCGGAGCGAATCTCCGGGCCTCCCGTCCGACGCAGCTCCTGCCGTCACTAGATCTTCGGAACGACCTTCGCGACCACCTGAGCAACGAGCCGCGGCACGTTGTTGTTGATCTCGATGACGCGGTACTGACGGTGGTACACGCTGTGCAGCTGCGGAGAGAAGCTGACGAGCCCCGACAGCGTCGGGACGTTGTGGAACTGCACCATCTTCGCCGCGAGCGCAGCGCCGTTCGTCGAGCCGCCGGCTTCGCGGATCGCGGTCGCAAGCCCGTCGATCGCGGCCGAACCGGTGACGAAGCCACCGGTCGCTGCGTGGATCTTCTTCGCGAGCGCGTTGACGGCCGCATTCGGGTCGCCGCCGAACGCGTCCGCGTACGTGACGAAGTAGTAGTTCGTCACCTTCGGGCTCTTCGGCAGCCAGTAGACGCCGTCGCCGGCCCACGAGTTGAGCACCGGCGTGTCGTTGCCGACGGTGCGGAGCCCCGTGATGAGCGGTGCGAGCGCGCCGTACGCCCCGGCGGTCGACGTCACGATCACGTCAGCCTTGTGGGAGTTGATGCGGCTGACGGCGTTCTGGACGTTGTTGCCGTGGAACGCCGGATCCTGGTATGTCTCCTGGTCGACGATCTTGCCGCCGAGTTGCTTCCAACGCGCGGCGAAGGCCTGGACGACGTTCTTGAAGTAGACGATGACCGTGTCGGTCGCGAGGTCGGCAGTCCGCCACCCCTTGGCCCATGCGAACTGCGCCATCGCCGACCCTTCGTCCTGCGCGACGTTGCCGAAGCTGAAGGCGAGAGCGCCCTTCGCGCCGAAGCGCGCCGGCCCCATCTGATCGGTGCCGATGCACGGCGCGATCGTCAGGAGCCCCTTGTTGATCGACTCCTGCACGGCGGGCGCCGCGAGGTCGACGTCGCAGGTCGTGAAGATGACGTTCGAGCCCTCGGCGATGAGCTTGTCGGCGCAGGTCTTCGACACCGCCTGGTTGTCGCCTTGGGTGTCGCATGTCTTGATCGCCAGCGGATGCCCGTCGACGCCGCCCTTCGCATTGATCTGCGCGACACGGATCTGCGCAGCGGCGAGCGCAGGCCCGTCGAACGGCGCCATCGGGCCGGTCGAGTCGTGGGCCCAGCCGATGACGATCGGCGAGCCCGCGTGCGTGCGCGCCGCCGCGGTTGCTGCGAGCACGAGTGCCGCAGCCGCGACGGCGAGAATCGCAATTCGTCTCACTCCATCTCCTCTCCGGGAGCGGCTCATGCCGCCACCCTGCGTTCCGACCAGCACTCCAGGAATTGGCTCCTGCCCCGTTCGACGAGCTCTCGGCCGTCGACGTCCCACAGCGAATCGGGGTACGCCGAGCCGAACGTTCCGTTGTCGGAGAAGACCTCGATGTCGTAGAAGCCGTCCCAGCCGGCGCGATCGAGCGCGCCGAGGATGGCAGGCACGCCGGCGACGCCGTCGCCGGGAAGGACGCGATCGGCCCAGCCGCGCGTCGGCTCGCGCCGGTCGCTCACGTGAACGCCGGCGATGAGCCGGGCATGGCGCTCGATCTCATCGAAGAGGTCGGCGGTGTTCCAGAGATGCCAGAGGTCGAACTGAATGCCGAGCGCAGGCGAGCCGATCTCATCGACGACCGCGGCAGCCTCACCCAGGGTGTTGAGCACCGACCAGCTCTCGATTCCCTCGGCCTCGAACGGCTCGAGGGCGATCCGAACGTTCAGCGCCTCGGCTTCGGCGACGACCTCGCGCAGGCCGCGGATCGCGGTGTCTCGGTCGCCGGGGCCGGTGAAGCAGAGAATCGCGGCAGGCTCGAAGGCGGCGAGGCGGTGGAGCGAGCGCAGGATCGAGTCGATCCGCTCGCGCGGGTCGCTCGGCCCGGGCAGCAGCGGCAGCGGATTGATCGAGGGGACGGCCGGGACCGCGGTCGCGGAGCCGAGGCCGCTCTCGCGCAGCAGCGCGACCGCGTCGTCGTCGGGGCCGTCGCCGAGCTTCAGCTCCCAGACGCCGATGCCGTCGAGGCCGGCGCCCGCGTACGCGCGAATATCCTCCGCGAAGCTCGCGGCGAGCGTGCTCACCTGCGACACGGAGACGCGCGGCTGACCATCCGGTTCCCTCGACACGCCGATGGGTGATGGTGTCACAGGGTTTGACATCTGATCAAGTGTGGTTCACGCTCCGCCTCCGATGGCCGCGGTCCGGCACCGGACGATGGCGGAAGCCGCTCTCGAGCGCCTGCGCGAGTCGATCATCCTCGGCGAGCTGACGCCGGGTACGCCGCTGCGGCTCGAGGAGCTGGCGCAACGCCTCGGGATGAGCATCTCGCCGATCCGAGAGGCCGTCCGCCAGCTCGAGGCGCTGGGGCTCGCCGAGCACGTGCCGCACCACGGAGCGAAGGTGATGAGCCTCGACGTCGAGGAGCTGCGCGAGCTCTTCTCGATCCGCCTCGCGGTCGAGACGATGGCCGTACGACGCGCGGCCGAGCTGTTCGAGGGGGTGGACGAGGAGGCCGCGCGGGCGCACCTTGCCGCATACGACGAGGCGCGCCATCGTGCGGACACGCGCGCGGCTGTGCGCGAGCACACGGCGTTCCATTTCACGCTCTACGAGGCTTCGCACTCGGGCTGGCTGCTCCGGCTCATCCGTCCGTGCTGGGACAGCTGCGAGCGGTACCGGCCCGTGCTGTTGGCCGAGAAGGGCGCGCTCCAGGACCGGCATGAGGAGCTCGACGGCGAGCTGCTCTCGGCGTGCGCGGCGCACGACTCCGATCGCGCTGCGGCGGCCCTGCGCGCGCACCTCGAGCTCGCGACCGACATCTACACGGTCGAGCTCAAGGGCCGAAGCATCTTCGCGTTCTGAGCGGCTGCAGGCGCGCAACGCGCCATCGCCGACGGTCGTCTCTAGTGTGGAAGCCCTCGGATGGCGGCAAGGAGCTCCTGGTGTCGCCGCTCCTCATCGCTCGGACCGGCCTCCGCCTCCGGCTTGCCGCTGCGCTTCGTCAGCGCGTCAACCGGCTTGACGATGAAGAAGAACACAGCGGCGGCGATCGAGACGAAGACGATCGCGGCGGTGATGAACGAGCCGTACGAGAACACGGAGCGGTGAATAGTGAACGTGAGACTGCTGAAGTCCACCTTGCCGA
>CAZXZX010000174.1:0-21243 GCA_964645445.1 uncultured Gaiellales bacterium
GGGGACGAGCGAGGTCGCCGACGCCATCATCGAGAAGCTGGAGGCTGGAGTAACCGTATGAGCGAGAGGCGGAAGGTCACCGTCGTCGGCGCCGGCAATGTCGGCGCCACGTGCGCACAGGTCCTCGCGACGCGCGACTACGCGGACGTCGTGCTCGTCGACATCAAGGAAGGTCTTCCCCAGGGCAAGGCGCTCGACATCGACCAGATGGGCGCAGTGCTCGGTTACGAGCCGAACGTCACCGGCTCGAACGGGTACGAGGAGACGGCGGGCTCGGCCGTCGTCGTCGTCACCGCCGGGCTGCCGCGCTCGCCCGGGATGTCGCGCGACGACCTCGTCTCGACGAACGAGAAGATCGTCGGCTCGGTGACCGAGCAGGTGGTCGCCCAGAGCCCCGACGCCATCCTCATCGTCGTCTCCAACCCGCTCGACGCGATGTGCCACGTCGCGAAGAACGTCTCCGGCTGGCCGAAGGAGCGAGTGTTCGGCATGGCCGGCATCCTCGACACCGCACGGTTCTCGACGTTCATCGCGTGGGAGACCGGATCGTCGGTGAAGGACGTCCAGGCAACCGTGCTCGGAGGGCACGGCGACCAGATGGTGCCGGTCGTCTCCGCGACGACGGTCGGCGGCGTTCCGCTGCGCAAGCTCGTCTCCGACGAGCGCATCCAGTCGATGGTGGAGCGCACCGCAAAGGGCGGCGGCGAGATCGTCAACCTCCTCGGCACCTCCGCGTGGTACGCGCCCGGCGCCGCCGCGGCACAAATGGTCGACTCGATCATGCTCGACGAGAAGCGCGTGCTCCCCTGCACCGCGTACCTCGAGGGCGAGTACGGGATCGAGGGGCTGTACATGGGCGTCCCGGTCAAGATCGGATCGCGGGGCATCGAGGAGATCGTCGAGATCGACCTCACCGACGACGAGCGGACGGCGCTCGAGGCCAGCTCCGCGGCCGTGCGCGAGGTCGTCGGCGTCCTGACGTCGTAGTGCAGCTCGGGCTCAGCGGCCGCACCGCGCTCGTCATGGGCGCGTCGTCCGGCCTCGGGCTCGCAAGCGCCGAGGCGCTCGCGTGCGAGGGCGCGAACGTCTCGATCTTCGGCCGGCGCCGGGAGTTGCTCGAGCGCGAGGCGGAGCGCATCGGCGCGCTCGCGGTCCGCGGCGACGTCACCGTCCCGCGCGATCTCGAGCGCGCCGTCGAGCAGACACTCGCGGCGTTCGGCAGCCTCGACGTCCTCGTCTGGAACTCGGGCGGCCCGCCGCCGGGCGCCGGGCTCGACGTCACGCCGGAGTCGATCGAGCAGGCGATCGAGCTGCTCCTGCAGCCGCTCGTCCGTCTCGTCCATCTCTGCCTGCCGTGGCTCGCTTCGAGCGAGGCCGGCCGCATCCTCGCGATCACCTCGATTGCGGCGAAGGAGCCGACGCGCCATCTCGCGCTCTCGAACGCGATCCGTCCGGGGGTCACCGGCTGGTTGAAGACCCTCGCCGGGGAGGTCGGCCCGCAGGGCATCACGGTCAACTGCGTCGCACCGGGCCGCTTCGGCACGGCGCGTCTCGAGCAGCTGTATCCCGAGGGCCCGAGCGACGCCGACCTCGCCGAGATCCCGCTCCGCCGCTGGGGGGAGCCCATGGAATTCGGCGACGTCGTGTGCTTCCTCGCAAGCGACCGGGCGCGCTACGTCACCGGACAGACGATCGTCGTCGACGGCGGGCTCCAGCGGGCGCTGTTCTGATGCGCCGCCAAGTCAGCCCGGCGCAGTTCGCCGGTGCGATCGTGGCCTTGCTCGTCGTCGTCGGGATCGTTCTGTATCTCGCCCCGTCGAACGACTACATCCTGCTGCCCGATCGCGCCCACCCCGTGGCGCCGCTGGTTCGCGTCCAGGGCGCGCATCCGGCGAAGGGGCCGGGCGGGATCTACTTCGTCGACGTCTTCGAGCGGCGCGCGAGCCTGTTCGAGTCGCTGTTCCCGTTCGTCCATTCGGGCGCGACCGTCGTTCCGGCGAAGCTCATCGTGCCGCCGGGCTCGAACGACCAGCAGGCACGGCGCGCCGACCTGCAGGAGATGAGCATCTCCCAGCGCATTGCGGCCGCTGTCGCGCTGCGCCGTCTCGGCTATCACGTCGTCGCGATCTCCAACGGGGTCATCGTCAACGCCGTCGAGATCGGAAGCCATGCGGAAGGAAAGCTCCAGCCCGCGGACGTCATCATGTCCGTGAACGGCCGGAGGACGCCGACGATCGCGTCCCTCGAGCACGCGCTCGCACGCTTCCATCCGGGCGCGACCGTGACGCTCGGCGTCGCTCGCGGCACGCGGAGGCTGTCGTTCCGCGTGAAGACGATCAAGGATCCCTTCGATCCGAAGCGCGCCATCATCGGGTTCAGCCCCGACCAGGCTGCGGACATTCACCTGCCGATCCGTGTACAGATCGACGCGGGCAACGTCGGCGGGCCCTCGGCAGGACTCGCCTTCGCGCTCCAGGTGATGGAGGCGCTCGGCAAGAACGTCGACCACGGCTACCGCGTCGCCGCCACAGGCGAGATGAAGCTCGACGGCAGCGTCGCGGCGATCGGAGGCATCAAGCAGAAGACGTACGGGGCGCGCGAGGCCCATGCCGATGTGTTTCTCGTCCCTGTCGCTGGGGACAACGCGCGCGACGCGCGGCGCTACGCGCATGGCCTTCGGATCATCGCTGTGAAGAGTTTTCCCCAGGCGTTGCACGCGCTGGCAACCCTGCCTCCGAAACAGTAGAAACGGGAGGTTTCGCGCGGTTGGAACCTGCCGGAAAATGGTCAGTTTTCGTCTGCGGCAACGCTTTCCAGGCGTCCTGGTCGGGTCTATGATCGCTCCTCGTCAACCACCTGTCCACATAGAGCATCGGGACGTGATGAGCAAGAAGACCAAAGCAACGTGCAACGAGTGCTACTTCCGCTGTGCAGCCCTCTGCGCGCTGCCCGGGGAAGAGATCTGCCCCACCTTCCGGTTGCAGGCGACCGGCCGGCTCCTGCCCCCGCAGCACCCGCCGCTCGTCGCGCGCCCGCTCGCCGCCGTCTCAGCAGCTTAGGATTCACGACGTGCGCCTCCTGCGCCGTCAACGAGAGCTCGCAGGCCAGATGGACGAGCAGTGGCAGCCGCGTCTCTACGCACGCTGGATCGCGCTCGCGCTCGTCGTCGCCTACGCGATCGCCTTCATCCTCGAAAACGGCAAGCACGTGTCCGTGCACTTCGTCTTCAAGACGACGCGCGTGTCGCTCATCTGGGTCGTCCTGCTCAGCCTCGCGCTCGGGCTGATCGGCGGGATCCTGCTCGCGCAGCTAGACCGCAGGCGCCGGCGCCGCAACGCCGGCTAGGAGCGGCGCGAGCCGCGCGACGCCCTCGGCGATCTCGTCCGGCGACACGAAGCTGAACGCGAGCCGCATCGACCGCGCCCCGCTGCCGTCGGCGAAGAAGTCCTGCCCGGCGACGAAGGTGACGCCGGCCGTCTCCGCCTGCGCGACGGTGGGCGCATCCTGCGGAAGATCGACCCAGACGAAGTAGCCGCCCTCGGGCCGGCTCCACGCCGAGCCCTCGGGCAGATGCCGCTCGAGCGCCTCCAGCATCGCGTCGCGCCTGACGCCGAGAAGACCGTTGACGCGCTCGAGGTTCGGCTTGAAGTTGCCGCGGCGGAGGAACTCGTGCACGGTCGCCTGCGTCATGAACGGCGGCGAGATGTACGTCGAGACCGCGAGCGCCTCGATCTTCGCCGCGAGCGGCGCCGGCAGCACGAAGTAGCCGACACGCACACCGGGCGCGATCGTCTTCGAGAACGAGGACGCATAGGCGACATCGACTCCACCCTCGAGCTCGAACAGCGTCGGCACGGGCTCGCCCTCGTAGCGCACGAGGCCGTACGGGTCGTCCTCGAGGACGAACAGCTCGTGCTCGCGGGCGAGCTCGACGACGCGGCGACGGCGCTCCTCGGAGAGGGTACGGCCGCTCGGGTTCTGGAACGTCGCGATCGTGTACAGGAACGCCGGCTTCGGCCCGGAGGCGAGCGCCTCCTCGAGCGCCTCCGGCTGGAGGCCGTCGTCGTCCATCGGGAGGCCGACGATCTCGGCGCCGAGGCGGCGCAGGATCTTCAGCGGCCGATCGTAGGTCGGCGCCTCGACGAGTACTCGCGCGCCCGGCTGGACGAGCTGCTCGGCGAGGAAGACGAAGCCCTGGAGCGAGCCGCTCGTGACGACGATGCGGCCCGGCTCGACGCCGTGGCGCGCAGCGATCCACTCCCGCAGCGGGCCGTAGCCGCCGCCCGGGCCGTACGAGAGGACGGCCTTGCCGTCGCGCTCGATCGCGGCCTTGGCGCAGTCGGCGAGCTCCTCCACGGGAAGGCACTCGGGCGCGGGTATCCCGCGCGCGAAGCTGACGACGTCCACCGCTCCAGCCTAGCGGGCTACTCGAAGCGTTTGGCGACGAGTTGTGCGACTTCGGTCGGCGTCGCGCCGACCTCGATGCCCTTGGCCTCGAGCGCTTCCTTCTTCGCGGCGGCGGTCCCGGACGAGCCGGAGATGATGGCACCTGCGTGCCCCATCGCCTTGCCCGGCGGCGCTGAGAAACCGGCGATGTACGCGAGCACCGGCTTCGACATGTGCTCGCTGATGTACTGCGCCGCTTTCTCCTCCTCGTCGCCGCCGATCTCACCGACGAGCACGACGAGCTCCGTCTCCGGGTCGGCCTCGAACCTCGCGAGGACGTCGATGAACGACGAGCCGACGATCGGGTCGCCGCCGATGCCGACGATGGTCGAGTTGCCGAGCCCGAGCTGGGTCAGCTCGTGGCCGATCTGGTACGTGAGCGTGCCCGAGCGCGAAACGAGGCCGACCGTCCCCTGGCTGAAGATCTCCGCGGGGATGATCCCGACGTTCGCCTTCCCCGGCGACAGGACGCCCGGGCAGTTCGGCCCGATCATCGTGACGCCCTTCGGGCGGAAGTACGTGTACACGCGCAGCATCTCGTGGACGGGGATGTGCTCGGTGATGCAGATGACGGTCTCGACACCGGCGTCGACCGCCTCGTAGACGGCATCGGCGGCGAAGCGCGCGGGAACGAAGATGAGGCTCGTGTTCGCGCCCTCCTTCTCGACCGCGTCGGCGACGGTATCGAACACGGGGACCCCCTCGACGTCCTGGCCGCCCTTGCCGGGCGTCACGCCTGCGACGAGGTCCGTGCCGTACGCACGGTTGCGCAGGCCGTGGAAGCGGCCTTCGCTCCCGGTCAAGCCCTGGACGACGAGGCGCGTGTCGTCGTCGACGATGATCGCCACTACCTGACGCCCTTGAGCACGAGGGTCGGCAGCGGCATCCATCCGTCCTGCACGCGGTCGCCGAGCAGCTCGCGCACGCGCGCGGCGTCGTCACCCGTGCAGCCGACGCGCTCGAGCCAGGGCGCGATCTCGAGCGGCCGCGTGAAGTGGTGCTGCTCGGCAATGTGCAGGCCGGCGAGCTCGAGAAAGCTCTCCCACTCGGCGACGGCGTAGTTCCGCACGTGGCTCGGGTCGCGGACGCGGTCCGCCTCCTCCGAGCGCTCGCTGACGAACGTGTTGTCGCAGATCACGACGGAAGAGCGGCTCACGCGCGCCATCTCCTTCACGGCTGCGAGGACGTCCGCGAAATGGTGCGCCGCGAGGCGGCAGGCGACCGCGTCGAAGCTCCCGTCCGCGAACGGCAGGCTCTCCGCCGGTGCAGTGGTGTCGGCGCCCATGCCGGGCGCGGGATCGGTCGTAACGACCGTCGCGCCCGCCTCGCGCAGGCGCCGCGCGACGTGCCCGCCGCCGGTCGCGACGTCCAGCACGGTGATGCCGGACGCGGGCTCGCACCATTCGACGACGAGGTCGAGGTCCTCGCCGGCCGCGTGGATCGCGCTCGCGCGGTACGCCTCCGCCCGCTCGCTCCAGACGTCGGTCATCTCGCCAGCTCCACCGCGCGCCGTGCGCCCTCGAGCATCGTCGCCTCGGGATAGATGTTCGGCTTGCCCGCCTCGGCCAGTAGCCGGCGTCCCTCTTCCGCGTTCGTCCCGTCGAGCCGAACGACGATCGGGTACTTCGACATGTCGAGGCGGTCGAGCGCCTCCAGGATCCCGCGCGCGACCTCGTCGCAGCGCGTGATGCCGCCGAAGATGTTGAAGAAGATCGACTTCACCTGCGGGTCGCGGGTGATCACCTCGAGCGCGTCGACGACGCCCTCGGCCGAGCCCCCACCGCCGAGGTCGCAGAAGTTCGCCGGCTTTCCGCCTACGTGCGCGACGACGTCGACCGTCGACATCGAGAGGCCCGCCCCGTTGCCGCAGATGCCGACCGTGCCGTCGAGCTTCACGTACGTGACGCCCTTCTCGCGCGCGAACGACTCGATCGGGTCGGCCGCAGCCGTGTCGCGCATCTCCGCAATGTCGGGGTGGCGGAAAAGGGCGTTGTCGTCGACGGTGAACTTCGAGTCGAGCGCCTTCACCGTGCCGTCCGGTGTGACGATGAGCGGGTTGATCTCACAGAGCATCGCGTCGAACTCGACGAACGCGCGATAGAGCTTCTCGACGATCGAAGCGATCTGCTTCTGCTCGGACGGGTCGGTGACGCCCGCGCCGTAGATCAGGCGCCGCGCCACCCAGGGCTGGAAACCTTCGGACGGGTCGACATGGAGGCGCACGAGCGCGTCCGGGCTCTCCTCGGCGATCTGCTCGATCTCGACCCCGCCCTGCGTCGTGAACATGAAGAGCGGCTTCTTCGCGCCGCGATCGAGCGCGATCGAGAGGTAGTACTCGCGCGCGATGTCAGACGCCTTCTCGATCCAGAGACGGCGCACGACGTGGCCGCGGATGTCGAGGCCGAGGATGTCCTTGCCCTTCTGCTCGGCGTCGTCGGGCCCGGTCGCGAGCTTGACGCCGCCGGCCTTGCCGCGGCCGCCTGTGAGCACCTGCGCCTTGACGACGACCTCGCCGCCGAGCTCCTGCGCGGCCGCGCGCGCGTCCTGCGGCGAGTCGGCCCGGCGCCCGTCGGAGACGGGGATCCCGACGCGCCGGAAGAGCTCCTTGCCCTGGTACTCGTACAGATCCACAGCGCGGTGACTCTAAGGCATCGCTTGCGATGCCGACCATGAGAGGCGGGCCTTGCCGGCACGCCGCGCTAACGATGCCGGCCTGATCTGCCGATCATCGGGAGCATGGGACGCGGTGTCATCGCCATGTGCGCCAGCTTCGGGATGCTGCTCGGCGGCTTCGTGCCCATGATGTGGGGCGCCAGCGGGATCGGGCTCCAGTCGCTGCTCTTCAGCGGCGTCGGCGGCGTCGCCGGCCTCTGGGCCGGCGTGCGTATCGCCGAGTAGGACAACAGCTTCATCCCTTCGAAGGAGCGCGAATCGTCCTCGCGTCCGAGGCGCAGCGAACGCCGCGGCGCTTCCATGGGATGCATGAACACGACATCGAATTCAAATCACGCCGGTACCAGGTACCCGACTCTCGCCGGAGGGGAGCATGGGACGAACGACCGGTACCTGGTACCGGAGAACGTCGCGTACGTCGTCGAGACCGAGGGACTGACGAAGCGCTTCGGCGAGCGGACGGTCGTCCGGGACGTCGACCTCCGCGTCCCGCGCGGCTCCGCCTTCGGCTACCTCGGCCCGAACGGCGCCGGCAAGACGACCCTCATCCGCATGCTGCTCGGGCTCACGCCGGCGACGGCCGGCGAGATGAAGCTGCTCGGTCTCCCGGTCCCGCAGCGGCGCGCGGAGGCGCTCGCACGCGTCGGCGCGATCGTCGAGGAACCACGGTTCCACGGCCACCTCACCGGCCGCGAGAACCTTCGCATCGTCGCCGCTGCGCGCGGCGCAGAGGCAGGCGCACGCATCGACGGCTCGCTCGAGCAGGTCGGGCTGAGCGCCCGGGCGAACGACCGGGTCAAGACGTACTCCCTCGGCATGAAGCAGCGCCTCGGCATCGCGCGCTGCCTGCTCGCCGACCCCGCGGTGCTGATCCTCGATGAACCGATGAACGGGCTCGACCCGGGGGGCATTCAGGAGTTCCGCGGCTTCGTCCGCTCGTTCGTCGAGGGGGGGCGCACAATCGTCCTCTCGTCGCACCTGCTCGACGAGGTCGAGAAGACCTGCGACCACGTCGCCATCGTCGACGGCGGCACGATCGTCGCGCAGGGCTCGATCGCGGAGCTGCGCGGCGAAGGACAAGTCGTGTTCGTCGAGGCCGACGATCCGGAGCGCGCGCGCCGCGTCCTCGCGGAAAGCCCCGCCGTCGAGCGCGTCGTCGACGACGGAACGGTCCTCGCCGTCTCGATCCTCGACGAGGCCGCTGTTCCCGACCTCAACCGCCGCCTCGTCGAGGCCGGCATCGCCGTTCGCCGTCTCGAGCTGCAGCAGGCATCGCTCGAGCAGCGCTTCCTCGAGATCACGACCCGATTGGAGAACGCAGCATGACCGCCTTCGCCCTGCCCGCTCCGCGCCTCGTCGGCGCGGACCTCCTCAAGCTGCGGCGCAACCGCAGCCTCGCCGCGGTCACCGCGGTGCTCACGGTCGGAGCCGTCGCGATCACGGTCGCGGTCATGGAGCTCCTCCACGTCGCCAACTCCGCCAAGCACGGCCCGGCCGGCGGCATTGCCAACCTCGGCCACGTCGCGTTCCTCATCGCCGCGCTCGGAACGGCAGCCGCGGCGATCGTCGGCTCGCGCGTCGGCGCCGGCGACAAGGACGCGGGCGTCTATCGCGACCTGGTCGTCACAGGTCGGTCGCGGGTCGCGCTCTACCTGTCGCGCATCCCTGCGGGCGCGATGTTCCTCCTGCCGTTCGTCGCGTCGGCGTACGCGCTCGAAGCCGTTTCGGCGGTCGTCTTCGCGGGCTCGAAGCCGGTGCCGGACACGCGCCTCCTCGTGCTGACCGGCCTGTGGACGCTGCTCGAAGTCGCGTTCTTCTACATCCTGTCGGTGGCGATCGCCGCACTGCTCGGATCGCGTTCGTATGCGATCGGCGTCGTGCTGGCATTCCGGCTCGCGATCACTCCGATCGTGGCATCCATCTCTGCGCTCGGGATCGTCCGCGAGCTCATGCCCGGGGTCGCCATGCAGGCGCTCACGCCGTCGGCCCTCGGTGACGCAGCCCGGCAGGGTCCGCCGATCGCGATGTCCACCGGAGCGGTCGCGGCGGTGCTCCTCGTCTGGGCGGTCGCGGCCGTCGCCGTCGCCGGCCGGCGGGATGTGACCAGGGACGCATAGGGCTTAGGCTGACGCATGGTCTGGAACTGGCTCCGGCGGCATCCGACCCTCGTCGACGTCGCTCTCGTGCTCGCGCTCGCGGCCGGCTACGTCGGCCGCGCCGGGCATTCGCACGAGTGGTTCGGCGGCGTGGCGATCGCGGTGCTGCAGGTTGCGCCGCTGCTCGTCCGCCGGCGCTACCCACGCGCGGTCCTCGCAGCGGTCACGCTCGGGTTCATCCTCCAGGCGGTCGCGTACGAGCCGACACCGCCGGTCGCACAGGTCGTGGCCGTGTACACCGTCGCGGCAAGCCTTCCCCGGTACGAGGCGCTCGTCGCCGCGGCGACCGCGACGGCGGCCGCGACGATCGCGCTGCTCGGGCTCGAAGATTTCAACCGCGCGGCGTCCGACCTCATTCCCCTCGTCGGCGCATGGGTGCTCGGGGACAACCTCCGCACGCGGCGCGCGTACACGAGCGCCCTCGAGGAGCGCGCCGAGCGGCTCGAGCGCGAGCAGGAAGCCGAGCGTGCGCGCGCGGTGGCCGAGGAGCAGGCGCGCATCGCGCGTGAGCTGCACGATGTCATCGCACACAATGTCAGCGTCATGGTCGTACAGGCTGCCGCCGCGAACGACGTCTTCGAGACGCGGCCGGAGCGGGCGCGCGAAGCACTGCACGCGATCGAGGCGAGCGGGCGCTCGGCGCTCGCCGAGCTGCGCCGTCTGCTCGGCGTCGTGCGCGGCGAGGGCGCCGACTACACGCCACAGCCGGGCCTCGACCGGCTCGACGACCTCGTCGCGCAGGTGCGGGCGGCCGGCCTTGCCGTGTCCGTCAGCATCGAGGGCTCGCCGCGCGCTCTGCCGGCCGGCATCGACCTCTCCGCGTATCGCGTCGTCCAGGAGGCGCTGACGAACACCCTCAGGCACGCGCAGGCGACGCGTGCGGACATTGCATTGCGCTACCGCGACGCCGAGCTCGACGTCGAGGTGCGCGACGACGGCGCAGGGGCCGGCAACGGCGGCGGTTCGGGCCGCGGGCTGATCGGCATGCGCGAGCGTGTAGGCGCATTCGGCGGCTCGCTCGAGACGGGCCCGTTGAACACGGGCGGGTTCGGCGTATCGGCGAGCTTTCCGCTGTGATCAGGGTCCTCGTCGTCGACGATCAGCCCCTCGTGCGGAGCGGCTTCAGGATGGTGCTCGAGGAGCGGCCCGACCTCGAGCTGGCGGGCGAGGCGTCGGACGGCGCGCAGGCGGTCGAGCTCGCGGGCGAGCTCGACCCCGACGTAATCCTCATGGACGTACGGATGCCGAATCTCGACGGTGTCGAGGCGACGCGACAGCTCGTCGACAGCGGAACGCGTGCGCGCATCCTCGTGCTGACGACGTTCGACCTCGACGAGTACGTCTACGCCGCCATTCGCGCGGGCGCGAGCGGCTTCCTCCTGAAGGACGTCGAGCCGGCGGAGCTCGTCGACGCGATCCGCGTCGTGGCAGCCGGTAACTCGCTCTTCGGCCCCGCCGCGACCGAGCGCCTCGTCGAACGCTTCTCGCAGCAGCCGTCCCCCGACGCCGGCCGCTCACTCGACGAGCTGACCGAGCGCGAGAAGGAGATCCTCACGCTGCTCGCGAGCGGCCTCTCCAACGCCGAGCTGGCGGAGCGGTTGTTCCTGAGCGAGACGACGGTGAAGACGCACGTGTCGTCCATCCTCCGAAAGCTGCGCGTGCGCGACCGCGTGCAGGCGGTGATCGCGGCGTACGACGCCGGGCTCGTCCGCCCCGGGCCTTAGGGCACCGCGAACAGCCGCCGCTCGGACGAACACGATGTCGACGGGCCTCGCAGGGCGGCGCTCACTCCGAGATGACGCAGATGACCTGACCGTGCGCGACGGGCCGGCCCGGTGCGACCGAGAGCTCGCTGACCCGTCCTGGGCGGTGCGCGCGCACCTCGTTCTCCATCTTCATCGCCTCGACGATGCAGAGCAAGGCGCCCGTCTCGACCTCGTCCCCCTCGGCGACCGCGACGGAGAGCACCGTTCCCTGCATCGGCGATACGACGACGTCGGTACCGCCGGATGCGCGGCCACGCACGCGTTCGTGACGGCGTCGTGCGAGCTCGAGCCACGGCGCCTCCGGCTCCGTCACGCGCACCTGGAAGCGGCGCCCGTCCACCTCGATCACGCGAACGTCTTCGACCGTGCGCCCCTGGACGGCGACCGGGCGCGGTGCCCGGCCGTTCGTGTCGAGGTCGAGCGACTCGACGATGCCGGCGCACGTCTCGGCCCGGATGAAGCACTCGTGCGAGAGCAGCGCCTTGTGGAACGGGACGAGCGTCGTCGGCCCCTCGATCACGTATTCGCCCAGGGCGCGGAGCATGCGCCTCCGCGCATGCTCACGGTCGACGCCGTGGACGATCAGCTTCGAGATCATCGGGTCGTACGCAGCGACGACCTCGCGGCCCGCGTCGACCCCCGAGTCGACTCGCACGCCGGGGCCGGAGGGCTCGCTGTACGCGGTGATACGCGCGGGCGCCGGCAGGAAGCCGCGCGACGCGTCCTCGGCATTGATCCGGCACTCGATCGCGTGCCCGCGTAGCTGTACGTCCTCCTGCGCGAACGAGAGCGGCTCGCCGAGCGCGACCAAAACCTGCTCGCGCACGAGGTCGAGGCCGGTGACCATCTCCGTCACCGTGTGCTCGACCTGGATGCGCGTGTTCATCTCCATGAAGAAGTACTCGCCGTCCCGCGTGAGCAGTCCCTCGATCGTCCCCGCCGAGACGTAGCCGGCGGCGCGCGCCGCGTCGACGCCGATGCGGCCGATGCGCGCGCGCAACTCCTCGTCGACGGCGGGCGACGGTGTCTCCTCGACGAGCTTCTGGTGGCGACGCTGGATCGTGCAGTCGCGCTCACCGAGATGGACGACGTTTCCGTGCGCGTCGGCGAGGATCTGCACCTCGACGTGCCGCGGGTCGACGATGAGCTTCTCCACGTACACGTCGGGGTTCGCGAAGTACGACCGGCCCTGGCGTTGCGCCGCCTCGAATCCCCGCTCGGCCTCGTCCGGCGCTGCGACGACCTCCATTCCCTTGCCGCCGCCGCCGGCCGTCGCCTTGATCAGCAGCGGATAACCGACCGACTCGCCGAGCGCGAGCAGCTCCCCGACCGATTGCACCGGCTCGGTCGTGCCCGGGATGATCGGCACGCCCGCGGCCTGCATCGCTGTGCGCGCGCGAGTCTTCTCCCCCATCAGCTCCATCGCGTCCGGCGGCGGCCCGATCCACACGAGCCCTGCGTCGAGGACGGCCCGGGCGAACGCGGCGTTCTCGGCGAGGAAGCCGTAGCCCGGGTGCACCGCCTCGGCGCCGGCGCGGAGCGCCGTCTCCACGAGCACGTCCCCCTTGAGGTAGCTCTCCGCCGCCGGCGGCGGCCCGATGAGGAATGCCTCGTCGGCGTAGTCGACGTGCAGCGAGCCCCGGTCGGCTTCAGAGTAGACGGCGACGGATCTCGCGCCGAGCTCTCTCAGCGTCCGGAAGATGCGGACGGCGATCTCACCGCGGTTGGCGACCAGGACCTTGTCGAACATCAGCGGGCCGTATTGTCTCCGTTGTGAGCCCCGCGGACCAGCTGACCGTCGCGCGCGCGCTCTCCGTGCCCGTCGTCGTCGTGCTTTTCGCGTGGCCGTTTCACGGTCACGCCTATTGGGCGACCTCCGTGTTCTGCATCGCGATGACGACCGACTGGTTCGACGGACGACTCGCTCGGCGGCACGGGCGAACGTCGCCGCTCGGGTCGCTGCTCGACCCGATTGCGGACAAGGTGCTCGTGCTCGGCACGCTCGTGATGCTCGTCGGCGAACGCGTCGTGCCCGCGTGGATGGTGGCGGCGATCGTCGTCCGGGAGGTGCTCATCACCGGACTGCGCCAGGCGGCGATCGAGCGAGGCATCGTCATTGCCGCGCGCGACCTCGGGAAGCTCAAGACCTGGGCGCAGGCGATCGCGGCAGGACTCGGCGGCTTCGCGGCCGCAGGGGCGTGGGGAACGGGCGTCGCCTGGTGGTCGATGCTCGTCGCGGTCGTCCTGACGTGGGCGTCGGGGCTCGACTACGCGCGCAGCGCGCCGGCGCTCTTCCGGCCTCGCGCCACCGGCTGAGGCGTCAGCGCGTCGCGAGACCGCGGGACACGCACCAGTCCTCGAAGCGGGCCCAGCTGCGCAGATATTCGCGGAGTTGGTAGAAGCCTTCCTCGATCTCCGCGCGGACCGCCCAGTGGCAGTGGCCGCAATAGCCGAGCTCGTCCACGGCGGGAGCCGTGTTGCAGCGGATGCACTCGTCGAACACGGTGAGAAAACGGCTCGGCGAACGCTCGGGTTACGCAGTGTCGATTTCTTCTTCCATCCATGGAGCGGGGGCAGGTTTCCTCTCGACTTCCGACAAGACGGCGAGAATGGCGGCCCGTTCGTCCTCGGCCGGCTCGGGAGTGATCTCGACTTCCACCGTTCCAGACTAAAGTCCAGGCGAAGACGGGTCGATCTTGATGGTCGTGGGGCGTTGGATAGGGGTCATGGCCGCTGCGTTCGCGCTGGTCCCGGCCGGGACGGCGCTTGCGGGAACGCACCGCACGAGCTCGTGGGCTCTGCCCGAGATCCGCCTCGTGACTGGCGCCGGACTGATGGGCACGAAGAGCCCCGCCACGTTCCGGCCGAACGAGACACTGACGGCGCAGGCGCTCGCTGACCTCGTCTTCGGCCTCGACCAGCTGCTCGCGCCGCCGCCTCCCCCGCCCGCGCCGCTCGCGCCGGCGACGACCGAATCCACGGTCACGGCCCCCACCGAGACGACCACCGATCCCGCGCAGACGACGACCGACCCGACACCGACGACCGCCGCCGCGGCGACGACGACCGTCGCGACGCCCCCGCCCCCGCCTCCGCCGGCGCACCCGCCGAAGGTTCCCCACGGCACGGCCGCAGCGTCGATGACGATGCTCGACACGGCGCTCGTCGACGGCGTCGGTCTCGATGCGGCAGCGAGCGAGTTCGCGCGCGGAGCCAGCGCGGCCGGCCTCACCGTCCCGTTGCGCTTCGGCACGGAGGTCGTGGCGCGGCTCCTCGGCCTGCGCATCGACCATCCCGCACGCGAGGACTACCTCGAGCTGCTCCCGAGCGACCCCGCGACGCGCGCAGAGGCCGCGTACTCGGCCGCGCAGATCATGCATTCGTCCGGTTGGCTCGTCCCGGTCGTCCAGAGCCTCGCCGACACCTTTTCGCTGCCGCACTACTCGACGTGGCAGCGGCGGATCATCGACACCGCCGTGGCGCGCATCGGGATGCCGTACGTCTGGGGCGGGACGAGCGACGGCCGTGAGGTCGACTTCGGCGTCGCGGCACGTGGTGGCTACGACTGCTCGGGATTCGTATGGCGCGTGTACAAGCTCACCAGCTACCCGGGAGAGGGTGACCTCGCGTCGGTGCTGCGCGGCCGCACGACGTACGTCATGAGCGGCGAGGTGCCGCGGTCGGAGCGGATCGACTTCGCGCACCTCCAGCCGGCAGACGTCGTCTTCTTCGGCGCGCGCGGGCCGCGGTCGAGCCCGTCCGAGGTCGACCACATGGGGATCTACATCGGCAACGGGTGGGTGATCCACTCGTCCGAGTACGGCGTCGCGCTCGCCCAGTTGAGCGGGTGGTATCGGCGCGAGTTCGCCTGGGCGCGGCGACCGCTCCGCGAAGCCGGCCTTTCCGGATAGGTCCAGAGAGAATCCGCAACTTTCCGCGATGCGACACCGGTTGTGGCCGCGTACGTTCGATGCATGTGGGACATCCTGACCTGGCACAACGGCACGCTCAGCGTCGCCTGGTGGGCCTTCCTCGTGCTCGCGTTCCTGCTGCTCGTCGCCGGCGGCAGCCGCGCCGCGAAGCGATAGGCATCCTGCCGAGATGACGGGGGACAGTGCCCGTCACGAGAACGTTCGGAAGCCGGGAACTACAGGGGAATGTTGCCGTGCTTGCGGTGCGGGCGCGGTTCCGACTTCGTCAGCGCCGTCTCGAGCGCGTCGATGAGCACCGGCCGCGTCCGCCGCGGTTCGATCACATCGTCGACGTACCCGCGCTCGGCCGCCGAATACGGGTTCGCGAACCGTTCCTTGTAGTCGGCGATCAGCTCGGCGCGCCGCGCCTCCGGATCGTCGGCCTCCTCGATTTCCTTGCGGAAGACGATGTTGACAGCCCCCTCCGGCCCCATCACCGCCACCTCCGCCGTCGGCCACGCGAAGTTGAAGTCCGCGCGCACGTGCTTCGAGCTCATGACGTCGTACGCGCCGCCGTACGCCTTGCGAGTGATCACCGTCAGCTTCGGAACGGTCGCCTCGGAGTACGCGTACAGCAGCTTCGCCCCGTGACGGATGATGCCGCCCCACTCCTGCGCCGTCCCCGGCAGGAAGCCCGGCACGTCGACGAACGTGACGAGCGGGACGTTGAACGCGTCGCACGTGCGCACAAAACGCGCCGCCTTCTCCGACGACGCGATGTCGAGGACGCCGGCGAGCGTGCGCGGCTGATTACCGACGATCCCGATCGCGTGCCCGCCGAGCCGCCCGAACCCGCAGACGATGTTCTCGGCCCAGCGCTCCTGCACCTCGAGGAACTCCCCGCCGTCGATGACGCGACGGACGACGTCGTGCATGTCGTACGGCTTGTTGGGATGGTCGGGGATGAGCGTGTCCAGCTCCGCGTCCTCGCGCTCGCGAGAATCAGTCGCCGTCGTGAACGGCGGCCGCTCGCGGTTGTTCTGCGGCAGGAACGAGAGCAGGTAGCGCGCGTCCTCGAGGCATGCCTCCTCGTCCGGGGACGTGAAATGCGCGACGCCCGACTTCGTCGCGTGCGTCGTCGCGCCGCCGAGCTCCTCGAACGTCACCGCCTCGCCCGTCACCGTCTTCACGACGTCGGGCCCGGTGATGAACATGTACGACGAGCCCTCGACCATGAAGACGAAGTCCGTCATCGCGGGCGAGTAGACGGCACCGCCCGCGCACGGCCCCATGACGAGGCTGATCTGCGGAACGACACCCGACGCCTGCACGTTGCGCCAGAAGATCTCCGCGTAGCCGGCGAGGGACACGACGCCCTCCTGGATGCGAGCACCGCCGGAGTCGTTGATGCCGATGACGGGGCAGCCGAACTTCACGGCGAGGTCCATCACCTTGCAGATCTTCTCGGCGAAGACCTCGCTCAGCGAGCCGCCGAAGACGGTGAAGTCCTGCGAGAAGACGAAGACCTTGCGTCCGAAGACGGTGCCGTAGCCGGTGACGACCGCGTCCCCGTACGGGCGGCGCTCCATCATCCCGAAGTTCGACTCGCGGTGGCGCACGTACCTGTCGAGCTCGACGAACGAGCCGGGGTCGCACAGCTTCTCCGCGCGCTCGCGCGCAAGGAGCCGCCCCTCGTCGCGCCGCCGCTGCACCGCCTTCTCGCTGCCGGCATGGAGCGACTCGCCCCGAAGCTCGGCGAGCCAGCCGAGCTTCGCCTCGGTCGTCTCGTGCGCGTCGCTCACGCGGAGGAGCCTAACCTGGTCCCGTGAAAGGGCGGCTTCCACCTGCGCTTCAGCAGCGCGAGTTCGCCCTGCTGTGGACGTCGTCGCTGACGACCGGGCTGGCGTCGCAGATGCTCGCCGTCGCGATCGGCTGGCAGGTGTACTCCGTCCACCGCAACCCGCTCGACCTCGGCCTCGTCGGGCTCGCCGAGTTCGTCCCCCTGCCGATTCTCGCGTTGCCGGCCGGCCAGCTCGCCGACCGCGTCTCGCGTCGCGCCGTCTCCGCGACGGCGATCGTCGTGCACGTCGCGATCGCGGCAGCGCTCCTCACGATCACGCTGCGCGGCGCGCACGCGCTCTGGCCCTTCCTCGCGGTCGCCGTGCTCGCGGGCGTCGCGTCGGCGATCGGGAACCCGGCTCTGCGGGCGCTCACGCCGGAGATCGTCCCGCTCGACCTGCTCCAGGGCGCGCTCGCGCTCCGAAGCGTCGCGGGCCAGATCGGCATCGTCGCCGGGCCGGCCATCGGCGGGATCGTCTTCGCGGTCGACCCCGTCGCGGTGTACGCCTCGGCAGCCGCGCTCTTCCTCGTCTCGCTCGCAGCCATTCTCGGGCTCCGCCCACGTACCGCGCCCCTGGCCGACCAACCGCCGCCCGACTGGGAGAGCCTCGTGGCCGGCGTCCGCTTCATCCTGCGGACGCGCATGCTCCTCGGCGCGATCTCGCTCGACCTCGTCGCCGTGCTGCTCGGCGACTCGATCGCGCTTGCACCGGTGTTCGCCCGCACCATCCTCGACGTCGGCCCGATCGGGCTCGGCGCGCTCCGCACGGCTCCCTCCGTCGGCGCTCTCGCCGCCGGCGTCATCCTCGCGCGCCGGCCGCTGAAGACGCGCGCAGGCCCGACGCTGCTCCTCGTCGTCGCGGTCTTCGGGGCCGCGATGATCGTCTTCGGCGTCTCGAGATGGCTGCCGCTGTCGCTCGCGGCGCTCGCCGTTTCCGGCTTCGCCGACATGATCAGCATGAACATCCGCGCGACGACGCTCGCCGTCGTCACGCCGATGGAGCTGCAGGGGCGGGTCAATGCCGTCGAGTGGGTCTTCATCGGAGCGTCGAACGAGCTCGGCGCATTCGAGTCCGGCCTCGTCGCCTCGCTCTTCGGGACGGTCACCGCCGTCGTCGCCGGCGGCGCCGTGATGATCGGCGTCGCCGCGACGTGGCCCCGCCTCTTCCCCGAGCTCGCCCGGATGGGGCCGCTCGAGGACCTCCAGCCTGCATAAGGTCTCCCTCGTGGACGAGATCCTGTGGCCGTACGAGCGGGGCGAGGTCGGGGAGTTCTTCTACGCGCGCTACGGGCACCCCGCCGTTGCCGAGGTCGAGGCCGCGCTCGGCGAGCTCGACGGCGGCACAGCCGTGCTCTTCCCGTCCGGCACCGGCGCTGCGACCGCACTCGCGCTGTCGCTGCTGCGCACGGGGGACACGATCGCGCTCGCGGAGGGCGCCTACTTCGGCACGGGGCGCCTGTTCGAGGCGCTCGAGCCCTGGGGGCTCCGCCACGTCGAGTTCGACCAGACCGGGCCGCCCCCGGACGGCGTCCAGCTCGTCTGGGTCGAGGCGCCGGCGAACCCGATGCTGACCATGCCCGACCTCGCGGCCGCCGCTGCCCATCCTGCGCCACTGATCGTCGACTCGACGGTGGCGACGCCCGTCGGCCTGCGCCCGCTCGAGCACGGCGCCGACTACGCGCTCCACAGCGCGACGAAGGCGCTCGGCGGCCACGACGACGTCCTACTCGGCGTCGTCGTCTGCCGCGACCCGGCCGCGGCCGAGGCGCTCCGGCGCTTCCGTTCCCTCACCGGGATCTCGCCGGCGGCCGCGCCGGCCCGCCTGCTGCTCCGCAGCCTCGAGACGCTCGAGGTGCGGGCCCGCCGCCAGGCCGCGACCGCCGCGTTCATCGCCGGGCTGCTCGCGAGCCACCCGAAGGTGGTGGTCGTCCGCTACCCGGGCCTCGGCGGACTCATCTCGTTCGACGTCGCCGACGCCGGGGCCGCCCGCCGCGTCGAGACCTCCACCCGCGTGATCACGAACGCCACCTCGCTCGGGAGCGTCCGCAGCCTCATGGAGAGTCGGCACCGCTGGGAGGGAGACCGCGTCCCCGGCGGGCTCCTGCGCCTGAGCCTCGGCCTCGAGGACCCCGAGGAGATCTGGGCGGACCTCGCCCAGGCCCTCGACAACGCATAAGAGGGAGACTTTCAACGGTGGGCCGAACGGCCTAGACAGGCGGGTGAGCCTGGCCTATGGTAGATCGGCTCGAGACAAGCTCGCTCAGGGGGCAGCGGTGGCGGTTGCGAAGGGTCGCGCGACGTCGGAGGGGCGAACGTCGGCGCGACGCGGAAATGGCAAAGCGGAGCACGATGTAACGCGGACCGAGCTGGACATGCCGGTCGACACCAACCAGCTGCTATCGCTCATGCGCATGTGGGTGTAGCGGTGGAGCAGCACGGCGCGGTGGGATTCAACCGGGAGCTCCTGGGGAACGCCGAGTTCCAGCTGGTCGTATGCCGGACCGTTCTCAACTCCTTCTGCGAGAGCCTGCGCTCGTTCGGGCAGGTCACCTCTTCGCCGGCGGCAGCCCGGTTCGCGCCGCTCGCACCTCGCGAGCGGATCTTGCGAGAGGCCGCATGAAGGTCGGCGTCTTCGTCGACCTGTGGGAGAAGAACCGCCGCATCCACGAGCGGGAGCTCCTCGCGCTCGAGCGCGCGAACGAGACGCGCTACAGCCAGCTCGCCGACGCGATGCCGCAGATCGTCTGGCGCGCCGACGTCGACGGGAACGCGACGTACTTCAACCAACGCTGGTTCGAGTTCACCGGCATGACTCCCGCAGACGCCGCCGCATCGCCGTGGCGCCACGTCGTCCATCCCGAGGACCGAGACGACCTGCTCGCGAAGCTCGCCTCTGGCGCTTCGTTCGAGCATGAGTTCCGCTTCCGCGCCGCCGACGGGAGCTATCGCTGGCACCTCGCCCGGACGGCGCCCATCCGCGACGAGACGGGCCGGGTCGAGTCGTGGGTCGGAACGGCCACGGACATCGACGACCGCAAGCGCACCGAGGAGCAGTGGAGCTTCCTCCTCGAGGCCGGCGACGCACTCGGCACGTCCCTCGCCTATCGCGAGACGCTCTCGAAGGTGGCGCAGCTCGCGGTCGCGCGCGTCAGCGACTGGTGCACCATCCACATCGTCGAGCGCGACGGATCGGTGTCGGAGGTCGCGGTCGCGCATCGGGATCCCGGCCAGGTCGCGTTTGCGCGCGAACTGCAGGAGCGGTACCCGCCCGACAGGAACGCGCCGACCGGCGCGAGCGCGGTCATCCGGACCGGCGAGGCGGAGCTCGTGCCGGAGATCACCGACGAGATGATCGAGACCGCAGTGGTCGACGAGCTACAGCGCGATCTGCTCCGCCGGCTCGAGTTGCGGTCGTACATGTGCGTCCCGCTGACCGGACGCGATCACACCCTCGGCGCCATCACGTTCGTGTCGAGCGCGCCCGGCCACGCATACGGGGTTCCCGACCTGCGCCTGGCGGAGGAGCTCGCGCGGCGTGCCGCGGCAGCAATCGAGAATGCGCGCCTGTATCGCGAGGCGGAGCAGCGAGCCGAGGCCGCGCAGGCCCTCGCCACCATCGGCGACGGCGTCCTGCTGGTCGACCGAGGCGGCCGCGTGCGCCTGTGGAACGCCGCCGCAGAGCGGATCACCGGTCTTCGCGAACGCGACCTGCTCGGCAAGGAGATCGCGGAGGGCGTCCCCGGATGGCACGAGATCGACGCGCGCATCCGCGTCGGCGGCCCAGGCGAGGCCCCGGCCGTCGAGAGCGTTCCGCTGGACCTCGGCGGCCGCGAGGTTTGGCTGTCGCTCTCCGCCGTCGGCTTCGAGGACGGGGTCGTCTATGCGTTCCGCGACCTGACCGAGGAACGCAGGCTCGAGACCATGCGCCAGGACCTCGTCGCCACCGTCTCGCACGAGCTGCGCACGCCGCTCGCCGCAATCTACGGCGCAGCTTTGACGCTGCAGCGCGACGACGTCCAGCTCGAGGGCGAGATGCGCGACACGCTCCTGCGCGTGATCGCGGAAGAGGCGGCGCGCCTCGGCGAGATCGTCAACGACCTGCTTCTTGCGAGCCAGCTCGACTCGGGGAAGCTCCGCGTCCAGATCGAGCCGTGCGACCCGCTCGCGATCGTCCGCTCGGAGATCGAGGCGGCCCGCGCGCACGCTCCCCACTCGGTGGCGCTCACGCTCGACTCGCCGGAAGACCTGCCGATCGTGTCCGCGGACCCGAGCCAGCTTCGCCAGGTGGTGGCGAACCTCATCGACAACGCGATCAAGTACTCGCCCGCCGGCGGCCCGGTGACGGTCTCGCTCGAGCCCGACAACGGCAGCGTCCGCCTCGCGGTGTCGGACACCGGAATCGGCGTCCCGCCGGAGGAGCGCCGGCGGATCTTCGAGAAGTTCTACCGGCT
>CAZXZX010000175.1:0-8434 GCA_964645445.1 uncultured Gaiellales bacterium
TCGCGCGGGGCGCCGTCGATGTCGGCGCGAACCCAGCCGAGGAAGATGTCGCTCGACGCCTGCATCAGCCGCTGGCCGTCGACGACGCGCTGCCCGTGGTTGGCGAGGCCGCTCGCTCCGAGCAGCGGCTCGAGCACCGAGGCGTCGCCCTCCTTCATCTGGAGGAACAGGGGATCGCTCTCGTCCCGGCCGAACATCAGCATGATCCAGCAGCGCGTTCCGACACTGCCGACGCCGACGACCTTCCTCGCGACGTCGCCGTAGCCGAACCGCTCGAGGAGCACGCGGCGATCGGGAGCGAGTGAGTGGCGATAGCTGCGGTACGCCGCTCGGATGGCCGCCTCTGCCCCATCGTCGCCGAGCTCGGCAAGCGGGACAACCAGCGGCGGCTCCGAGACGAAGCGCGACTTCCGGGTCAACGTCGCAAGCGCGCGCCGGCCATCGTTCGACTGTGCCTTGACGATCGACCGCTCGAGGGTCTTCGCCAGCTTCGCGTCGTGCCCGCTCCTGAGCTGGTCGACCAGCGTCTGCGCATCGAGCCGCGCATACCAGACATCGAGGTCGCCCATGGCCGCGAAACGCGTCATCGCCTCCCGGTACGCGCGCAACGTTCCGAGAACGGCTGCCGAGCGATCGGCGCTTGCAAACCCCCGTTCGCGCCCGGCGATCTCGATGCTCGTCGCGAGTCGCTTCACATCCCACTCGAAGGGCCCCGGGAGCGTCTCGTCGAAATCGTTCAGGTCGAACACGAGGTTCCGCTCCGGGGAGGCGAAGCCGCCGAAGTTCATCAGGTGCGCGTCTCCCGAGAGCTGCACGCGCAAGCCGGCGTTCGGCTGGTGCTGGAGGTCGTGCGCCATGACGGTCGCCGCGCCGCGGAAGAATGCAAGCGGGGAGTGCACCATCCGTCCGTAGCGGATCGGGACGAGGTCGGGCACGCGGGTTGCGTTCTCCGCCTCGAGCAGCGCGATCGGATCGCGGTCGTCTGCGAGATCGAGGGCAGACTGGCTCGACCTGGGCGCCGCCGCCCGCGCCGCGCGCCCGGCGGCGGCGCGAGCCTGCACATTCGGATGCGCGATGACCGGATCGGCGCTCGACACGGATCCCATCATCCAGCGCGGCGGCGGCCTGCGTCCAATCCGCAGTCGATCGCGGGCGTTTCCGACGCGACGCCGTTCCGGCGTGCGCGACCATGCTCACACGTATGGACGTGCGCACGTATCGTCCAGATCGTCAGACTCAGAGGGAGGGGCACCATGACCGAGAAACGACGGACGACGACGGACGAAGCCAAGCGCGTCGGCGACGCGATCGGCATCGACTGGAACCGCTTCGACCTCGAACAGTTCCGGGCGGGCATGGACGTCGAGTTCGAGCACGGCTCCCACGATCCGCAGACGGACGTGACGCACGACGATCCGGTCGTGACCGGCAAGATCGCGCTCGCGCACATGAAGGAGTTCCCGGACTACTACGAGCGCCTCGAGCGCATGGAGCACGAGGCCGAGCTCGAATGGGCGGGGCGGAAATCGTGAACGCCGAGCACGAAGACACGCTCGAGAAGATCATCAACCACCCCGCGAGCGGGAATGTCGAGTGGCGGCAGGTTCGCTCGCTCCTCGAGGAGGTCGGGACGGTGACCGACCGTCACAACGGCCGCGTCGAAGTCAGGCTCGGCGACGAGACGGAAGTGCTCGACCCGCCGAAGCACAAGGACGTCGACAAGCAGATGATCGTCGACCTCCGACGGATGCTGACGCGCGCCGGCCTCGCCCCCTAGCGCTTCGCCGGCGGCACGATCAAGACTGGGCGTCCCGCGTGCTCGGCCACGTCGCGTGAGACGCTGCCCTCGAGCACCGAGCGCGCGCCCATGAGACCGCGCGAGCCCGTGACGATGACGGCGGCGTCGATCTCGTCCGCGACGTCGATGATGCCTTCCCACGTCGGCGCGTCGAGCTCGGCCCGCGCCTCGGCCGCGAAGCCGGCGTTCGTCGCGCGCTCGACACCCGCCGCCGCGCGCTGCGACGCATCGTCCATGTTCAGCTCCTCGAAGGCCTCGCCGGGGACGACCGGCCCGAGCGTGGCGTAACTCTCTGCCTGGGTCAGCGGCGGGCCGACGTCGAGCACGATCGCCCGGCGCGCGCCCAGCAGGTCTGCGGCCACGTCGATCGCATGCCGTGCGCCGTCTGAGCCGTCGTAGCAGATGAGAATCGGGGCGTCGGACATCGGTCCTCCTCGTCGGTTTCCGAAATCATGGTCGCCGGAGCGCAGGCTCGGTCGCATCCGCCGAACGGCGGAGCGTCTGCGAGAAAGCCGCAGCGGATCGAGCGGTCCGCGGATGCCGCGTCGGGAGCAGCAGAGCGATCCTGAGCGCATGTTCCTACGCCGCGTGGAGGAGGCCGAGCACGTAGCGGAGCTCGGCGAGAGCAACGAGGCGCCGGTGATCCTGTTCGCCGATCTCATCGTCGCGTGTGCGATCGCGGTGCTCGCCTTCCTCGCGGTCGCTCTCCTGGCGTACCGGCTGGCATGACCGCGTTCGCGCTCCGCCCCGCGCTCCGAGGCGTTCGGCGCCGGCCCCTCTCGCAGCGCCGGACGACGACACTTCGAAGCGACGCGACGCTGATCTCGCTCGCGGGCGCCGTCGGGTCGGACGTCTTCGACGGGTCCGGCCTGCGGGTCGCGGCTCTCGACGACCTCGTCGTCGACTGGGAGCCTGTCGACGCGCATCCCGCGCTCGCCGGCGCGGTCGTGCGCACGCGCCGCAAGCGCGCCTTCGTCCCGCTCGACGACATCGCAGACCTGAAGCCCGACCGGCTGCTCTTGAACGGCCCGCTCCGCCCTCTCCCGATCGAGCGGAAGCCGTGGCTCGTCGCCCTTGCCCACGACGTGCTCGACCGCCAGATCGTCGACCAGCGCGGCGCTGACGTCGCGCGCATCTCCGATCTCGTGCTCGCGCCGCGCCCGGACGGCATCCGTCTCGTCGGCGCCGACGTCAGCGCACGCACGCTTCTCCGGCGGCTCGGGACGGCGTCGGTGCGCCGCGAGGTATCACCGAAGCGCGTGTACGACTGGGCGTCGGTCGGTGCCTTCCCCGAGCTCGGCGCCGGGAACGCGTCATCGGTGCTGCGGCTCACGGGCACGCCGGAGACCGCAGCGTGACCGATCTCGCGGCGCCTACCCCCCGCCCGCGCCGGGGGATGCGCCGCCTGCTCGCCCTCGTCGCGATCGCCGGCCCGGGCCTGATCGCCGCGAACGCCGGCAACGACGCGGGCGGCATCCTCACGTACGCGAGCGCCGGCGCCCAGTTCGGGTACCGGACGCTCTTCCTGATGGTGCTCGTCACGGTCGCGCTCGTCGTGGTCCAGGAGATGTGCGCGCGCCTCGGCGCATACACCGGGAAGGGCCTCGGGGCACTCATCCGCGAGCAGTTCCCGGTGCGGGCCTCGACGACCGCGATGGTGCTGCTGTTCGTCGCCAACGCCGGGCTGACCGTGAGCGAGTTCGGCGGCATCGGCGCCGCGATGGAGCTGCTCGGCGTGTCGCGCTTCATCGCGATCCCGGTCGCGCTCGCGCTGCTGTGGGGAATGACCGTGTTCGGGACGTACTCGAAGGGCGAGCGGATCGCGATCGCGCTCTCGCTGACGTTCATCGCCTATCCGGTCGCGGCGATCCTCGCGCACCCGAACACGCACGTCGTCATGCGCGACCTGTTCACGCCGCAGTTCGCGCACTCGACGACATTTCTCGTCATCGCGGTCGCGCTGATCGGGACGACGATCACGCCCTACATGCAGTTCTACGTCTCGTCGGCCGTCGTCGACAAGAAGATCGGGCCGCAGGGATACCCGGCCGAGCGGGTCGACACGGTCAACGGCGCGATCCTCTCGAACGTCGTCAGCATCTTCATTATCATCGCAACCGCTGCCGCGATCGGCGGCCACGGCCCGCTCGCGACAGCCCGCGAGGCGGCGGAGGCGCTGCGCCCGGCGGTCGGCTCGGCCGCACCGACCCTCTTCGGGGTCGGCTTGCTCGGTGCATCGCTCCTGGCGGCGGCGGTCGTCCCCCTCTCGAGCTCGTACGCCATCGCCGAGGCGGTCGGAGCCGAGCGCTCCGTCTCGAACAGCTTCCGCGAAGCGCCGCTCTTCTTCGGCCTGTTCACGCTCCAGCTCGTCGGCGGGGCAGCGATCGCCCTCGCTCCGGGGAATCTCATCTCCCTCGTCGTGAACATGCAGGTGGTGAACGGGGCGATCTCCCCCGCGCTGCTCGTCTTCGTCCTCATCCTCGCCAACCGGCGTAGCGTGCTCGGCGCTGCTGCGAACGGCCCCGTCTATCGAGCGGTCGCCACCGCGTGCGTGCTCGCGGTCGCTGCGCTCGCGCTCGCGGTCGTCGTGCTGAAGATCCTCGGCATCGGGTGAGAACCTACGCGACGAGGACGACCGAGCTGCGCGCATGCGCGCGATAGCGCGCCGTCGAGGTCGGGCTCGGCCCCCGGCTCTGACGCGTCCAACGGCGCCCGTCAGCGAGGAAGCGGTCGCGGCGCAGGACCGGATGCCGCTTGCGGAAGTCGATGAGCAGCTTCCAGAACCGTCGGAGCGGCTCGTTCTCCTCCGCGCGCTCCCAGTCGAACCAAGAGACCTAGTTATCCTGGTTCCAGGCGTTGTTGTTGCCGCGCTGCGTCCGCCGCACCTCGTCGCCGGCGAGGATCATCGGCACGCCCTCTGACAGCAGGAGTACGACGGCGAAGTTCCGGATCTGCCGCAGCCGAAGCTCCTCGACGTCGGGGTCGTCGGTCTCGCTTTCGGCGCCGCAGTTCCAGCTGAGGTTGTCGTTCGAGCCGTCGCGGTTGTCCTCCCCGTTGGCCTCGTTGTGGGCGATCGGGTTGTAGCCCCAGAAGTCGCCGTCCGTCGGGTCGAACTGGAACACCGGCATGAGCTCGGTCGCGGTGACGCCGAGGTCGACGAGGTGGGGAATCTTGTCCCGCAGCCCGGCGAACGCGCCCGGGCGGGCGAAGCCGCCGATGTTGAGCTCGTAGACGATCGTCTCGTCGAGCGGACGGGCGAGCGGCGTGTCGCCTTCCCAGTCGTACGCGTCGGGATCGACGACGGTCGCCTGCAGCGACTGTGCGACGTTGCTGCCGGGCGCGGCGGCACGGCCGCGATCCCACAGGGTGGTGACGACGCTGCGGCCGTACGGATCGAGCAGCGCCTTGTCCCCGTCGAAACGGAACGGCGCACCGAAGGGGCCGGTTGCCCGGAACGCATAGTCGCGCCCGCGTCGACGCCAGGTACGAACGCGTGCCAGAAGTGGAAGTCGCGCGCGAGCGGGACGACTCGCGCGGGGTGCGGATCGGCCGACGCGTCGAAGAGCAGCAAGTCGACCGAGTCCGCATTCTCGGAGAACACGGTGAAGTTCACGCCCCCCGCGACGACGCGGGCGCCGACCGGGTGGCCCTTCCCCGGCTCAGCCACCGCCGCGCGACTCGCGACGAACGGCGTCGGCGAGCAGGGCTCCCACGGCGACCGGCAGCAGCCACCAGGCATTGACGCCGTGATGGGCGAGTGCCCACGTCGCGCCGAGCGCGACGGCCAGCCCGGCAGCCACGCGCCAGTCGTCGCCGACGATGAAGTTCCACCAGAAGAGCGCAAACGAGCGGACGTATCTCACGCGATTGCCGGGTCGAGACGCTGCCGGCGGAGGAAGCGTGTCAAGACGAAGGAGACGACTGCGAGGAAGCCGATGATGCCGAAGATGGCGAGGTCGGAGCCGGGCCAGTCGATGCCGGCGCCTTCGCCGCCCCAGAAGATGCCGAAGCTCGTCAGCAGGACGCCGACGACGAACTTGAGCGAGTTCTCCGGCACGCGCTCGAGTGGCCCGCGCACGCCGAGGCCGACACCGACGACGACGAGGGCCGCGGCGGCGGCCGCGGCGGCGGCGAGCCCGACGTTGCCTTGCGCGCTGCCGAAGCTGATGACGATGAACGCGACCTCGAGCCCTTCGAGGAGGACGCCCTTGAAGGCAACCGTGAACGAGTACCAGTCGATGCCCGCCGGCGTGACGGTTCCCGCGGCCGCGGCCCGTTGGCGCTCGCGTGCGAACGCCGCGCCCTCGTCGTGGAGCGGCTTGTGGCCGCTCGCCCGCAGGATCGCCTTGCGCAGCCACTGCAGCCCGAAGGCGAGGAGAAGCGCACCGACGACGAAGCGCAGCGTCTCGATCGGGATCAGTCGCAGTGCCGGACCGAGGGCGGCGACGATCGCGGCGAGGACGATCGCCGCGGCCCCGACGCCGTACAGCGTCGAGCGCCAGCCACGCACGACGCCGACCGCGAGGACGATCGTGAGCGCCTCCACCGCCTCGACGGCGCTGGCGACGAAGGTCGTCAGGAAGAGGATGCCGTCGGTCCGCGTCATCGGATCGCGAACTCCTCTTGACGAACGCGGCCCGGCGGAACGCCGAGGCGGCCGAACCGCTTCGCGAACGCGTCCATCATCGGCGCGGGACCGAACATGTACATCCACACATCCTTCCCGGAATGACCTCCGATCGCCGTCTCAGCGGTGAGAACCCCGTCTCGATCGGCGGCTCCAGGGGTCGGTGCGACGCGAAACCGGCTCATGCGCGGGCTCCTCGGTCTCGCAGGCGGAGGAAGGGGATCCTCCGCCTGCGCGTTGTGGAGGGAACTAGTGGGACGGCTGAGGACGAGCCGGCGAGAACGACCGCTTGACGCTGCTCTCGACGAGGCGCTTGCCGCCGATGGCGACGATGAGCTCGGTGATCCCGGTGACGAGCGCGAACGCAGCGATGAGTGCGAGCGTGACGAGCGCACCGTCACCCGGCTTCGCGAAGATGACGACTCCGAAGAGGACCGACACGAGGCCGCTGAGGATCATGAGCGCGGTGTCTCCGCCGTCGAGCGGCAGAGAGAAGGCGCCGATGACCCCGAAGAGGCCGAGCGCGATCGCGTAGGCGCCGATGACGTACAGCAGTGCGAGCGTCGAGATCGACGGCCAGACGAGGACGGCGACGCCGAGGGCGATGCTGAGCAGGCTCGTCAGCGCGAGCCAGCCCCGCCCCTGCGTCGCTGCACCGCTGAGGGCCGCTGCGAGGCCGACGACGCCGTTTGCCGCCGTCCAGGCCCCGAACAGGATCGTGAGCGCGAAGAGGCTGATGCCGGGCCAGACGAGGATGACGACACCGGTCGCCACCGCGAAGAGCCCGTTGATCCCGAGGGCCCATCGGAACTTCGTGATTTGCGTCTCGGCCCGCTTGTACACGGACTCCATCTGTAGACCTCCCTGCTTAGCGTTTTGACGGTCCAACTGTGGCGCCGTCGGACGCGCTGGAAATCGGCGACGCGGCTGACTCGGTGCGGAAATCCCGCATTCCGTCGTAGCGCCTGCGGAAGAGGACGTAGGCGACACCGCCGGCCGGGATCGGAAGCCAGAACGCGACGATGCGATAGAGCAGCGTCGCGGTGACGGCGTCGGAAGGGGGCACACCCGCGAGCGTGAGCGTGCCGACGAGGCCGGCCTCGACGAACCCGAGCCCGCCCGGCGTGAACGGGATGAGCGCGAGCAGCTCGGCAGAGGTGTAGGCCAGCAGGACGAGGGACGGCCTCGGCGCGGCGCCGACCGCGCGCAGCGCGCAGAGGAGCGCGAGGTAGTCGAAGGCGGTGTTACCGACTGCGGTCACGATCGCCGCGACCCAGCGCGAGCCGAGCGTGCGGCGGATGAAGTCCCGGTCGTCGAGCAGCTCGTGCCCCAGCCCGGTCACGGGCCGCCGCCTCCGAATGGTCCTGTTGACCAGCCACTGCAGCGCGCGGCCTGCGAGCTCGAGCGGTTCGTCCCACACGAAGGCCGCGATACCGGCAGCGACGAGCAGGACGAGGACCGCGATACCGAGATAGGCCGCGGTCGCGAGGCTGTGGGCGACCGGTGCGCCGCCGAGGATGGCCGGAAGCGCGAGGACCGGGAGCGCGAGCGTCGTCGCGATCTGGAGCCCGGTCGATGCACCGAACGCCGCTGCGGCTTCGCCGGTGTCGACACCGGCCCGGTGGAGCATCGAGACGGTGAACGCGGTCGCCGTCGCGCCGCCGCCCGGCAGGATTCGCCCCACCGTGTTCCCGCTCAGCTGCGCGGCGGCGACGGGGAACCACGCCCGCGTGTGCAGCGCGATGCGGTCGAGGGCCCAGAGACAAACGAAGCTCGCCGATTCGCATGCGAGCACGAGGACGGCGAATATCCAGTTCAGGTGATCGAGGGAACGCCAAGCGGAGAAGACGGTGAGGAGGCTCGGCAGCAGGAGATAGAGCGAGATGCCGCCGATCGCCAGCAGCACGCCGGAACGGACGCGGCGCTTCCACATGCCTCGAGTCTGCCTGCCGTCTTTCCCGCAGTGCGTCGGCGATGTCACCGATTCCCTGCGGCCGCCGGGCGGCGCA
>CAZXZX010000176.1:0-8234 GCA_964645445.1 uncultured Gaiellales bacterium
CACGTACTTCATGCGCGTGCATCCGCGGTGACGAGCGCCTCTCGTTTCCGCCGTCGCAGAAGCGCGACGGACGCGAACGACAAGGCGATCACGAATGCGAGGATGCCGAACAGGGCCGCGTCGGAGCCGGGCCAGCTTCCACCCGCTCCCTCGGTCGACCAGAAGATCCCGAACGTCGTCAGCATGACGCCGACCGCGAACTTCAGAGTGTTCTCCGGCACACGGGCGAGCGGGGCGCGCACGGCGAAGCCCACCGCGACGACGAGCACGACCGCCACGCCGGCGCCGAGCGCTGCCAGCGGGATGCTCCCCTGCGTGCTCCCGAACGTGAGCACGATGAACGCGACCTCGAGGCCTTCGAGCAGCACGCCCTTGAACGAGAGCGTGAAGCCGTACCAGTCGACGCCGCCACGCAGGAGCGGGGCCGCGGTCTTCGCCTCCGCGAGCTCGCG
This sequence comes from uncultured Gaiellales bacterium, assembly GCA_964645445.1. Classification (GTDB taxonomy): domain Bacteria; phylum Actinomycetota; class Thermoleophilia; order Gaiellales; family Gaiellaceae; genus Palsa-739. Next base: position 453 of record CAZXZX010000176.1, read on the forward strand.
CGAGAAGATCTCGTCCTCGTCGTGCAACGCCTTGAAGCCGCTCGCGCGAAGGATCGCCTTCCGGAGCCATTGCAGCCCGAACGTGAGCAGGAGCCCCCCGACGACGAGACGCAGCGCGTTGATCGGGATCACCGTCAGCGCGGGCCCGAGTGCGGCGACGATGACGGCGAGGGCGATCACCGCGGCGCCGACACCCGTCAGCGACGAGCGCCAGCCGCGCGCAACCCCCGATGCGAGCACGATCGTGAGGGCTTCGACGCCCTCGACCGCGCTGGCCAGAAACGCCGAAAGAACGAGAAAGACCCCCGCGGTCATCCGCGGAGAACCGTAGCGACAAGACGTCGACGCGGCACTCGGTGGCCGCTGCGCATGTCATTCTGTGCCCGCAGCGCCGACCGGGAGGGGGAACTGGGTACGCACGAGCTCACGGGAGCCGACCAGCTTCGGCGGCGTGACCATCAGCTGGCCCTCGTTGCCGAGCTCGGCCGTTCGGCCCTGACCGGCGCGACGCTGTCCCGGGTGGTCGCGGACGCCGTCGCGGCCGTCGCCGACGGGCTCGGCGCCGAGCGCGTCGCCGTCTTCGAGCCGGGGCCGGCAGGGACTCTCGCGGCTACGGTCACCCACGCGTGGCCGCCTGACGAGGGGCGGATCGCCGTGGACGGCGACTCGGCGGTCGCGCTGACGTTCCGCGAGCGGAGATCGACCGTCTCCGGATCGCTCGCCGCCGCCCCCGTGCACGGGGATGTCGGCCTCGTGGGCGTGCTCGCCGCAAGCGCCGACGACCCGCTGAGCCCCGACGACACGCTATTCCTGCGCAGCGTCGCGAATCTCATGGCCGCCGCGATGGCGCACGACCGCGCTGAAGAGCGGCGGCGCCGCAGTGAGGACGCCCTCGGGTTCCTCGCCGAGGCCGGCCACCTGCTCGCCGAGAGCCTCGACTACGACGTCACCCTCTCGACGCTCGCGGCCCTCGTGGTCCCGCGGCTCGCCGACTGGTGCATCGTCGACCTTGCCGAGGACGACGGAACGATGCGGCGCGTCGCCGTCCATGCAGCGAATCCCGACAGGCAGTTGCTGCTCGACGTGCTCCACCGTGAATATCCGCCGGTCGTCGGCTCCGGACAGCCGGCCGGGCAGGCGCTCGCGCGAGGCGGGACCGTTCATTACCCCGAGTTCACGCCCGAGTCGTTGCGCGAAACGACGCTCGACGAGCGCCACTACGAGCTGATGTCGCAGCTCGACCCCCGCTCCGCGATGGCGGTGCCTCTCGTCGCGCAGGGCCGCGTGCTCGGCGCGATCACGTTTGCCTGGTCCGAGTCGGGACGCCGATACGAGGAGTCGGACACGATGCTGGCCGAAGAGCTCGGGCGGCGCGCTGCGGCTGCGATCGAGAACGCGCGCCTGTATCGCAGCGAGCTGGAAGCGCAGCGGCGCATCGCGTTCCTCGTCGAGGCGAGCGACGTGCTCGCGAGCTCCCTCGACTACGACGAGACGCTGACCGCGCTCGCGCGGCTCGCCGTGCCGCGGCTCGGCGACTGGTGCGTGATCTACATCGTCGGACCGGGCGGGAACATCGAGCGGCGCGCGGTCGAGCATGCGGGTGGCCGCCAGGACGTCATCCGGGCCGTGCTCGAAGCGCATCGCATCCGCCCCGACGCACAGGCCGGCGTGCCCGCGGTCATCCGCACGGGCCGCTCCGAGCTGAACAGGATCGCATCCCCGCTTTCCACCGCCGCCGACGTCGAGGCGCCGGAGGAGCTCGCGGTCGAGCTGGAAGAGATCCGGGTGCGCTCGACCATGTGCGTGCCGCTCATCGCGCGGCGGCGCACGCTCGGTGCGATCCTGTTCGTATCCGCCGAGTCGGAACGGGTGTTCACCGACACCGACCTGCAGTTGGCGGAGGATCTCGCCGCCCGCGCAGCCGTCGCCGTCGACAACTCGCGCCTCTTCAACGATGCCGAGCAGCGCGCAGAGGCGGCGGACGCGCTCGACTCGATCGCGGACGGCGTGTTCCTCGTCGACGGGCGCGGGACCGTTCGCCTGTGGAACGCCGCGGCTGAGACGATCACGGACATTCGCGCCGCGGACGCGCGTGGCCGTCCGGCCGCGGCCGTGTTCGACGGCTGGGAGGAGATCGCGGCCGTCGCCGCGGCGACCCCGCGGACGGTGCCGGTGACGATCAACGGCCGCGAGTTGTGGCTCTCGCTCTCGGGCGTCCCCTCCTCCGACGGTACGGCATACGCGTTCCGGGACGTCACCGCGGACCGCCACCTCGACCGCCTGAAATCGGACTTCGTCGCGACGGTGTCGCACGAGCTGCGCACGCCGCTCGCCGCCGTCTACGGTGCGGCCGTGACCCTCGCCGAGCGCGACTTCACCGACCGCGAGGACATACGCCGCGAACTCGTCCTGCAGATCGCCGACCAGGCTGCGCGGCTGTCCGCGATCGTCGAGGACATCCTGTTCGTCGGCCGGCTCGAATCCGGCGGGCTTCGTCTCGAGCCGGCGCTCGTCGACGCGGCCGAGGTCGCGCGGACCGCCGTCGAGGCGGCGCGCGCCCGGGCCGCGACCGCCGTCGTCGAGCTGCACGCAGCCGAGAACCTGGCGCCGGTCGAGACCGACGCGGGACGCCTTCGGCAGGTGCTGGACAACCTTCTCGACAACGCGATCAAGTACTCGGCGGATGGCGCGCCGATCGTCCTGCGGGTCGACGCCGATTCGCGCTGCACGCGCTTCGCGGTCGCCGACAACGGCGTCGGCATCCCGGCCCCCGAGCTGTCGCGGATCTTCGAGAAGTTCTACCGCGTCGATCCGCACCAGACGGGCGGCGTCAACGGGACGGGCCTCGGCCTCTACGTGTGCCGCGAGCTCGTCGAGCGAATGGAAGGCCGCATCAGCGTGTCATCGACGCCCGGCCGCGGCTCGACATTCGTCGTCGAGTTGCCGCGCCGCTGACGTCAGGCCTGCGACCGCGAACTAGCCCGTCGTCTTCTTGATGTGGAAGAACGCGTTGTAGATGTCGCGCGTGCACGGCGCGGCGGCCTCGGCGCCGAAGCCGCCGTGCTCGATCATGCAGACGACGACGACCTCGGGATGACCGGCCGGTGCCCACGACGCGTACCAGGAGTGGTCGTCGCCGGGTGGGGCCTCCGCTGTGCCCGTCTTGCCGGCGACCGGCACCGGATACGTCGAGAAGATGGCCGCCGACGTTCCGACGTGGGCGGCCTCGTACAGACCCTGGCGGATCGCTCCGACGTCGACGAGCTTCAGCTTCCGCTGCGGCTTGAAGTGCAGCGGCTTGACCGCTGCGCCACGCAGGACCGCATCCGCGACGTGCGGCGTGACGACCGTCCCGCCGTTCGCGATCGTCGAGTAGGCGACGGCGAGCTGGAGCGGGCTGACCTGGAGCGCGCCCTGGCCGATGGCGAGGTTGATCGTCTGTCCCTCCGTCCACGGGAAGCCGCGGCTCTTCAGGAACCACTTCGGCGTGGGGATGAGACCGGGAGAGGCGCCGGTGACGTCGACCGGCGGCGTCGCGCCGAGCCCGAACAGGCGCGCCCACTGCTGGATGAGCATGCCCTGCCTGCTCGGGTTGGAGGCGTAGATCCGGTCGCCGAGCCGGTAGAACCAGGTGTCGCACGACTGCGCGAGGGCGGTGTGCAGCGTCATGGTCGAGTACACGCCGGCCTCGACGTTGCGGAAGACGAAGCCGCCGAGGTCGAACGAGCCGGAGCACAGGAGCGACGTGGACGGCGTGATGATCCCGGCCGACAGCGCGGCCTCCGCGATGATCGGCTTGAACGTCGAGCCGGTGGGATACACGCCGGCGATCGCACGGTTCAGCAGCAAGTTGCGCGGATCCGTGTACAGCTTCGCGTTATAGGTCGCGTCGTTCGCCGCGCGCACCTGGCTGTACGTCGGCACGCTCGCGAGCGCGTAGATCGCACCGGTCCACGGGTTCATGACGACCGCCGACCCGCCGGTGGGGTGGTGGCCGATCCCCTGCGAGAGATGGATGCCGTCCTGGACGGCCGCGACGGCGGCGCGCTGGAGACGCGCGTCGATCGTCAGCTTCAGCGACGACAGCTGCTTGCCACGCGGCACTTCGAGCGGGCCTGCGATCCGGCCGAGGGAGTCGACGCGCACGTGTGCGGGGACGAAGCCTGCGTTCAGCACCGAGTCGTACGTCGCCTCGACCCCGGACTGTCCGACGAGCTCGCCCGCCTGGGCGTGCGCGTAGCGCTTCGTGCCGAGCTCCGGCCGGCTGATCTCGCCGAGCAGACCGAGGAACTCGCTGCCCAGGCTGCCCTGTGGGTAGCTCCGCCCGGGGATGGCCGTCACCTTGACGCCCGGATAGTTCGCAGGACGCTCGTCGAGGAAGAACTGCAACGCGCTCGTCGGATGATGCAGCACGACCGCGGGCGCGAACGGCGACCGCACGACCGCGCGCTCGATGCGGATGACGAGCGTCTTCACCGGCACGTGCACGAGCTTCGAGAAGCGCATGAGCACGCTGAGGCCGGGCGTCGACGGATGCCAGCCGTGCGTGTCGAATGAGCCGAGCGTCCCCGGATCTGCGACGACGACCACGTGGCCGGTCGTGTTTGCGAGCAGCCGGTGGTGATCGTCGACGATCGCGCCGCGCGGCCCGATCAGGTCGACGGTGCGGAACGCCTGGTGCGCCGCCTGCGTCTTGTACTGAGGACCGTGCAGGATCTGGATCGACCACGCGCGCAGCACGAGCAGGCAGACGGCGACGCCGACGACGGCGGCAAGGCCGCCCACGCGCACGTAGAAGCCGGGACTGCGGAAGTACGGCGCGTCGGCACGCGAATAGGGTTGGACTCGGCGTCCAGTCGGGAGGCTGCGCGGGAGCGTTACCCGGCGGCGCGGATCAGGGCTGGAGATGCGTACGGCGGCGGCTGCTGTCGGGCTCTGGGTCGGGCTGTCCGCAGTGTAGGCGGGCTTTGGGCGACCCGCTATTCCTCCGCGAGCTCGTCTGCGAGGAGCGCCAAGGTGAGGCTCCGCCAGGCGAGATCGGGGTCGGAGCGCAGGAGACCGAGGGCGGCCGTCACCGCGGGCAGGTCCTCGGCGTCGGCGGCGAGACCGTCCAGCGCCGCGGCGAGGGCGGCGCGCCGCCCGGGCGTGTCGAGCTCGGAGGCGAGCCGCTCCGCTGCGACGGAGTCGTAGTCGAGCTCACGGTGTGGATCGCCGCCGGCCGCGAGCACGAACATGGCGCGCCGGCGCGCGGCGTTCAAGTCGTCGTCGTCGATGCCGACCTCGTCGCGGACGAGCCACGTGAGTGCGACGCGCAAGTCGACATCGGATGCCTCGAGGGCGGCGAGTCTGCTACTCGTCGTAGTACTCGTCGGCGATTGCAAGGGCATCGTCGAGTATGGAAATCCCCTCCGCCAGCTCGTCGCGCGTGATCGTGAGCGGCGGGCAGACCATGATCACGTTCCAGTGCGTCATCAGGTACAGGCCGCGGTCGAGCGCCGCCTTCGCCAGGCGCGCCACCGGCGCCGCCGCCTCGCCCGAGCCGTTGAACGGGACGAGCGGCTCGCGTGTCGCTCGCGACCTCACGAGCTCGAGGCCCCAGAAGCAGCCGATCCCGCGCACCTCGCCGATGGACGGGTGCTTCGCTGCGAGCCCTTCGAGCGCCTCGCGGAACACAGGCCCCATCTCGGCCGCGTGCTCGACGATGCCCTCTTCGCGGAACGCTTCGATCGACGCGACGCCGACGGCGCAGGCGAGCGGATGGCCGCTGTACGTGAGCCCGCCGGCGAAGTACTTGTCCTGCAACCAGGCGGCGATCGGCTCGCGCACAGCCATCGCGCCGAGCGGCACGTAGCCGGAGTTGATCCCCTTCGCCATCGTGAGGATGTCGGGGACGACGTCCCAGTTGTCGACGGCGAACCACGTGCCGGTGCGTCCGAAGCCGGCCATCACCTCGTCGGCGATGAGCAGGATCCCGTGCCGGTCGCACACCTCACGAATCGACTGGAGGTAGCCGTCGGGCGGGACGATGATGCCGTTCGTCCCGGTCACCGTCTCGAGGATGACCGCGGCGACCGTGTGCGCGCCTTCGTACTGGAGGATCTCCTCGAGGTGCGGCGCGCCCGTGCACACCGGGCATGGGTCGGGATGCCCCGCCGGGCAGCGGTACGTGTACGGATCGAACATCCGGACGACGCCGGGGATGCCCGGCTCGGACGGCCACCGGCGCGGGTCGCCCGTGAGCGTGAGCGAGCCCGCCGTCGCGCCGTGATAGCTGCGGTAGCGCGCGATGATCTTGTGCCGCCCCGTGTACCACCGCGCGAGGCGGATCGCGTTTTCGTTCGCCTCCGCGCCGCCGTTGGTGAAGAACGTCATCGAAATGTCGCCGGGCGCCACCTCGGCGACGAGGCGCGCGAGCGTCGACCGCGGCTCGGTCGCCATCGGCGGGCCGATCGTGCAGAGCTTGTCCGCCTGCTCCTTGATCGCGGCGACGAGCTTCGGATGCTGGTGCCCGATCGAGACGTTGACGAGCTGCGACGCGAAGTCGAGGTAGCGTTTGCCGTCGTAGTCCCAGAAGTAGCGTCCCTCCGCGCCCGCGACCGGGATCGGATTGATCTGGTTCTGCACCGACCAGGAATGGAGGACGTACCGCTTGGCCTCGTCCTGGACCTGCTGCCCGAGCTGCGGGTTCGTCTCGATCGTCGCCATGCGCAGAGCGTATCGTGTAGGTCGTGGGTCGGCTCCTTGCGCTCGCCGTCACGACGATCACGCTGCCGCTCCCGTCGCACGCGACGCTGGTCGCCAACCAGGCCCAGTACCAGCAGTTCGCCGAGCAGGGCCTCGCGCAGATGCAGCAGAGGTGGTGGAACCCGCAGAAAGGCTGGTACGACAACCGCTGGCCCGACGACGGGCAGCTCCCGAGCATCTGGTCGTCGTACCCGATGATGGAGCTCGTCGCCGCAGTCGCGATCGCCGACCCGACGCCCGCGAACAAGGCACTCGTCGAGTCGACGTTCAGGGCGGGGGAGAAGTTCTGGGACCCGACCATCCAGGGCACCGGCGGCATCGCCTGGCAATGGGGGCTGAGCCCCAGCGGGAACGCGTACTTCGACGACGCGGGCTGGTGGGGCGTCGCCTACCTCGATGCATACCGCGCGACCGGCAATACGCGCTGGCTCTGGGACGCCGGCCGGGTGCTCGCGTACATCGACCGTTACGGCTGGGATCCCGTCAACGGCGGCATGTGGTGGGACACGGGCCAGAACTACAAGACGTCGGAGCCGCTCGCCGCCGCGACGCTCATCGCGTCCACGCTGTACCGGATCCAGCACAAGAGGTACTACCTCAACCTCGCGACGAAGTACCTCGCCTGGGCGGACGCGAAGACGCTGAATCCCAAGCAGGGCAACCTCTACGGCCGCAGTGCGACCGACGGGACGACGATGGACTACGTCGAGGGGATGATGATCGGCGCACACGTCCAGCTGTGTCTTGCGACGAAACAGCAGTCGTACTGCGACGCCGCCGAGTCGCTCGCACAGGCGAGCCTCACCGTGTTCCCGATACTCCACCCCTGGGTGCCCGAGGCGGACACGATCTACCTCCAGGGGATGCTCGAGCTGTACGCGTACGACGGGAACCCGACCTGGTACGCGCTCGCGTACGCGAACGCGGAGGAGGCGAAGGCCAACTCGCGGGACGACACGGGTTGGTGGTCGAAGGACTGGTGGGGTGACTGGGCCGACCCGGGCGTGCTCTTCACACCTGCGGCGACGCTCGAGCTCT
>CAZXZX010000177.1:0-5580 GCA_964645445.1 uncultured Gaiellales bacterium
GGAACAGCGCCAATCAGGGTCTCGAGCCCGACGAACGTCAGACACTCGTAACGCCCGTTCGGCCACAACTTCATCTCGTACAACATGATCGCGACCGTGCCGGCGATCCGCCGCAACAGCTCCGAACCATAAGCCTCGAGATCGACAGCTGACACGTGACGCCGCATCCGAGCCCATATCGGCAGCAACGGGCCGACTCGCAAGCCCAAATCGCATCCCCATCAACAGTCGCTGCTAGAAGCTAAAGGCGGTCTCCGGGCGGCTGAACTCCGCATGCCACTTCGCGAGTCGAATTCAGGGGAGGAGTTTGTAGATCTTTCTGGCGACGGTCACGATGCCGCTCGGGCTCACTCCGTTTGCAGAGACATCGGCGAAGGTCGTCCCTTTGTGGAATTCGATGAAGTCGACTGCTCCGCCGCTGGGACCGGTGCCGACGATGAGCGAGTCGCCACTTCCGAGGCCGCCGGGGTGTGTCGTCGAGATGACCTTGACCCCTCCGAAACCGCCGGCACCGAGGCTCAAGCTCAGCGACACCGGCTGTGTCCCGATCGTCTCCGAACAGGTCTGGCTCGCACCCTGGCCGGAGCCGTACCTGTGCAGGACGCGGTGCGTTATCGCCGAGCCTCCTTTGTGGAGCGTCTGCTCCGGGTGCGCGTTGGTGAGCAGCGTGCACGCGTTCGGCGGACTGGCAGCCGACACCTTCTCTGCGCCTGCAAAGCCGGCACAGGCAACCACAACTCCAACGGCAACGCCGAAGCGGACCACACCGAAGCTCATGCTCGACTCCTCGTTTTCTTCATAGGCCGTGCCTGCCGCAAGCCAGAGTCTCTGTGCTCGTCACGACACAGTCAAGCGGGCCTCGAGCCTAGGGCTCGGCGATGAGATCGTCGGGCTCGCTGAGGGCCTCGATGGCATCCTCGGCCGCCTCGAGCGCATCCTCCGGGACGAGCACGCGGAGACCGTCCTCGTCGTCGTCGGCCTCGATCGTCGCCTCGATCCCGGCGTTGCGCAGTAGCTCCTGGACCTCCTCGGCCTCGCTGACGTCGCCCGCCGTTGCCACCTGGACCATCCGACTCATCGCGCCCCGATCATAGGCGCTCGCCGCGCCGGCGGCCCCGCCTCCCTTCACGAGCCGCGGAATACCCCGTTCGGGAAAGGGAACCTCGATGGTGTCGAAGTCACGCGGGACGACCGTCGCCGGGAAGATCCCGCGCGCCGCGCGCGCGATCTCTCCGCCGGCGTAGCGCGGGGACACGTGGGTCAGCGCGAGCAGCTTGACGTCGGCGAGCTTCGCCACCTGCGCCGCTTCCGTCGCGGTGGCGTGCAGCGTCTCGCGGGCACGCTCCTTGTCCTCCTCCCCGAATGTCGCCTCGTGCACGAGCAGGTCGGCCCGATGAGCCGCCTGGATGACGCTCGGTGCCGGCGCCGTGTCGCCGGTGATCGCGATCTTGCGCCCGGGGCGCGCGGGGCCGAGCACTTCGTCCGGGGTCACCACGCTGCCGTCGGGGAGCGTCACCGGGTCCCCGGCCTGGAGGATCCCCCGCGCCGGCCCGGGCGGGACGCCGAGCGCGTCGGCGGCGTCGACGTCGAACCGGCCCGGGCGGTCTTCCTCGACGAGCGCGTAGCCGATCGCGGACACGCCGTGGTCGACGGCGAACACTTCCACCCGGTACTCACCGCGCTCGAGGACGTCGCCGGGCGCGAGCTCGACGATCCGCAGCGCGTACGGGAGGCGCCCGAGGAACGGCTTGAGGTACCCGAAGAGCTCACGCGTCCCGCGCGGCCCGTGCACCGTCAGGCCAAGGTCCTCCCGTCCCCGCAGGGCGAATGTCTTGAGCATCCCGGGGAGGCCGAGCACGTGGTCGGCGTGCAGGTGCGTGAGGAAGATCTCCTCGATCTCCGGCAGCCCCACCACCGAGCGCTGGAGCTGCCGCTGCGTCCCTTCCGCGCAGTCGAACAGCAGTCGCTCGCCTCCGCGGCGCACGAGCAGCGCCGCCGGCGCCCGCCGGGCGGTCGGCATCGACGCGGAGGTGCCGAGAAAGACGAGATCCAGCTCCACGCGGGGCAGTGTAAGTACCCCTCAGGGCGAGTCGGAACTCGCCCCCGCGGCTAACCTCTCCGCGTGGCCGACGAGGCGATTCTCGAGCTGTACCGGCGCGAGGTGACGCCGGAGCTCTACACCGAGATCCGCGAGCTGTACAAGACGCACTCGATCGCCGAAGACGCGCGCGACCTTCCCGGTCTCATCTCGACGCTCACGGCGGACTGCGTCTACGAGCTGGTGCAGACCGGCCACCGCTGGGAGGGGCACGAGGGGGCTGCGCGCTTCTACACCCAGCTGCTGACCGCATTCCCCGATATCACGTTCGACCTCACGGACATCGTCATCGGGCCGCAGGGCGTCTGCGAGGAGGCGCACGTCACCGCGACGCACGCTGCGCCATGGCTGGGCGTCGAGCCGACCGGCCGGCACCTCGAGTGGGACGTCGTCATCTGGTTCCCGTGGGACGAGGACCAGCGGCTCTTCCGCGGCGAGAAGGTGTACGTCGCGGGAATGGACGTACCCCCGGCCGGCACCTAAGCCGGCAGCAGCAGCTTCTGGCCCGGGCGGAGCGTCGCCGAGGTCAGATGGTTCCGTTGCTCGAGCTCCCACACGCCCTCACGCGGGTCGCCTGCGTAGGTCCGCGCGGCGATCGCCCAGAGCGTGTCGGCCGGCCGCACGACATACGTGCGCTCGGGGCCGGCCCCGTGCGATGTCCGGGCGACGAGGCCCACCGCCAAGGCGGCGGCCACGGACACGATGAGGAGTTTCGCGAACATGTGTTCGCCATCGTAGGGCGAACGGGTGTTCGTGTCAAGGGTTCAGCGCCGGCGCTTCTGCTTTCGCTCGTTGTGGTTGTTGGACGCTTTCTGCTTGGCCGCCTTGGCGCCGCTCCCCGGCGAGCTCGACCCCTGCGGGGCCCATGTGACCATGCCGGCAGTGCAGGCAGCACGGCCCTCGGAGAAAAGCGGCGCATCCAGGGCATAGCCCACCTTCTGCGTCGAGACGCCCTCGCCACCCGCCGTCAGGAAGCCGCTCTGCCAGCCCCCTCCGATGCTCTTGGTGTTGGTCGTGTCCCGGCCGCTCCGCGTCGGCTCGTCGACGAGGAGGAACCACTCGACGTCGGTGACGGTCGGATCGCATGCGAGGTACTTACGCACAGCCTGCTGGACGTATAGCGCCTGCGTCTGCTCGCTGACGACCGCGACGTTCTCGTTGTTGAAGTACTGCGCGTACTGACTGGTCGCCGTCTGCCATCCGAGCTCGTCGACGCGGAAGGTCAGGCCGTTCAGCGTCGTCGGCTGCCCGGTGCCGTGGAAGGCCACGTACACCGCCTGCTTCACGCGGTCGAAGTTCGGCACGCCGTAGAAGTCGGTGTTCTTGTAGCCCACGTCGGGGCCGTCGGTCGGGCTGCTCGGATTCGGATAGGGGTGGATCGACATCTGGTCCATGATCGGCGTCGTCCTGCCGGAAGCCCTGTACGCGGCGCCCACGGCGAGGATGAAGGGAATGGGCGCGGTCTGCCCCGGGCCGTTGGAACGGGGCGACAGCGCCATGCCGATGACGCGCGCTTCCGAGTCGGCCGCGTGGATCGCGTCGTAGCACGTGGCGAGCAGCGCCTCGTAGCCGGCGGGCGCACTCGAGTCCTGCGGCGACCAGTACAGGGATGTGTTCGGCTCGTTCCAGACGATGAAGTCGTGGATGCCCCATTGCTTCACCGTGTTCGCGACCATCGCCGCCCAGGTGCAGAACGCGCTCGGGTCGTGCGACCGGGCCGGGCGGGCATAGAGCGCGAGGACGACGTGCACGCCGTCCTTCTCCGCCTGCGGCGCGGCGCGCTGGATGAACGGCAGCTCCGTGATAGTGGTGGGATCGCCGTTGTACGCGAGTGTCCAGCGCACCTCCGTCAGGTTCGCGCCCTTGAGCATCGTGTCGAACCACGCGCCTCCGTCGTCTGCGTACTTGCCGGTGTCGTCTGCGACGCCGTAGTTGATCGGCGGCACCGTCGGCGCCGGGGTCGTCGTCGCGATCGCGGTCGACGTCGTGTCCGTCGCCGTCGTGCCCGTCGCCGTCGTGTCGGTCGCGGGTGTCGAGGTCGTCCCCGGGTCCGTGTCCCGGCCGGCGCCCGCGGCGACGCCTGCGACTCCTCCCAGGAGGAGCGCAGCGCACAACGCGAGCGACACGGCGATCTTCTTCATCACGGCCCTTCGTCGACCCGGTATGGGCGGTAAAGCCTCTCTGCTGGCCCGCCCGGCCGCCATGGGCCGGTCGGCTCATCTTCGGAACGTGCGCGGACTACCCTCTTGTAGTGAGGACGGCGTCGACGAGCCGCTGCGCCCCGAAGCGGACCGGATCGTCCGCAGGCAAGCCCGTGTCGGCTTCCGCGGCCGCAATTGCCGCCCGCGCGGCTCCGTCGTCGAGCGAACGCGTGTTGATTGCAACCGCGACAACACGTGCCGGCCGCACCGAAAGCGCGAGGCGCTCGTGCAGTTCCACGAGGTCGCGGAGCGGGGGGATCGGGTGCGGGCCCCCGCCGGCACCCTCGATCTCGTCGCGGCCCGCCTCGTGACACAGGACGAGGAGGTGCGGCACGGTGCCGTGATACAGCCCGAGCGTGACGCCGGAGTAGACGGGATGGAGGATCGCCCCTTGCCCCTCGACCCAGAGCAGGTCTCCCCCGCGCTCGCTGCCTTCGAGGACCAGCCGCTCCGCGGCGCCCGCGATGAAGTCCGCGACAACGGCGTCGACCGCGATGCCCCAGCCCGCGATCGCGATCCCGGTCTGGCCGGTCGGGACGAAGATCGAGCGCTCGCCGCGACGACGTGCCTCGAGGTCGAGCTCCAGCGCGACGGTCATCTTCCCGATCGCGCAGTCCGAGCCGACGGTCAGGACGATCGTGCCGGGAACATCCATGTTCGCTCCGGTCGCGGTGGAGAGGTCCGCCGGCGGACGGCGAAGGTCGCGCAGCACGACGCCGTGGTGGTCGGCGAGCTCGCGCAGCTCGGGATCGTCGGCGAGGAACACGTGCAAGCCGTTCTCGATGTCGATCCCGTTGAGGATGCACCGGCGCAGGATCTCGATCCACGCGGGCGGGAAGCGGCCGCCCTGCGTCGCGACGCCGACAAGCGCCGTCGTCGGTGCAAAGGCGAGCGCTTCCTCGACCGTCGCCACGACAGGAACACCGTCGTCGCTCTCGCCCGCGCGCATCGAGTCGAGGATCGCGACGACGTCGGCGCGGCGGTAGCGCAGCACGCCGAGCGCGGTCTTGCCGTAGTGCGGGTCGGCGGAGAAACCCTCAGCGAGGATCAGATACTTGATGTCTGACACCGAGCCCGGGCTCGTCGGAGGGACGCTGCACGCCGTCAACGAACTGCACGCCAGGCCACGGGTCGTGCGCGATGAGGATGTTGCCGTCGAGGTCGACGTGGTCGAACAGGCTCGCGATATGCGCGCCGGCGGCGATGCCGAGTCCCGACTCGACCATGCAGCCGAGCATGCAGCCGAGGCCGAGCGCACGCGCAGCGTGCACCATGCGCAGT
>CAZXZX010000178.1:0-13291 GCA_964645445.1 uncultured Gaiellales bacterium
GCCGCGCCGAGCAGGTGCTCTCCGAAGATCTCGCTCGCGCCGAGCTCGTCGAAGCCGCCCGGGAAGAACTTCGCGGCGGCGATGTCGCGCTCGCTGTGGTACATCGCGGCGCCGTCGGTCGCGACCGTGACGATTGCGTCGTCCGGGCCAAGCCCAAACTGCTTCGCGACCTTGATCGCGCCGAGGACGTTGCAGATGCTCGAGAGGCCGAGCGAGGGGAGCTGCGCGAGCACGGCGTCGGAGACGTGGCGGCGGCGCGCGAGGTGCTCCCTGCCGACGTCGGTCCCGAACAGGAGGCCGAGCCGGTCGGTGGCGCGGTCGGACACGGCGACCGCGACGTCGGTGTTCATGACGTTGTGGATCAGCGGGATGTGCTTGTCGCCGATCCCCTGGATGTTGTGTTCACCGAAGCCGTTGTAGAGCATCGTCGGGCACTCGAGCGCCTCGACAGCGACGATCTTCGCGCCGTAGCGCTCCTTCAGGAAGTCGCCGGCGCCGATCGTGCCGGCGGAGCCGGTCGCCGAGACGAACGAGTGCACCCGGATGTCGAGTGCGTCGGCCACCCGCGCCAGCGCGGCGCCCGTCGCGAGATAATGGACGACGTAGTTACCGAACTCGGCGAACTGGTTGAAGATGACGTTCTCGGGATCTTCCGCCAGCTCGTGACAGCGGTCGTAGATCTCCTTGACGTTGCTCTCGGTGCCGGGCGTGCGGATGATGTCCGCGGGATCGGCGACCCACCGCTCGAGCCAGTCGAACCGCTCCTGGCTCATCCCCTCGGGCAGCACGGCGACGCCGTGGCAGCCCATGAGGCGCGAGATCGCAACACCGCCGCGGCAGTAGTTGCCGGTCGAAGGCCACACGGCGCGGTCGCGCGTGGGGTCGAATTCGCCGCTGATGACGCGCGGCGCGAGGCATCCGTATGCGGCCAGGACCTTGTGCGCGCCGATCATCGGGAATCGGTCGCCGAGCGCGACGACGATGCGCGCGTCCACGCCCGTCAGCTCCGGCGGCAGGACGACGTGCTCGGGGACGGGAACGGTCCCGGTGCGGGCGGCGTCGTTGAACCAGTTCACGCGGAAGAGGTTGAGAGGGTGCGGCTCGTCGGGCCGGACGGCCGCGAGGCTCTCCCTGATCCGCTCCGGAACGAGCGTCGGGTCGGCGAGCTCCGCGAAGCGGGGAAGCGCGATGCCTGCCTCGCGGAAGCGTCCGGCGGTCCGCTCGAGCACCTGCGAATCGACGATTCCGGGCGCGTGCTCGGTCAGCATGTGATGCCTCCTGAGAGGGGTGGACTCCAGCTCAGACCGTAGAAGGCTGCGGGGCAGCTTCCGTCGGGGCGTGGACGGACCCGCCGTCAGTGGATTCCCGCCGAGCTCAGACGGCCAGCGGGACGAGCTCGAAGCGGTCGACGTCGACGAGCCCGCGATCGGTGATCTTCAGAGAGGGGATGACGGACAGCGCCAGGAACGCCAGCACCTGGAAGGGGTGCGGGAAGCCCACGCCGAGCGAGACCATCGCCTCGTTGAGCACGTCGCTCCCCGAGAGCACCTCGGCGAGGGACCGGTCGGAGAGCAGGCCGGCCACGGGCAGCGGCAGCTCCGCGATCACGCGGGCGCCGTCCACCACGACGAGGCCGCCCCCGAGCTCGACGAGCCGCCCGACGGCCGTGTCCATCGCAGCGTCGTCCACCCCCACGACGATGAGGTTGTGGGCGTCGTGGGCGACCGTTCCCGCAAACGCTCCGCGCTGGAGGCCGAATCCGCGCACGAAGCCGAGCCCGATGCGGCCGGTGGCATGGTGGCGCTCGAGCACGGCGATCTTCGCGAGGTCGCGGGCGGGATCGGCGACCGCGCAGCCGTCATGAACGGTCGGCTCGTCGACGAGCGACTCGGTCACGAGCTGCCCGGGGACGAGCCCGATCACGCGTTCCCGGCCGCCCGGCCAAGGAACCGTGAATGCTCCTGGGCCGAGCTCCCGGATGCGGACCGTGTGCCGCACCCAGTCGGGGACGGGCACGGCCGGCACCTCCTCGAGCGGACGACCCGCCTTCAGGACGAGCTCCGGCACGAAGGACTCGAGGTCCGGCAGCGCGAGCAGGTCGGCCCGGTAGCCCGGCGCGATCGCGCCCAGGCGGTCGAGGCCGTGGTAGGACGCCGGGTTGAGGCTCGCCATGACGAGCGCGTCCTCGGGCGGGATCCCGAGCGCGACCGCGTCCCGCACCATTGAGTTGATGTGCCCGTCGGCGGCGATGTGCTCGGGCTCTCGGTCGTCCGTGCAGAACGCGATCCGCGACGGTCCGTATTCGCGGGCGAGAGGGATGAGCGCCTCGAGGTTGCGTGCCGCGGACGCCTCGCGAATCAGCAGCCACATCCCCGCGCGCAGCCGCTCGCGCCCCTCCTCGAGTGTCGCCGCCTCGTGGTCGGAACGGATACCGGCGGCGGCGTACGCATTCAGTCGCGCCCCGGTGAGCCCAGGCGCATGCCCGTCGACGTGCCGGGAGAGCCGTGCCTTCGCGAGCTCCGCCTCCTCGCCGGCGACGACGCCGGGGAAGTTCATCATCTCGGCGACGCCGAGCACCCGGCTGCGACGCAGCAGACCCTCGAGATCGCCCGTGGTCAGCGCGCGGCGGGGCGACTCGAAGACCGACGCGGGCACGCACGACGGCGCCATGAAGTAGACGTCGAGCTGCAGCCCCTCGCACACGTCGAGGAGCCAGTGGACGCCGTCGGTGCCGAGCACGTTCGCGATCTCGTGCGGATCGGCGACGACCGCTGTGGTGCCGAACGGGAGCACGAGGCGCGCGAACTCGTCCACCATCAGCTTCGACGACTCGATGTGGACGTGCGCGTCGATGAATCCCGGAACGAGATAGCGCCCGGAGAGGTCGAGGACGCGGTCGCCCTCATATGCGCCGATGCCCGCGATCGCGCCGTCGACGACGCCGACGTCTCCGTCGAGCCATTCGCGCGTGAAGACGGACAGCACGCGAGCGCCGCGGAGGACGAGGTCGGCGGGCTCGTCGCCGCGCGCGACTGCGAGGAGCCGCTTCACCGTGTCAGCCTTCGCGCCTGCACGCGGTGATCTTGCGCGATCTCGACCTCGTCGGCGTGGACGAGGTGCCCGTCTCGCACGACGTCCGCCCCGCCGACCACGAGCCGGTCGACGCGCTGCGGGCCGGCGAGCACGACGCCGGCGACCGGGTCGAGCGCCCCGCCGAGCTCGAGCCCGTCCGTGCGCCAGACGGCGAAGTCTGCGCGCTTGCCGGGCTCGAGCGACCCGAGATCGGAACGGTGCAGGACCGCAGCTCCTCCGCGCGTCCCGAGCCGCAATGCCTCGCGCGCGGTCATCGCCGTCGGCCCGCCGCGGCCGCGCGCGACGAGGAGCGACTGCTTGACCTCGAGAAAGAGGTCGCTGCGCTCGTTCGACGCCGAGCCGTCGACGCCGAGCCCGACTCGCACGCCGGCGTCGAGGAGCTCGCGCACCGGCGCGACGCCCGCACCGAGCCGGAGGTTCGACGTTGGGCAGTGCGCGACGCCGGTGTCCGTGCGCGCGAAGCGGTCCACATCGTCCGGTGAGAGGTGCACGCAGTGCGCGCACCACACGTCGCTCGCAAGCCAGCCGAGCGAGTCGAGGTACTCGACCGGCGTGCAGCCGTACAACTGCCTGCAGTAGTCCTCCTCGTCGAGCGTCTCCGCGAGATGCGTGTGGAGGACGAAGCCGTGCGCACGGGCGAGCGCGGCCGACTCCTCCATCAGGCGGCCGGTCACCGAGAAGGGCGAGCAGGGTGCGACCGCGATCTGCACGCGGTCGCCGTCGTGCAGGGACGCGAGCCTCTCGGTGTCGGCGAGGATCTCGTCGATGTCCTCCACGAGCGAGTCGGGCGGCAACCCACCGTCGGATTGCCCGAGGTCCATGGATCCGCGGGACGCGACGATGCGCACGCCGATCTCGCGCGCCGCACGGACCTCGGCTTCGACGAGACCGGCCTTCCCGCGGGGGAAGACGTAGTGGTGGTCGAACACCGTCGAGCAGCCGGAGAGCGCGAGCTCGGCTAAGCCGGTGCGCGCCGCCGCATATTCCGATTCGGCGTCGATGCCGGCCCAAACCGGGTAGAGCTCCGCCAGCCACTCGAAGAGCGTCGCCTCTTGGGCGCGCGCACGCGTGAGCGTCTGGTACAGGTGGTGATGGGTGTTGACGAGCCCCGGCGTGACGAGCGCACCGTGCAGGTCGACCGTCTCGTCGGCGCGCGGAGGCTCGCCCCCGCCGACTACCTCGACCACGCCGTCGGCGACGAGCAGCCAGCCGTCCTCGTGCTCAGTGCCTGCGTCGTCCATCGTGACAACGGTCGCGTTTCCGTACAGGGTGCTCATCCGCCTAGATACTCGTCCGTAGTTCGCGCCGCAGCAACCGGGACATACGCGGATGCTCCTCCAGGCTGCGCCGAGCGACGCTGCAACGATGAAGACGCACAGCGTGAGGCGCCGTGTGCTCCTCAGCTGGTTCGCCCTGCCGGGCTCGGCCGTCGCGGCGCTGCTCGTCGGCGCTGCGATGATCGCTGCGCTCGGCGCAAACCCGCTCGACGGCTATCACGCGCTGGTCTCCGGCGCGTTCGGGGGCAGCTACGCGCTCGGCAGCACCGCGGTGAAGGCCGTTCCACTCCTGCTCGTCGGCGTCGGTATCTGCATCGCGTTCCGCGCGAATGCCTTCAACATTGGCGGCGAAGGGCAAATCGCCATGGGCGGCCTCGCTGCCACTGCGGCGGCCCTCGTCTTTCCGGGCTTGCCGTCGCCCCTTCTCATCCCGCTCGTGCTGCTCGCCGGAACGCTTGGGGGCGCGGCATGGGGCGCGATCCCCGGCGCGTTCAAGGCGTACTTCAACGTCAACGAGATCCTCAGCACGATCATGCTGAACCTCGTCGCGGTCCAGCTCATGAACTACCTCCTTGCGGGCCCGATGGTCGACCACTCGGCCGGCACGGTAGGCGGCCTCATCCCGCAGACGCGCCTGCTGCCCAAGAGTTCGTGGCTCCCGATCCTCGTTCCGAACACCCAGCTGCATCTCGGCGTCATCGTCGCCGTGCTCGTCGCCGTCGGCGCCTACGTCATGTTGTGGCGCACCGGCTTCGGGTTCCGTATCCGCGCAGTCGGCCTCTCCCGCGATGCCGCGACGTACGCGGGAATGCCCGTGAAGCGCACGATCACGCTGGCGATGACGTTGAGCGGCGGGATGTGCGGGCTGGCCGGGGCGATGCTCGTGTTCGGGAGCATCTCGCACCGCATGGTCACCGACGGGAGCCTCACCGGCTTCACCGGCTCGGCCGGATTCAACGGCATCGTCGTCGCGCTGTTCGGCGGCCTGAACCCGCTCTGGACGATCCTCTCCGCGTTCATCTTCGCCGGGCTCCTCGTCGGCGGCACGGCGATGCAGGTCGTCACGAATGTCCCATCCGACCTCATCGTCGCGCTGAACGGCCTCGTCGTCGTCTTCGTCGTCTCGCTCGAGTACGTCCGACGCCGCGCGCGCGCCGAGCAGGCGGCCGAGCCGGCAACGGTGACTGCCCTCCGGCCCTCGATCGAGGCGGACGGATGAGCCAGTTCTTCACGACGGCGATCCTCACCGCAACGGTGGCGTCCGGGATCCAGCTCGCCGCGCCGTTCCTGCTCGCCGCGCTCGGCGAGACGATCGGCCAGCGCAGCGGCGTGATCAACCTGGGCGTCGACGGGATCATGCTGCTCGGCGCGTTCGGCGGCTACTACGCCGCACTGCAGACGGGCAGCCTCCTGCTCGCCGTTGTCGTCGGCGTCGGCGTCGGGGCGCTGCTCGGCCTCGTGACCGCAGTCGTCAGCGTCACGCTCAAGGCCGAGCAGGGGATCAGCGGCATCGGGGTCTACTTGTTCGCACTCGGCTTCAGCTCCTTGCTCTTCCTGAAGCTGGTTGGCACCCCACAGCCGATCAACCAGCTCAAGGTCATCTCGATCCCCCTCCTCGACCGGATTCCGACCGTCGGCGGGATGCTCTTCAAGCAGGACATCCTCGTGTACGTCGCGTTCCTGCTCGTGCCGGTCGTGGCCTTCCTCCTCAACCGAACGACGTTCGGCCTGAACGTCAAGGCAGCGGGCGAGAACCCGGCGGCGGCCGACAGCCTCGGCGTCAGCATCCCGCGCATTCGCTACTCGGCGGTGATCCTCGGCAGCTCGCTGGCCGGGCTCGCGGGCGCCACGCTGCTGATCCAGGACGGCATCTTCCAGGAGAACTTGACGCAGGCCCAGGGGTTCATCGCCGTCGCGCTCGTCTACTTCGGCGCCTGGCGGCCGACCGGCGTCATGATCGGCGCACTCCTGTATGGGCTCACAGAGGCGGTCGTCCTCACGTGGAAGGGCCTCGGGATCATCCCCCTCAGCGTCTCGGACCTCGCGGCGACGGCACCCGCGGTGATCACGGTGCTCGCGCTGCTGACCGTGGCACGCCGGTTCCGGCAGCCGGCGGCGCTCGGCCGTCCGTACGAGCGCGGAGCGTGACGCCAACCTTGCCCACTTCCCGCACGACCGATCAGGCCCTACGCGGATTGATCCGCACGGGCACGGTCGCACCATGGATCAATCCCGACCTCCGGGTCCAATCAAGGAGAACCGCATGCCCACTCCAAAGAGAGTGACGCTGCACGTGGCGCTCGCTGCGATCCTGGTCTCCGCGGTGGCCATCATGGCCATCCCGGCAGCAGCCGCGCCGGTCTCGCGGACGACAACGACGATGAAGGTGGCGCTCATCGCGCCGAGTGCGCACAACGACCTCGCGTTCACGCAGTCGATGTACGCGGCCCTTCAGCAGCTGAAGGCGAAGTATCACTTCCAGCTCGCCGTTTCGGAGAACCAGTTCGTCGTCGCCGACGCGGCCAACATCATGCGCCAGTACGCGTCCGAGGGCTACAACCTCATCATCGCCCATGGTTCGCAGTACGGTGGCACGGTCCAGCAGCTCGCGCCGAAATACCCCAAGGTTTCGTTCGCCTGGGGAACCGCGAGCTCGACGTTCAACCTGCCGAACGTCTACGCGTATCAAGCCAACTCGAATGAGGGCGGCTATGTGCAGGGTTACATGGCAGCGCTCCTCAGCAAGACGAAGGTGATCGGCGAGATCGGCCCGATCGCAGTCGGCGATGCGAAGCTCTACGTCGACGGCTTCAAGGCCGGCGCGCTCGCAGCCGTCCCGAAGGCGACCGTGCACGTCAGCTACACGGGCTCCTTCAGCGACGCGAGCCTGATGTCCAAGCAGGCGACGAACTACCTCGCTGCCAACGTCGACGTCCTGACCGGCAGCTCGCAGTCCGTCGTCGGCGCGATCACCGTGGCCAAGGCGCGGAACATCCCGTGGTTCGGCACGCAGTGGTCGCAGGTGACACTCGCACCGAAGCAGGTCGTCTCGTCGCAGCTCTACGACTGGAAGGTCCCGTTCAATCAGATCTTCACCAGCCTCAAGGCCGGCAAGCTCGGTGGCAGCACGTACACGCTGTCGCTGAAGAACGGCGGCGAGAAGATCGCGCTGAACCCGCAGTACGAGCTCTCCACAACGGTCAAGGCGGCAGAGAAAAAGGTCGTCGCCGGGATCCAGAACGGATCGATCAAGGTCCCGAAGTAGGAACGCCTCGTCAAATGGCGACCGCTTCGGTAGAAGCACCGAGCAGAGGCGTCGATCCCAAAGGACCGACGCCTCTGGTCGAGATGCGCGGTATCTGCAAGCGCTTCCCCGGAGTGGTCGCCAACGAGGGCGTCGACTTCGAGGTCCTCCCGCGGGAGGTGCACACGCTCTTTGGCGAGAACGGTGCAGGCAAGAGCACGCTGATGCGGGTGCTCTACGGCATCTACAAGCCCGACGCCGGCGAGATCATCCTCCGCGGCGAACCGGTTTCGATCACCTCTCCCGCGGACGCGATCGCGCACGGGATCGGAATGATCCACCAGCACTTCATGCTCGTGGACACGCTGACGGTCGCCGAGAACGTCGCGCTCGGCCTGCGTTCGGCGCACGGCCCGCTCACCGACCTTGGCCTGGTCTCTCGACGGATACGCGAGCTTGCCGAGCGCTACGGCCTCGACGTCGATCCGACCGCGGTCGTGTGGCAGCTCTCGGTCGGCGAGCGCCAACGCGTCGAGATCCTCAAAGCCCTGTACAGGAACGTCTCGCTGCTCATTCTCGACGAGCCCACCGCGGTGCTCACTCCCCACGAAGTCGACGACCTGTTCGGCGTCCTGCGCGAGATGGTCGACGACGGGCTCGGCCTGGTCTTCATCTCGCACAAGATTCGCGAGGTTCTCGACCTCTCGAACCGGATCACGGTGATGCGCGCCGGGCGCTGTGTCGGCACCGTCCTGCCGGGGAACGTCACTCGCGATGAGCTGGCCGAGATGATGGTCGGCCACGAGCTGCCGTCGCAGGAGCCGGCCCCTCCGCCCGCCGTGGCCGAAGTGCGGCTCGCCGTGCGCGACCTTCACGTGCGCAGCGATCGGGGCACAGAATCGGTCCGCGGGCTGAACATGGAGATTCGAGCGGGCGAGATCGTCGGCATCGCGGGCGTGTCCGGCAACGGGCAACGCGAGCTCGCCGAGGCGATCGCGGGCCTGCGCCATCCGACCTCGGGCTCGATCCGCCTCGACGGCACGGAGCTGGCGGGGCGCAACGCCGCATTCGTGCGGCGTTCGGCGCTCGGCTACGTGCCCGAGGAGCGTATGCGCGACGGCGTCGTCGCCGACTTCACGGTCGCCGAAAACCTTCTGCTCATCGATAGCGACAGTCCCGCGTTCTCGCACGCCGGCTTCCTCCGCGACCGCGTGATCCGCCGACACTGCCGGCAGCTCGTGGACGACTACGAGATAAAGACGCCGCGGCTCGAGACTCCCGTTCGCAACCTCTCGGGGGGCAACATCCAGAAGCTGATCCTCGCTCGCGAGCTCTCGCGCGGCCCGCGCGTGTTGCTTGCCGCACAGCCGACACGCGGCGTCGACATCGGTGCTGCGAGCTACATCCATGAACGGCTCCGCGAGCAGCGGGATGCCGGAACGGCGATCGTCGTCATCTCCGAGGACCTCGACGAGGTGCTTTCGCTCTCGGACCGCATCCTCGTCATGTACGAGGGCACGATCATCGCCGAAGCCGTCCCGCGCACGAGCACGCGCGAGGCGCTCGGGCTGATGATGGCCGGCTCGCGATGAGCGTCGCGGACACGATCGTGGTCGGAATGGACGGATCGCCGGGCTCGGAGCGCGCGGTGCGCTGGGCGGCGGCGGGGCTCGCCTCCGCAAGGCGAGGCTCCGCGCAGTTCTCGCGCGGGAGCCGCCCGTGCAGGCAGTCGCCGTCTCCGGATGGCTCGTCCCCACCGGGGGCTCGGTCGGCCGGCAGTGCAGCGATCACGCTCCGTGTCCGGTCGTCATCGTGCCTCGGCTGGTAGAGCGGACGAGGTACGGGGTGTGTAAAGCGAGGAGCTGGGGCCCGCGCGCATAACACTGGCTTCATGGGCCTTCGGTACTCTCGACCCGAGTTGGGGGTCAGGATCGTCGGAGCGCTGCTGCTCGTGATTGCTGCCGCTTTCGCACGGCCGGCGGGCGCAGCGACCTATGCGAGCGGTGTCGACGTCTCGCACTACCAGGGTCTCATCAACTGGACCCAGGTGGCCGCGAAGTCGTACCGCTTCACATTCCAGAAGGCGACCGAGGGGACGACGCTCGTCGACGCGACGTATCCGGTCAACCGGGCCGGCGCGGAGGGCATGGGATTGCGCTTCGGCGCATACCACTTCGGCCGCCCGAGCGGCACGGGCGCGGCGTCGATCGTCGCGAGCGCGATCGCGCAGGCCGACCACTTCGTCACGGTGGCGCAACCGCAGCCCGGCGAGCTGCCGCCCGTGCTCGACCTCGAGGCGACCGGCGGCCTCGGCCCAGGCGCGCTCGCGCAGTGGGCACAAGCCTGGCTCGACGAAGTGAAGGCGCGCATCGGCGTGAGCGGGTTCGTGTACGCGTCGCCGAACTTCTGGAAGGACCGCCTTGCCAACACGTCGTCGTTCGCGCTCGGCGGGTACCACTTGTGGGTCGCGCACTGGACGAACGGCGGCTCTCCCCTCGTCCCCGCGGGAAATTGGGGCGGACTCGGGTGGACGTTCTGGCAGTGGACGGACTGCGCGAGCGTCCCCGGCTTCCTCAACTGCGTCGACGGCGACCGGTACGCGGGGCCCGATCCCGGCCCGATCGCGATCCCGCCGTACGCGAGCGGCGCGCCGGCCCCGAGCATCCCGCCGACGATCGTCGGAACGGTGAAGACCGGCGTCATCCTCACCGCAGTCCCCGGCTCGTGGAGCGGCGGCAAGCCGGTCTCGTTCACGTATCAATGGCAGCGCTGCGATGCGGCGGGCGGCAACTGCACGCCGATCACGGGCGCGACCGGCGACACGTACAAGGCCGCCGCCGACGATCTCGGGCACGCGCTCATCGTCACCGTCACGGCGCAGACCACGGCAGGCGGCGCGGCAACTGCGTCTGCGCCGACGATCGCGGTGGGATCGGCAGGAAGCGGCTCGGTCACGCGACCGGTGGCGACGACCGCGCCGAGCGTGGCCGGCAGCACCGTCGTCGGGCAGCAGCTCAGCTCCTCAGTCGGTACCTGGACGGGATCTCCGACGTCCTTCGCGTACCAGTGGCGCCGCTGCGACGCGACCGGAGTCACGTGCGCCGCGATCACGGGCGCGACGCAGTCGACGTATACGCTCACGCCGGGGGACATCGGCACGACCGCGTCGCTCGTCGTCACTGCGACAGGCGCGGGCGGCTCACAGACCGCGACGACGCCGGCGACGGGGCTCATAACGGCCGCGGCGGTGCCGCCCGCCGTTCCGGGCTCGCTCAGCGCGGTCGCCGGGCAGGCAGGCGCGGTCGCGACGGTCGACGGGCGCGCAACGGTGACATGGCAGCCGGGAGCCGTGCCGGACGGCGCCTCGGTCGTGTTGACGCCGGGCGAGCGGCCTCCCGCTCTGCCGGGGACGGGCGTCGTGCTCCTCGTCAGCGGCGCGACGGTGCTTCCGTGGCCGGTGGACATCTCATACGCGACTGCGCCCCCCGCGGGATCCGTTCTCGGCTACTCGGTGGACGGAACGATCTGGCAGGTCCCGGAGGCCCTCGCCGGGCCCGCGCTGCCGGCCGGAGACGTCGCCGGGACCTACACGGATTCGGCGACCGGCATCGTCCACGTCCTCGCCGGCCAGCCGGTGCGGCTGGCGGCGTTCGCAGCCGGCCGCTGGGGCGACCCGAGCCTCGTCGCCGCAGGCCTGCCCACGATCTATCGCAACGGCGCCCTGACGGCGAAGCGGTTGCAGAGCGGCGTGGTCGTCGTGCGGACCCGCGTGTCCGTCGCGTCGCAGGTGCATCTCTTCGTCGGGCTCGCGGGCGGCGTGTCGCACGAGTCGCTCCTGCTCCATCCGGGCAGCGTTCCCATCACGCTGCGCGTCCGACTCGAGCGAGGCGTGACCGCGCGGCTGCGCGTGGCCGCCGTCGATCCGTTCCACCGCCGAGCGGCACTCCTGATGACGTTCCGCGCGCCGTGACACTCCGGTGGCGCACACGTAACGGGGCCAGGCCCTGTTACGGATGTGTCACGTGTTCGGCGAATCCGGTGTCGGACACCGAACTCGGTGTCTGACACCTAGCGCGTCTGCGGGAAGCCGAGGTCGACCTTCGACGTCGCGGGGTCGGGCCACCGCGACGTGACCACCTTGCCCCGCGTGTAGAAGTCGATCCCCTCCGGCCCATAGATGTGGCGGTCGCCGAACAGCGAGCCCTTCCAGCCGCCGAACGAGTAGTACGCGACCGGCACCGGGATCGGCACGTTCACACCAACCATCCCGGCCTGCGCCTCGAACTGGAACTGCCGCGCTGCGCCGCCGTCGCGCGTGAAGATCGCCGTCCCGTTCCCGTACGGGCTCTCGTTGACGAGCCGCACCGCCTCGTCGTATGTGTCGACGCGCGTCACACCGAGCACGGGCCCGAAGATCTCGTCGTCGTAGGCGCGCATCCCGGGCTTCAGCTCGTCGATGAGCGACGGCGACAGGAAGAATCCCTCTTCGGGGCAGTTCTCACGCCCGTCGACGAGAACGTTCCCCTCGTCGAGGTACGACGCGACCTTGTCGCGGTGCTCGCGCGTGATCAGCGGCCCCATCTCGTTGGACGGATCCATGCCGTCGCCGACCTTCACCTTCGGGATGCGCTGCTTGATCGCCTCGATCAGCGGGTCGGCGACGCTGCCGACCGCGACGAGCATCGACACGGCCATGCACCGCTCGCCGGCCGACCCGTACGCCGCCGACACGGCAGCGTCCGCCGCCATGTCGATGTCCGCGTCCGGCAACACGATCATGTGGTTCTTCGCGCCGCCGAGCGCCTGGCACCGTTTCCCGTTCTTCGTCGCGGTCTCGTACACGTAGCGCGCGATCGGCGTCGAGCCGACGAAAGAGACAGCTGCGATGCCCGGATGCTCGAGCACCGCGTCGACGGCGACCTTGTCGCCATGCACGACGTTGAACACGCCGTCCGGGAGCCCCGCCTCCTTCAGCAGCTCCGCCGTCCAGACGGACGCAGACGGATCCTTCTCCGACGGCTTCAGCACGAACGTGTTGCCGCAAGCGATCGCGGGCGCCCACATCCACATCGGGACCATCGCCGGGAAGTTGAACGGCGTGATGCCCGCGACGACCCCGAGCGGCTGCCGAATCGAGTACACGTCGATGCCGGTGGACGCCTGCTCGGAGAACTCCGACTTCAAGAGCGTCGGGATGCCGCAGCAGTACTCGATCACCTCGAGCCCGCGCGTCACCTCACCGAGCGCGTCCGAGAGCACCTTGCCGTGCTCCGAGGTGAGGATCCGCGCCATTTCCTCGCGCCGCTCGTGCACGAGCTCGCGGATCCGGAAGAAGATCTCGGCCCGCTTCGCGAGCGAGACCTCGCGCCACGTCGCGGAAGCCGCGCGCGCAGCCTGCACGGCGGCGTCGACCTCCTCGACCGTCGCGAAGCCCACCTCCCCGGTCTGCCGGCCCGTCGCCGGGTTGTACACCGGGCCCTTGCGACCCGACACACCGGCGACCGGGCGGCCGCCGATCCAGTGGTTTATCTGCCTCAGGGCGGCAGGCGCCTCGATCGTCTCGGTCATGTGCGGAGCCTAGCTCGCGGGCGGCGGAGTCGCCGCCATCCAGGCGAAGAGCTCGAGCGTCGCCGCAGGTGTGAAGAGCACGCCCGGGTCGGCCCAGTCACCCCACCAG
>CAZXZX010000179.1:0-5834 GCA_964645445.1 uncultured Gaiellales bacterium
GAGCACGACGGGCCGTTCGCGGAAACGACCCGCGCGGGCGCTCCGTACCGCCAGGTTCTCGTCGCCCACGACCCCGAGGCCTACGACCGCTTCTACAACGTCGTGGCGAACCCGACGCTCTGGTTCCTGCAGCACTACCTCTGGCCGCTGGGCTCCGCGCCGGACTTCGGGCCTGAGCTCCGTGACGCGTGGGGGCACGGCTACGTCACGGTGAACGAGGGCTTTGCGGCCGCGGTCGTCGCCGAGGTCGAGCGCGAGCCCGACGCCGCGGTGTTCTTCCACGACTACCACCTGTACCTCGCTCCCCGACTTGTTCGCGAGCGGCTTCCGGACGTCGTCACGAGCCACTTCCTCCACATTCCGTGGCCGGAGCCGGACTACTGGCACGCGCTGCCGGACGAGGTGCGCCGCGCCGTTCACGAGGGGCTGCTCGCAAACGACGTCGTCGGCTTTCACACGCACCGCTGGCGGCGGGCATTCCTCGAGTCGTGTGAGGCGCTGCTCCGGGCGGAGGTGGACGAGGGGAGCGCGACCGTGACGTATCGCGGGCGGACGACCGCGGTGACGGCGCACGCGATCGGCATCGACCCGGACGAGTTCGCCCGGCTCGCCGACGACCCCACGGTCGCGGAGCGCGAACGTGAGCTCTTGGCCGGCCGGCCGGAGCTGCTCGTCCTCCGCGTCGACCGAGCCGACCCGTCGAAGAACGTCGTGCGGGGCTTCCGCGCCTTCGGCCTTCTGCTCGAGCAGCATCCCGAGCTCCACGGGCGGGTCGGCATGCTCGCGCTGCTCGCGCCGTCGCGCCAGGACATCCCCGAGTACGCCGAGTACGCGGCCGGGGTGGAGGTCGAGGCGCAGGCCGTCAACGCGCGCTTCGGGCGCGATGGATGGTGGCCGGTCGAGCTGGACGTGGCCGACGACTTTCCGCGCTCGGTGGCGGGCTATCTGCAGTTCGATGCATTGCTCGTAAACCCCGTCTTCGACGGGCTCAACCTCGTCTCTTTCGAGGCGCCGTTCGTCAACCGGCGTGACGGCGTCCTCGTCCTCTCCGAGAACGCCGGCTCGCACGAGCAGCTGGGGGAGTGGGCGCTGACCGTCAACCCGCTCGACCTCGTCGGGCAGGCCGAGGCGATGTACGAGGCGCTGACGATGGCGCCGGAGGAGCGGCGACGGCGGGCGGAGGCGATCCGCGCCCACGTCCGCTCGAACGGGGTACGCGAGTGGATCGAGGCGCAGCTCGCCGACCTCGACGACGCGACCGCGCGCGTACGATCCGGCGGATGAGCGAGCTCTCGCACGTCGACGAGTCCGGGGACGTCCACATGGTCGACGTCGGCTCGAAGCCGCTTTCCCGGCGGCGTGCGGTCGCACGCGCCGTGGTGCGCATGGCGCCCGAGACGGCCCGACGGCTCAGGGAGTTGCCGAAGGGAGACGCCCTCGCCACGGCGCAGCTGGCGGGGATCATGGCCGCGAAGCGGACGAGCGAGCTGATCCCGCTCTGTCATCCACTGCCCTTGTCGCATGTCGAGGTGGCCCTCGAGGTCGGCGACGACACGGTCGCGATCCTCGCCGCGGTGGAGACGACCGCGCAGACCGGCGTCGAGATGGAGGCGCTCACGGCGGCGAGTGTCGCGGCGCTCACGGTCTACGACATGGCGAAGGCGATCGACAAGGAGATGCAGATCGCCGAGGTCGTGCTCGTCTCGAAGACGAAGGAGCCGGTCGGCTGAAGGCCGCGGTGCTGACGGTCTCCGACGGCGTCGCGGAGGGCACGCGCGAGGATCGAAGCGGCGACGCGCTCGTGGAGCTGCTCGAGGCCGAAGGCTTCGAGGTCGAGCGGCGTGTCGTGCCCGACGAGCGTGCGCAGATCTCCGGCGCGATCCGCGAGCTCGCGGCGAGCGCGCGGCTCGTGCTCACGACCGGCGGGACGGGACTTGCGCCTCGCGACGTCACGCCCGAGGCGACACGCGACGCGCTGGAGCGCCCAGCGCCCGGCATCGAGCACGCTCTTCGCGCCGACTCGATCGCGAAGACGCCGCACGGCCTCCTCTCGCGCGGCACCGCCGGCACGATCGGCGCGACCCTCGTCGTCAACCTCCCCGGCTCGACCGGCGGCTGCCGCGACGGCTTCGCCGTGCTGCGCCCGGCGCTCGCTCACGCCCTGGAGCTGCTGGCGGGCGAGCGGGACGTCTCCCACCGCCAGACCTGAGGACGTGTCCCTTCGGGACACGTCCTGTCCTCTGAGGCAGGTTACGGGAGTGTGTCGGGAGAAACGGCTTGTTCATGCGGTTGCCGCGGCCTGAGTGGCCGACTGGACACGTCCCGGTCTCTGAGGACCGCGGCCCGCGTATCCTGCCGCGCGTGACGGCCGAGGCGCCCACGCTCGCCCCCCTGCCGACGCGGTTCGCGCGACTCGTCAAGATCGAGCACACGCTCTTTGCGCTCCCGTTCGCGTACGTCGGCGCGTTCCTCGCCGTCAACGGAAGGCCGACCGCGCACGATCTGCTCTGGGTGACGCTCGCGATGGTCGGAGCACGGTCGCTGGCGATGGCGCTCAACCGGCTGATCGACGTGCGGATCGACGCGCGCAATCCTCGAACCGCCCGCCGGGAGCTCCCGAGCGGGCAGCTGTCGCTCGCCCAGGTGCTCGTGTTCTGCGCCGTATCCCTCGCGCTCTTCCTCGCCGCGGTCTGGCAGCTCGATCCGCTCGTCCGGTGGCTGTGGCCGATACCGGTCGCCGGCTTCGTCGTCTACCCGTATCTCAAGCGCGTCACGTGGCTCTGCCACCTCTGGCTCGGCGCCGTCGACGGGCTCGCTCCCGTCGGCGCCTGGGTCGCCATCACCGGGAAGCTGCCGTGGCAGTCGTGGCTTCTCGGCGCCGCGGTCGCCTTCTGGGTCGCCGGCTTCGACTTCTTCTACGCGCTGTTCGATCTCGACATCGATCGGCGGGAGGGACTGCACTCGATCGCGACCCGGTTCGGAGTGCGCGGCACGTTCATCGGTGCCCGCCTCGCGCACGCTGCCACGGTCGCCTGTCTCGTCGGCGTCGGGCTCGGCCTGTCGGTGGGCGCCCTTTACTGGCTCGGAGTCGGAGCCGTGGCTGCTCTCCTGGCGTACGAGCACTCGCTCGTTCGTCCCGACGACCTGCGGCGCCTCGATACCGCGTTCTTCACGATGAACGGCGTCATCAGCGTCGTCTTCGCCGTCTTCGTGATCGCGGACACGATCAGCTGAGCTCCGCCGGGCGCCGTCGACGGTGACGGCGCCCGACGTGCCTCCCTACCCTCTCTCCTAGTGGTGCGCGGGGCCGCCGAGCTGATCGCGGAGCGTGCCGAGCGAGGAGTCCAGCTGGACGTAGTACCCGCGCGGGTTTGCGAGCAGCGCCTGGGCGAGCGAGGCGGAGATGCCGACGGATCCGCTGGCGACCGTGCCGTGGCCGTCGGGGTCGGTGAACGCCGCGATGCCGGAGTCGGTCGACTTCGCGCCGTTCGTGCCCTTTGCGCCCTGATAGAGCGCGATGTCGTTGACCGTGACGGAGCCGGCGAACCCGTAGTCGACGACGAAGACGGCGGTCGCGCCCGTGATCGTGCCGGTCGTGTCGCGGGTGAGGTTCAGCGTGAGCGTCCCGTTGCCGTGCGCGTTCAGCGTCGTCGGCGGGACGGCCTCACGCGGCGTGAGGTCGAGGTGGAAGTGCGCGACGAGGAACGGGTGCGGATGTGCCTGGGACGGCTTGCAAGGCCCGTGCGTGAAGATCACGCCGGCGCCTGCGAGCGAGCCGGAGCCGAGCTTGCCGTTGTCGAAGCCGCCGGTCTGGCCGAAGTCGGCCCAGAACGAGGCCACGAGCTTCCCGTCGGGGCGCCCCGCGTTGCCGGTCAGCGCGCCGACGGCCTTGCCGCCTGCGACGGCGGCCCGGATCGTCCCATGCGTGTTCCCGTTCGCGTTCTTGACGCGGTAGTCGCCGTTGAGCCAGCCGAGGCCGCTCGTCGTGTTGAGCACGCTGTGCGCGTGGATGGTCAGGGTGCCGGCCAGCCGTGCGTCGCTGCTCGTCGCCGTGCCGGTGTAGACGGCATTCGTGTCCTGGTACGTGCCGTCCGACCCGGTGCAGGTCGTGGTGTGCAGTTTCGTGGCGGTCGTGGCGGAGAAGTCCGCCGCCGCCGACTGGGTCGTCTGCAGGTGTGCAGCGACGGCGATGCCCGCGGCCACGAGTGCTCCGACGGCCAGCGCCAGCAGCGTCGCGAGTCGTTTCCTCGACATCGTCAGTCCCCCTGGATCGTTTGCGGGTTGTCGACACTGAAATCAGGCACCATCCGCGTCCGGGCAGTGCAAGCGGCGCGTAAAGTGCATGTAAAGCCTCGACCGGGCCTATGCTGGGGCCGTGATCCGGGCGCGTGGCCTCGGCAAGCGGTTCGGCGAGAAGCGCGTGCTGCGCGGCGTCGACCTCGACCTGGAGCGAGGCGGGTTCCTCGTCGTCACCGGGCCGAACGGATCCGGGAAGACGACGCTGTTGCGGATCTGCACAGGGCTCGCCGTGCCGACCGAAGGAGCGCTCGAGCTCGCTGTCGTGCGTGGGGAGATCGGCTACCTCGGGCACGACCCGCTCGTGTACCGCGAGCTGACCGCGTTGGAGAACCTCGACCTGTATGGCCGCCTCTACCGCGTGCCCGAGCGGCGCGAGCGGATCGGGATGCTGCTCGAGCGGTTCGGGCTCTGGGAGGCGCGGCACGCCCGCGTCGGCTCCTACTCCCGCGGCATGACCCAGCGCCTCGCGCTCTGCCGCGTTCTCCTCCACGATCCGTCGCTGCTCGTGCTCGACGAGCCGTACTCGGCGCTCGACGCGGAGGGCGCGGCGCTCCTCGACGCCAAGCTCGCCGAGCTGCGAAGCGAGCGCACGTTCCTCGTCTCGACGCACGAGCCGGCGCGCCTCGAGCCGCTCGCAACGGCGCGCCTGGAGCTCGCAGCGTGACCTACGCCCGCGACGTCGCCGCGCTCGCGCGTAAGGATCTGCTGCTCGAGCTGCGGGCGCGCGACACCTTGCCCGCGATGCTCCTCTTCGTCGTCGCGACGTTTGTCGTCTTCCATTTCGCCGTCGGAGACAACCCGTCGCGGCTCGCGGCCAACGGCCTGCTCTGGGTGGCGATCCTGTTCACCGCGCTGCTCGGGCTCGGACGCGCCTTCGTCCCGGAGCGGGAGCAGCGCGTGCTCGACGGCCTCGTACTCGCTCCGTGCGACCGGAGCGCGATCTGGCTCGGGAAGTCGATCGCCACGCTCGCGTTTCTCGTTGCCGCCGAGGTCGTCGCGCTGCCTGTCTTCGCGCTGTTCTTCCACCCGCTGCGCGGCTCGACGGTGCTCGGGGTCGCGCTCGCCGATCTCGGGATCTGCGCGGTCGGCACCTTCCTCGGCGCGATGGCAGTCGCCACCAGGGCGCGCGAGCTGCTGCTGCCGCTCCTGTTCCTGCCGCTCGCGATTCCGATCGTCGTCGGCGGGGTGGGCGCGAGCGTCGTCGCCTCGCCGGGTCGCTACCTCGGTTTCCTGGCGCTGTACGACGCGCTCTTCGCCGTCCTCTGCTGGGCGACGTTCGAGTACGTCGTGACCGAGTAGGGAAGCGGTCCGACGGCCGGGGCGCGACGGGGACCTGCCACAATCACTGCGGTGGGTCGTTCGTATCGGATACCGCTGTCCGCGCTGGCGGTGCTCTCGCTCGTCGGCATCTCGACCGCCCTGGCGCTCGTGTTCTTCGTCGCTCCGAACGACGCCGACCAGGGGTTCTCGCAGCGCATCTTCTACTTCCACGTGTCGATCGCGCTCACGGCGTACGCGTGCTTCATCGGCGCCGC
>CAZXZX010000180.1:0-10230 GCA_964645445.1 uncultured Gaiellales bacterium
GCCTCGCGACCGAGACCCGCGACGGTCACGCGGTCCTCACCGTCGCCAACACAGGCCCGAAGATCCCGGCGAGCGAGCTCGAGCGGATCTTCCAGCCGTTCCAACGACTCGATCCGGCTCGCACCAGCAACGGCAACGGCCTCGGTCTGGGCCTCTCCATCGTCAAGGCAATCGCCGATGCGCACAACGCCGGCATCACCACCGACGCCCCCGCCGACGGCGGCCTCCGCATCGAGGTCAGCTTTCCGTCATGACCCATTCGCGTGTGTCCTGGCGTACGCGTCGTAGGCGGCGTTGGACGGGATGTACGGGGGCCGGTACCTCCCGCAGGCCTGGTTCGCGGCCTTGAACTTCGGCGAGCCCTGATCGGTACCGAACGTGGCCGGGTCGGGTATGCGGCCGGTGCTGTCGGGGTCGGGGAAGTTCGACACGCCGTGCGCGCGCACGCACCGGGAGTACTCGAGCGCCTGCGCTTTCATCTGCTGCAGCTGCGCGCGGGACGGCCCGCTACCGCCGTTCGGCAGTAGGTGCCGGCATGCACTATCGGCCGCCTGAACCTTGGAGTTGGTTGCCCCGAGCTGCTGCGACGTGAGCTTGCTCTTGTCGAACACCCCGCTGCTGTTCGGGTCGGGCCAGTGAGGCACCCCGTGAGAGCGCATGCAGCCCGCGTAGGCGACGGCTCCGCTCGAGCCGAGCGCGACTCGGCTCGCCGGCGAGCCGCCGCACGCCGCCGCCAGCAGGGCCAGGCCGGCCGTGACGACGATGACGATGACGACGCGGATAGCGCTCATGGCAGCCCGAGCACCTTCCGCTCCTGCTTCTCGCAGGTCGTCTGCGCCGCCTGGAACTGCGGCGAGTTCGCATCGATCTTGGCCGCGCTGAGGTTCTCGCTCGCTCCCTGGCCCGAGACGATCGGGTCGGGGAAGTTCGGGAACCCATGCGCGCGCAGGCAGCCGGCGACCTTCAATGCGAACGTGAACTTCTGCTGCTGCTGCTGCGGGGTCGCGGTGCCGCGGCCGCGCGAGAGCAGGTGCTTGCAGGCCTCGTCCGCGGCAGCCGAGGTTTGCTTCGAGACATCGATATGGACCGAAGAGAACCGCCCCTGGCTGTCGGGGTCGGGGAAGTTCGGCACGCCGTGCGAGCGCATGCAGCGCGAAAAAGCAAGCGCCGCGTTCAGTTGCGCAGTCGTTGCGGAGGACGATGTGGTCGGCGAGCCGCCGCAGCCCGCCGCGAGCAGTGCGAGACCGACGGTGGCAGCTGCGACGCGCATCAATGCCCCTCGATGACCGTGTAGCCGCTCACGCCGGGGACGAGCCGTTCGCAGGTCTGTCCCGCGCCGGCGATGACCTGCTTCCCTTGCCGGCGGAGTTCCTGGTCGAGTGCGAACTGGCCGAGCGCATTGGGGTCGGGCCAGTCGTGAAGGCCGTGCGCCCGCATGCAGCGGGCGAAGGTGAGTAGCGTCTGCAGGTCGGTCGAGGAGACGGGCTGCGTCGAGGTGAACCCCGATGGGATGCTCGCAACGATATGGCCGCATGCGTGCTGCGCAATCGGCGAGACGCGCGGGGCGCTGTCGGGAAAGCCGGGCACGCCGTTTGCGACCCGCGGATCGGGAAAGTCCTGCTGCCCGTGTGCTCGTACGCAGCGGGCGAATGCGCGCATGTCGGCGCTTGCGTGCTGTGCGGCGGAGCGGGTTGCCGGCTGTCGGGCGCCGCCGCATCCGGAGACCGCGGCGAAGCCCATGATGGCGATTCCCGCTCGAACCCAGTAATCCACGACCGATAGTCCATCCCCTCGCGCTGAGAGGGCTCGATCCGATCCTGAGAGGTTGCTGAGAGCTTGCTTAAGGTTGACCGTCGCCGTCGAATCGGAGCGTGACGAGCGTGCCGCCGCCGCCGGCGTTGGCGATAGTGACGGTGCCGCCGTGATCGTCGATCGTTTGCTTGACGATCGCGAGCCCGAGTCCCGAGCCGGGAAGCGCACGCGCCGTTGCTGCCCGATAGAAGCGGTCGAACACATGCGGCAGGTCGGCCTCGTCGATGCCGGTCCCGTAGTCACGCACGGTGAGCCTTCCGCTGTCGAGAGCGACGTCGACCGCGCCGCCCGAAGGGCTCCATTTGATCGCGTTGTCGAGCACGTTGTCGACCGCCCGCTCGAGGCGGGAGCGAGCTGCGACCACCTCATAGGGCTCGAGCGTGCTCTCGAACCGCAGTCCCGGCGCCCGGTGACGCGCGCGCTCGACTGCCGCAGCCACGAGCTCGTCCAGCGCGACCGGCTCTCGCGCGTCGACCGATCGGCCGTTGCGCGCGGCCTGGATCAGATCGCCGACCAGCGCCGAGAGCTCTTCGATCCCGCGCACGGCGGCGCCGAGCACATGCCGGCGCCGCTCGGTCGGCAGATCGGGGCGTGCGAGCAGCTCGATGTTGGCGCGGTGCGCCGTCAGCGGCGTGCGCAGCTCGTGCGAAGCGTCCGCTATCAGCTGCTGCTGCGCGCGCTGCGAGTCGTCCAAGGCGGCCATCATCGTGTTGAAGTCGGCCGCGAGGCTCGCAAGCTCGTCTCGGCCGCTCACGGGGATGCGCTGCTTGAGGTCGCGGGTCACGCTCACGTTGCGCACCGCACCCGCGAGCGCTCGCACCGGACGGAGCACGGTATTCGCCGCCAGCCGTCCGAGCAAGGCAGCTGCGAACGCTCCACCAAGCGTCAGCCCGATCAGGAGCCAGCGGACCCGTGCAATCGTCGCGTTCGCCTCCGTCAGCGGCCGCGCCGTGCGCACCAGACCGGCCCCAGACGAGGGCAGGCGCGTCGTGTAGAGCCGCATCGCCACACCGCGATAGCGCACATCGCGGAAATACGACGGGCTTGCACCCTTCGCGACCGCCCCGTCCCGATCGATGAGCGGCACGAACGTCCGCGCATCCGTCTTCAGCGCGACACCGAAGCTCGGAATGACCTGAACGTAGCCCGACCCATCGCTCGTGAACATCGAAACGGAGGACGAACCAGGATTGACGACTGGTAACTTCAGCTCCTTCGGGCCGTTCGCGGCCACCCACTTGGTTGCGACGTTCTGAGCGGACTGGATCAGCGAGACGTCGATCTGGTCATGCAGCTTCGAGCGGACCTCGACGTACATGACGATCGACGCAATCGCCAGCGCGACGAATACGGCACCCCCGCCCGCCAGCGTCAGCCGCGTGCGCAGGCTCACGGCTCGCGCAACGCGTAGCCGACGCCGCGCACGGTGTGGATCAGCCGCGGTTCCCCAGCTGCCTCCGTCTTCCGTCGCAGATAGCTGATGTACACCTCGAGCGGGTTCGAGGTCGGTCCGAAGTCGTAGTTCCACACCCGCTCCATGATCAGCTCCCGGGTCAACACCTGACGCGGGTTACGCAGGAACAGCTCGAGCAACGCGTTCTCCGTCCGCGTCAGCTCGAGCGCGCGTCCACCACGAGAGGCCTCGCGCGTCTGCGGATCGAGCGATAGACCGGCGAACCAGAGCGGCGAATCCTCGCCGGCAGGCCGCGTGCGGCGAAGAAGCGCGCGCACGCGCGCGAGCAACTCACCGAGTGCGAACGGCTTCACCAGATAATCGTCCGCGCCGAGATCGAGCCCGCGGATCGTGTCCTCCTCCGAGTCGCGCGCGGTCAAGATCAAGACGGGCGTCCGATTGCCTGACGCCCGTAGACGCCGGCACACCTCGAAGCCGTCCAGATGCGGCATCAGGACATCCAGCACCACCGCGTCGAACTCCGTCTGCCCGAGCCGCTTCAGCGCCGCCAAGCCGTCGGCCGCGAGGGTCACCCGATGACCCTCGAGCTCGAGGGCGGTCTCGACGGCCTCGCGCACGTCCGGGTCATCGTCCACGACCAGCACGCGGCCGCCTGGTGCCGGGGACGAGCGCATCACGCCCGGATCACAGGCCGCCAAACCGCCACGGCCACAACATGAACACGTCAAGTTGAAGATGCCATACCCGGAGATGAGAGCTTCCTTAGAAGTTCATGAGACGCAGCGGCGCGGTGTTTGTGCGCCATGCCGCCAAACCAGCCGCGGCAAGCACCCGTACGTCTCCTCACATCCGAAAAGAGGAGAGGTGCGCAAATTGGTTTCGACGTGTCTGGTCGCCGTGGTCGCGGCCGCAACCGCCGTCGTGGCTTCGGCAGCGGCGGGACTGCCGAACATCGGCATACCGACGATGAAAAGCCAGCCCGTGTACAAGGGCTATTACGACAAGCACATCGACACGTATGTGATCACCGACGTTTCAGACAAGACGCAGGCGACAGCGATGCACATCAACTACTCCGCGGAGCTGAAGGCCGTCAAAGGCATCCCTGACCAGTACTTCGTCAAGGGCCGCGCGGCGGCCGGACAGCTGACCGTCTTCGGCTCAGAGCCGGGCGAGACGGACTACAACCCGCTCTGGGAAGAGATCTGGGTCACGTGGAAGGCCGGCGTGAAGCCCGTTCTCTTGGGGCGAGACGATCAGATCAAGTCCCTCGCCAAAGCCCGCAAGCTCACGATCACCGACGCGCACATCGTCCTGAACGCGCCGATCCTGAAGAAGGGAAAGGGGTAGCAGCGGAGCGATGGTCGAACCGGTTCTCCGCGCGGCGGGACGCGCATCGACTCGTCCGACGCAGCTTTCGCCGCCGCGAATCGTGGCAGCCTCCCTCGTCGCCACCGCGGCGGCAATCCACCTTTACCTCTGGTTCGACTACTTCCACCGCGTTCACATCGTCGGCCCGCTCTTCCTCGCAAACGCGGCTGTCGGCATTGCGATCGCCGTCGCGCTGGCGGCGAACGGCCACGTGCTGGTGCTCCTCACCGGCGCCGGTTATGCCGCGGGCACGCTAGTGGCTTTCGCCGTCAGCGCTCGTTGGGGACTCTTCGGCTACCGCGAGCGCTTTTGGGGACACTGGCAGGAGGCGGCGGGAGCCGTCGAGCTCGCCGCGGCCGTACTCCTTCTGGCGATGGCCTGCCGTGACGTCGCACGTCGACTGGGTCGCGCGCGCCGCTAGCCTCCCGGGACGACGGAGGCGGTTACCCCCAGGCGCTCTTGCCGGTGGTCGTGCCCGACGTACCGGATCCGGCCTTGAGAGTCGTCTTCATCCCGAGTGCGGCGTGGCCCGGCACCGGGCACCAGAGTGCGTACGTTCCGGCCTTGAGTGTCACGCTCACGCTGCGGGAGACGCCGGGCATGATCGTGCCGGCTATCAGCCGCTTCTTCAGGCCGGGGCCGCTGATCGAAAGCGAGTGCGCGATCTTGCCCTTGTTGACGACCACGAGCGTAGTCCTCCCAACGGCCAGATGCGTGCGTGAGAGCGTGAGCTTGTACTCGACCTCGGTGACGGTCACACGCGTGGCCTTCGGCGCAGCGAGCGCGGTCAAGGCCGCAACCGCTGTGCCGGCGACCGCGGCAGCAACGATCGATGAAATCGCGATAACCCGGGGAATCTTCACCACTTCCCTCTGTTCTGCCCGTCAAGAAGGTCTCGCCAAACCCTGAGCACGTGAGGCGCAGACGGATCTTGCCCTGAGGCGGTGACCGGCTGGTTTTTCAGCGCCCAGAGAATCGACGCTACGCCGCGTCCTGCAGCATCTCCGGCTCCGGCCACCGCGTGCGGAACTCGAGGCCTCGTGCTGCCGCGTGCGCGAAGGGATGATTGAAGACCTCGAGCGCCGGCTCGTGTTCGCCGAGCACCAGCTCGAAGTAGTCGTCGCTCGCGGCGTCTGCGACAGCAACGGTCACCAGATTCGTCGCTCGACTCCAGAGCAGGCTTACCGTGATGCCGTTGCTCTCCCGGGAGAGCAATTCCGTCCGCCAGGTTTCGTCAGTTGGCTCGAGCATGGAACAGTCCTTCCGCTGGTTTTTGGCTGTCGTGACCCGACGAAGCCTGCGTCAGGGCGCTCGCACGCGATAGCCGACCAGTGCCCGCCTTGCTCACCCTGTTGGCCCGTCCTTCGCGTACCGACTGCCCTGTGATCGAGGGAGCGCTAGCAGGTGGCCGCCCGCGCCTCTCGGACGATCGGTCTTGCGTGGGCGACTACTTCGAACCGAGAAACGCGATCACCGCCAGAACACGGCGGTGATCGTCCGGCGCGTCCGGAAGCTGCAACTTCTGGAAGATGTTCCTCACGTGCTTCTCGACGGTGCCCTCGGCGAGCCAGAGGCTTCGTGCGATTCCGCTGTTCGAGCGGCCCTCGGCCATGAGGGTCAGGACGTCGCGCTCGCGCGACGTCAGCCCTTCGAGCGGGTCACGCGTACGCCGCGCCCGCACGAGCTCTTCGACGAGCACGGGGTCGATGACCGACCCGCCTGAGCTGATCCGGTCGAGGGTGGCCCGCAGCTCGTCGATGTCTCCGACCCGCGACTTCAGCACATAGCCGATGCCACGGCCTGCGCCGAGCAGGTCCATCGCGTGCTCGACCTCGATGTGCGCGGACAGGACGAGAATCGCGACCTGCGGCAGCTCTTCGCGGATCGTGCGCGCTGCCTCGAGCCCTTCGGTCGAATGGGTCGGCGGCATCCGGATGTCGACGACCGCAATGTCCGGTTGCTCCGCTCGCACGAGCTCGATCAGACCGTCGGCGTCACTCGCCTGACCCACCACGTCGTAGCCACCCTCGCGCAGCAGAGCAGCGAGACCTTGCCGAAGCAGCACGTCGTCGTCGGCGATCGCGACCCGCTGTGCGTGCTCCGGTTCCGACATACACGCGGTGTCTACGCGGTCCGAGCCGCATTCGCAACCGCCGTCGCGGCTCTACCGGCTAACCGGTAGTCGCATACGCCGAAATATCGGGCCATGACTCGGCCGTTCTCCGTCTGGCGGGGCATGGCGGCGTCGGCGATCCTCGTAGTGCGATGACCGCGCTGCCGCAAGCCATGCCGCTCACCTGCCTGATCGTCGACGACAGTCCGCAGTTCCTCGAGGCCGCCGGTCAACTCCTCGCCGAAGACGGGATCACCGTCGTCGGCTTCGCCGCGACGTCGGACGAAGCCGTCGACGAGGCGACGGCTCTGCGACCGGACATCGCGCTCGTCGACGTCGATCTCGGCACCGAGAGCGGCTTCGACGTGGCGCAGCGGCTCGCCGGACTTCCGAACGGCGGTCCTACCGTCGTCCTCATCTCGGCGGAGTCCGGAGTCGAGCTTGCAGAGCTCGTCGACGCAAGCGGCGCGCTCGGCTTCGTCTCGAAGACAGACCTCTCCGGGGACGCCATCCGAAAGCTCCTCGCCCGCGCCGACTCTGGGGGTTAGCCGCACATGCCAGCAACCGCAACACGAAGGTCGACTGAGGAGCAGCTCGCCGATCACGTCGCCCGTCTTGCTCGAAAGACCGAAGCGCTCGACGACTTCGCAGGGCTCGTGGCGCACGACGTGAAGTCGTCGCTCGTAGCCGCTCTGCGCGACAAGGATCCGCGCGAGGGACTCATGCGTGCACTCGAGCTCGTCGACTCGATCCTCGAGGCAGTGCGCGCGGATCGGGCCGCCACCGACAGGGCACGACTGGCGGACTGCATCGAACAGGCGCTCGCCGACCTCGGAGATGTCGGCGCCGACATCGTCGCGAACGTCACCGGGGAGTTCCCGATCCCCCCGGACGCTCTCCGTCTCGTTCTCCGCAACCTGCTCGCAAACGCAGTTGCGGCCGGCGCGGAGCAGATTCACGTCTCCGCTCTCGCTCGCGGAGATCAACACGTACTCGTCATCGACGACGACGGCGTTGGGCTCGGGTCAGCCGACGGCTACGCGACAGGAGCCCAGCTGGGGCTGCGCATGTGCCGTCGCCTCGTCGAACGGACCGGCGGAGTGCTCGAGCTCAGGCCGCGAGCCGTCCGCGGAACACGCGCCGTGATCGTCGCGGCCGGAGTCGAGACATGATCCGCGTCCTGCTCGTCGACGATCATGCGGTCTTCCGCTCCTCGCTGCGCCTACGCCTCGAGCAAGAAGACCGGATCGCACCTGTCGGCGAAGCTGGAACCGCCGAGGAAGCGATCGCGAAAGCGCACGTCCTCAAGCCTGACGTCGTCCTGATCGACCTGCTCCTGCCGCGTAAGAGCGGCTACCAGGCCATCCCCGAGATCTTGAGCGCTTCCCCGGAAAGTCGAGTCGTCGTCGTGTCGTCTCAGACAGGACCGACGGCGGTGCGGCAAGCGATCTCCGCAGGCGCGCACGGCTACGTCCCGAAGCGAGCATCCGACGTCGAGTTGATCGAAGCGGTGCGCCGCGTCGCTGCCGGCGAGCGCTACGTCGATCCCGATCTCGGCGCGCAACTCGTCGTCGCCGACGTCGCACCGGCGCTCGAGCCGTTGTCCGACAGGGAGCGCGACGTCCTGCACCTGCTCGCACTCGGACACACGAATCAGGAGATCGGCAAGAAGCTCTTCATCTCGGTGCGCACCGTCGATACGCACCGTGCGCACATCATGCGAAAGCTGCGCCTCGAGACACGCGCCCAGCTCGTGCTCTTCGCGCTTTCCAACGGACTGATCGGGGCCACATGACGCGCGTGTCGAGCTCGAGCCGCGAGCCAGCGCTCGGCGCAGACTGAACGCGCGCCGCTACCCTCGTTCGATGGCAGGTCCCGCGATCCCGTCGTTGTCCGCCTCGCAGTTGGAGACGCTCGCAGCCGCAGGCGCGGAGCGGACGGCCGGCGTCGGGGACGTGCTGTTCACGGTGGGGGATGCGACGTATCCGTTCATCGCCATCCGCGAGGGCGAGGTCGCGATCCTCGACGCGGCCGGACGCGAGATCGTCCGCCACGGCGCCGGCAGCTTCCTCGGCGAGCTGAACCTGCTCTCGGGGCAGACGGTCTTCCTGACTGCGGTCGTGACACAACCGCTCCGCTATGTCGCAGTCGACCGCGACGCACTGCGAGCGCTCCTGTTCGACGACGGCCCGCTCAGCGACCTCGTCCTCTCGACCTTCATCAGCCGCCGGGAGGCGCTCCAACGCGTCGAGGGGATCGGTCTCGAGATCGTCGGGCCCCGTTCGTCCGAGGCGACGATGCAGATGCTCGACTTCGCACGCGCCAACCGGCTCCCCTTCACGTGGCACGAGGACGCGCCCGCGGACGGAACGGAGCCGCCACTCGTGCGCCTCCCGGGCGGCGCCGAGTTGAAACACGCCTCCCGGGGCCAGGTGCTGCGCGCACTCGGGATCGGACGCGAGCTCGCGCCGCGCGAGGAGGTCGACCTCCTCGTCGTGGGCGGCGGCCCCGGCGGTCTCGCTGCCGCCGTCTACGGCGCC
Organism: uncultured Gaiellales bacterium; assembly: GCA_964645445.1. Taxonomy (GTDB): domain Bacteria; phylum Actinomycetota; class Thermoleophilia; order Gaiellales; family Gaiellaceae; genus Palsa-739. Next base: position 9,251 of record CAZXZX010000180.1, read on the forward strand.
TCCGAAGGACTCGACACGCTGATCGTCGAGGGGACCGCGCTCGGCGGCCAGGCCGGATCGTCGCGCCGGATCGAGAACTACCTCGGATTCCCCGCCGGCATCAGCGGCACCGAGCTGACCAGCCGCGCCGTCAGCCAGGCGCGCAAATTCGGCGCGCGGCCAGCGACCCCCTACCGAGCCATAGCGCTGGAACCCGGCAACGGACGACACGTCGTACGACTCGAAGAGGAGCACGAGATCGCGGCACGCGCCGTCGTTCTCGCCACCGGCGCCGCCTACCGGCGGCTCCCCGTCGACGGCCTGAGCGAGTATGAAGGCGTCAGCGTCTTCTACGCCGCCGGCCCGCCCGAGGCGCAGCTGTGCGGCGCTTCGCGCGTCGCGGTCGTCGGCGGCGGCAACTCCGCCGGTCAGGCCGCCGTCTGGCTCGCCCGCGGAGGCGCCCTGGTGACGCTGCTCCACCGCCGCGCCGATGTGCGTGAGACGATGTCCGACTACCTGATCCGCGAGCTCGAGCGGTACGGCGTCGCCGTCCGGGACAGCAGCGAGATCGCGGCCCTGCACGGAACACAGGGTCGGCTCGAAGAGGTCACGCTCAAGAGCGGCGAACGGCTCCCGTTCTCCTTCCTCTTCTTCTTCCTCGGCGCACAACCGTGCACGGAGTGGCTCGACGACGCCGTTGCGCGCGCCGCCGACGGCTTCATCCTCACCGGGGACGCTGCCAGCGCCGACAATCTGCTCGAGACGAGCGTGCCCGGGATCTTCGCGGCCGGCGACGTGCGCTCAGGATCGACCAAGCGCTGCGCCGCCGCAGTCGGCGAAGGATCGATGGCTGTGACGTTCGTCCACCAACACCTTGCGGCTCCCGCAGCGCGAGTGGGCTGAGAGCGTCACCGGAAGGAGGAGAACGAAATGACCGATGCCGCCGCGCCGAGGTTCGAGACCGACATCAAGCCGCTCTTTAGGGAATCCGACCGAGCGGC
>CAZXZX010000181.1:0-30792 GCA_964645445.1 uncultured Gaiellales bacterium
GACAGCTTCGACGCTGCCACGAGACCGAGCGACAGCGCCTGGTTGCCGGTGATGTTGCGGTACGTCCCCGGCTGCAGCTTCGCCGGCTTCACCTCGTACGTGACCGCGAACGTCTCCGTCGTCTCGCCGAACGCATAGCCCGCCTGCAGCGCCTTGACGTTGGCGGCCGCGATCTCCGGCCGCTTCGCGAACTTCTCCTGCAGGAAGTCCACCGTCGGATCGATCGAGCGGCCGTACAGCCACGACATCAGACCGAGCGCGAACATGTTCTTCGAGCGCTCGGCCTCCCGCGGCGTGACGCCCTCGATGCCTTTGAGCGCACCGACGGTGAGCGACGTGAGCGGCACCGAATGCAGCTGATACTCCCCGAGCGAGCCGTCGTCGAGCGGGTTCGCCTCGTATCCCGCCTTCTGGAGGTTGCGGTCGTTGAACGCGTCCGAGTTGACGATGAGCGTCCCGCCCTTCGGCAGGTCCTTGATGTTCGTCTTCAGCGCCGCGGGGTTCATCGCGACGAGCACGTTCGGCGCGTCGCCGGGCGTGAGGATGTCGAAGTCGGCGAAGTGGACCTGGAAGCCGGACACGCCAGGCAGCGAGCCTGCCGGCGCGCGGATCTCGGCCGGGAAGTCGGGGAACGTCGAGATGTCGTTCCCGAGCAGCGCCGTCTCGGAGGTGAACTGCGCCCCCGTCAGCTGCATGCCGTCGCCGGAGTCGCCCGCGAAGCGGACGATCACCTGCGACAGCTGCTCAACCGGCTTGGCCAACCCTCGGCTTACAGGTATAGCACCGCGTCAGGCGTCATCCAGGAGAGCCTGCACGTCGACCGGTTTCGTCCACATCGTGGGATTCCCGGACTCGTCGCGCGGCCACTCGTCCTGCGGCCGGTCGTAGTAGAGCTCGACACCGTTCTGGTCCGGATCGCGGAGATAGAGCGCGACCGAGACGCCGTGGTCGCTCGCCCCGTCGAGCGGGATGCCGGCCTCGAGGACGCGCCGCAACGCGTCGGCGAGCGTCCTCCGGTCGGGGTAGCGGATGGCGGTGTGGTACAGGCCCGTCGTGTTGCGCGGCGCCGGGCCGGCGCCCTTCGACTCCCACGTGTTGAGCCCGATGTGGTGGTGATAGCCGCCGGCGGAGATGAACGCCGCATCGTCGCCCATACGCGCGAACACGTCGAAGCCGAGCACGCCGGCGTAGAAGTCGAGCGCGCGGTCGAGGTCCGAGACCTTCAGGTGCACGTGGCCGATGTCGACGCGGGGATCGATGCTCATCAGCCGTGATTGTGCTTCAACGCGGACTCCTTCTGCTGCGCGTCTTGGAGCGAGAGCTTTCCGCTACACACCTCCGCGTTCAGCTCGTTCTCGACCTGGTCGACGTCGGCCGCCCGTGGATACGGCTCCGGCCAGAGGTTGCGCGGGTCGGTCGGGTCGCCGCCGAGCTCGAGGCTGATCAGATGGTCTTCCTGGTACGCGGACGGCGGGCCGGCCTCGCCGTAGGCGCGCATCTGCCGCCGCTTGAGTTCGTTCGTGTAGTCGACCGGCGGGCGCACCGTCGCCGTCCAGCCGTGGACGCAGATGGTCGAGTCGATGTTCCCCTGCGTCACGTCAGGATTGAGGACGCCCGGCACGCGCGGCAGGACGGCGTGTGCCGCCGAGGAGTGATGGAGACGCAGCGCGAGCGCGAGAACGACCAGTGCGGCCGCCGTGAGGACGAGCGCGCGGCGGATGGTCACGCGGCCGACGGTACGGCCCGAGCCTCCTTCGTCGCAAGACGCACTTGCAGACACGTCCCGGCGAGCGCCCACACGACATACGCGACCCAGGGATCGCCGATCACGTCAGTCTGGATCCCGAGCGCGAGGATCGCCGCGAACGCCGCCGTCATCTGCACCGCCCTCGCGCGCCAGAGCCCGACGAGAACAGCGAGCCCCCACGCGATCCAGAGGAGCGCGCCGAGGACGCCGAGCTCCGCCCCCATCTCCGTGTAGTTGGACTCGCCTGCCTTGATCGCGGTGCCCGTGCGCGAGGCGGTCTGGCCGACATTGCCGAGCCCGAAGCCCTGCGGATGGTGGACGACCGTGCGCGCGCCGTCCTTCAGCGCGCGCCAGTGCTCGTGCAACGAAGGCTCGCTCTCCGACAGCGCGTTGCCGCTCGCCGGTCCGCTCGCCTTCGCGTGCCGGCGCTGCTGGACGAGATCGGTCTTCGTCCAGTGGCCCGTCGGCCCGATCGACGGAAACACGTGCGCCCACCCGACGGCGATTCCCGCGACGACGACCGCGAGGACCACCGGGCGCGCGTCGCGGGCGGCGAGGCCGAGCACGACGAGGCCGCCCGCGAGCGCGACGAGCGACGAGCGCGAGAACGTGAAGAGAAGGCCGGCGAACGCGAGCGCCGCGAGCGGGATCGCCGCGCGGCGGCGCGGCATGAGGAGGAGCGCGACCACCATCAGATAGGCCGACGCGAGCGGACTCAGGAAGGTGGATACGAGCCTGCGCAGGAAGTGCTGCTCGGAACCGGTGTTGTAGATGAAGTTCTCCGGCAATCCCCCCGTGCCGTGGTAGTCGTAGCCGAGCTGCTTGTGGAAGTAGTCCACGACCCCGTTCGTCCGCCACCAGCCGATCGACACGGCGTAGACGTCGACGAGCCCGACGACGGCGACGAACGCAGCCGTCCCGAGGAGCGTCCACGCGAGCCTGAGCAGGTCGCCGCGTCCGATCCCGAGCGACCGGCCGAGGAAGAACGCCCCGACCGGGACGAGGTCGTGCTTCGCGGCGAGCGCGACGGCATGGTGTCCGGCCCCGCCGCCGAGCACCGACTGTGGCACGAGCGCATACACGACGACGAGCGCCCCGTACGCGAGCGCGAGCAAGTCCGCGGCGCCGGCGCGAAAGGGCAACCGCCGTTCCCGGACTGCCATCTGTGTGACGCGCGCGAGGGCGACGGCGAGCAGGATCTCCTTCCACGCCGCGATCGCCGTCAGCGTCCCGCCGCGCACACCCGCGCCGTACAGCGCCGCCATGACCGCGTTGTGCACGGCGAGGCCGGCGACGAACAGGTAGAGCGCAACGATCGGCCGCTTCCAGACGGCTGCCGCCGCGACGGCCAAGAGCAGCGCGTAGACCACGAGCTCGACGGCCGTCACGGCGGCAACGGTACAACCCGCCTGGGCTAGCTCGGGCCCCAGGGCGACTCGCCGATGAGCACGGCGAACACCGCCAGCGCCGCGAGCAGCAGGACGAGCTTGACGGACACGGCTCTCCGCAGCATGGTTCCCTCCTCTCCTGTGACAGGGGACAACGGGAAGGATGGTCCCCTGGCAAGACGGAGCGGCCCATTGACGACCGCGGCGAAAATGGCGAGAATCGATCGATGCCGTCGGGAACCCCGTCGCCCTCGGGCGAGACGATCGGGCAACGGCTCAAGCGACTACGGCTGGAACGGGGGTATTCCCAGCGCGAGCTTGCGGCCCCCGGAGTCTCCTACGCCTACATCTCCCGCATCGAAGCGGGAACGCGCCAACCCTCGGTGAAGGCGCTTCGCAAGCTCGCTGCCAAGCTGGCCGTCACCGCGGATTACCTCGAGAGCGGCTCGGAGCTCGATCCGGACGCAGCCCGCGAGCTGCGGCTCTGCGACCTGGAGCTGGCAGTCCGGCTCGGCGACAGCGACGGAAACGAGGAGGCGTTGCGGACGGTGCTCGTCGAGGCCGACGTTGCCGCCGACGCGCAATCGGCGTTCCGGGCACGCGTCGCGCTCGCCGCCGTGCTCGAGGAGCGGAACGATCTCGGAGGGGCGGTCGAGCTCTTGGAGCAGGCGGTAACAGCCGGGTTCGTTCACCCGGCCGAGCATGTCGACGTGTTCGCGCAGCTCGGTCGCGCGTACGCCGGCCTCGGACGCACGGGCCAGGCGGTCGAGCTCTTCGAGGACTGCCTCCGCCGCTCGGACGACAGTCCGTCGGCCGCCGCCAGGTTCGCACTGCTGTTGAGCTACGCACTCACCGACACCGGTGAGATCGCGAAAGCGGAAGACGTCGTCCGCGAGGCGCTCGCACGCACGAGTGACAGTGAAGACCCGTACATGCGCGTGCGCCTCTACTGGTCGATGGCGCGAGTCGCCGAGGCCGAAGGCCGTGCGCCGCTCGCGCTCGCCAACATCCGGAAGGCGATCGCGCTCCTCGAGACCACCGAGGATGCCCTCAACCTCGCGCGCGCCCACGTCCTGGCATCGCGACTGCTCATCGAGCGCGAAAGCGCCGACGAAGCGTCGGCGCACCTCGACCGTGCCGAGAGGCTCCTCGGTGTACGGCCGGCACCGTTCGACCTTGCGGAGGTCACGATCCAACGCTCGCGGATCGCCCGCATCGGCGGCGATGCTGCAAGCGCGATCGCGTTCGCGCAGCGGGCGCTCGAGATCGATTCGCAGCCGGCCGACCGGGGTCATGCGCTCGCCGCGCTCGCCGACGGGCTCGCTCTACAAGGCGACGCCGGCCCTGCCGACTCTGCCTATGGTGAGGCCGTGGACATTCTCGAGAAGGAAGGGCGCTGGCGGCCGGCTGCGAACGCATGCCGCGCCTGGGGCAACATGCTCCGCGCCGACGGCCGAGAGGTGGAGGCGATGGACGCGCTCGATCGCGCCGCCGAGCTCGGCACGCGGGCGACACCGCAGCACGCGCGCCGCGAGCGGTGAGCCTCGAGCTCGCGGTCTCGCCGCGCGGCCCGTACTCGCTCGCACTCTCCGCACGTCTCTCAGGCGACGCGACGCGCACGTTTCGTGACGGCGTCTTCACGCAGGCGCTCGCGGTCGACGGCCGCATCGAGGTTGCACGCGCATGGCAGTCACCGTCGGGAACGGTGACGATCGCGGCCGAGTCGACGGCGGCCGCGGAGCGCGTGCGGTGGCTGCTCGCGCTCGACGACGACCACTCCGATTTCCTCGTCCGCGTGCGCAACGACGCCCTGCTCGGACACGCGTCGCGCGAGCTGCGTGGGCTGCGACCTGTGCGGGTGTCCACCGTCGCGCAGTCACTCCTCCGCGCGTTCTGCGGGCAGCTCATCGAGGCGAAGCGCGCGCGGCACATGGAACAGACGATCATCCGCACGCTCTGCGCCGCGGGGCCCGAGCGTCTGCACGTCGCGCCGACGACACACGACCTCGCCGCGCTCGCTCCGGCACAGCTGCGCCGCCTCGGCCTGCACGCGCGGCGCGGCGCGGCGCTCGTACGCCTCTGCCGCTCGCTCGACCTCGAGCGCCTGCACGGCCAGCCGACGGAGACGATCGTCCGGCGGCTCGAACGCGAGCGCGGCGTAGGGCCGTGGTCGATCGGCGTCGTCTGCCTCGAGGGTCTCGGTCGCTTCGACCACGGTCTCGTCGGCGACCTCGGGCTCATCAAGCTTCTGCGCGCGATGCGCGGCCGCGAGGTCGAGGGCTGGGAGACCGCCGAGCTGCTCGAGCCCTACGGCGAGTTCTCCGGTCTGGCGAGCATGTATCTCCTCGCAGGCTTCGGCCGCGGGCTGCTCTCGTTCGACGCCGCCGCCGCGGCCTAGACTCCGCGGCATGATCGCGATCCTCGGTTGCGGACGCATCGGCGAAGCGCTGCTCAGCGGCCTACTCGGCGCGGGCGTCACCGACATCGTCGTCACGAGCCGGACCGAGGCGCGCGCGGCCGAGCTGCGCGAGCGGCACGGCGTCGTCGCGACCACCGCCAATGCCGAAGCCGTGGCGAAGGCCGACCTCGTGGTCGTCGCGGTGAAGCCCCAGGACATCGACACGCTGCTAGGCGAGGTCGGGCAACGGCTGACGCCCGAGCAGACGGTCCTCTCGATCGCCGCCGCCATCCCGACCTCGCAGGTCGAGGCCCGGATCGCTCCCGGCGTCCCCGTCGTCCGCGCGATGCCGAATGCCCCTTCGACGGTGCACGAGGGCATGGCAGGCATCTGCGCCGGAGCGCATGCGAGCGAGGAGCATCTTGCGCTCGCCGAGGATGCGCTCGCGCATGTCGGCCGCGTCGTCCGGGTACCCGAGTCGGCCATGGACGCCGTGACGGCGCTCTCCGGATCCGGGCCAGCGTATTTCGCACTGCTCGCGGAGGCGATGATCGAGGCGGGCATCCTGCTCGGCGTCTCGCGCGAGATCTCGACGACGCTCGTCGTGCAGACGATGCTCGGGACGGCGAAGCAGCTTCGCGACCGCGGCATGCACCCGGTCGAGCTGCGCGAGTCGGTCACCTCGCCGGGCGGCACGACGATCGCCGCGATCCGCGAGCTCGAGCAGGCCGGCGTGCGCGCCGCGCTCCTCAACGCCGTGCAGGCGGCGATGACACGCGCCACGGAGCTCGCGAGAGAGCATGCGTGACGTCGAGATCATGGTCGTGGACGACCCCGCGAGCATCGTCGCGGACATGCTCGCGTCGCGCGCGCGCGACGGCGGGCATATCGTCCTGACCGGCGGGTCCACCGTCGGCGACGCGTATGCAGCGGCCGCGGAACGGAATCCCGACTGGAGCCGCACGGAGCTGTGGTGGGGTGACGAGCGCTGCGTCCCGCCGGACGACGAGCTCTCGAACTACGGGCTCGCGAAGCGCACGCTCCTCGACGGGCTCGAGGTGCAGCCGGCCGCAGTGCACCGCATGCGCGGCGAGCTCGGCCGCGCGGCCGGGTCCGAGGACTACGACCGCGAGCTCGGCGAGCTCGCCCGCTTCGACCTCGTGCTGCTTGGTCTCGGTCGCGACGGGCACATCGCGTCGCTCTATCCCGATCAGCCGACCCTGGACGAGACCGAGCGCCGCGTGATCGGCGCCGAGGCGCATCTCGAGCCGTACGTCGACCGCATAACGCTGACGCTGCCGATGCTGCGCGCAGCGCATGCGATCCTCTTCGTCGTCGCGGGCGAGGACAAGGCGGACGCAGCCGCGCGCGCGTTCGCCGGCGAGCCGACGCGCTCGACGCCTGGCAGCCTCGTCCGGGCACTCAGCGGGACGACGACGGCGGTGCTCGATCGCGCCGCCGCGGCGAAGCTCTAGTTCAAGCCCAGGAGGGCAGCAGGTGGGAGAGCGGGAGCTCGACCCCCATGTCGCGCTCCGCGGCGAGGATCTGAAGCACCATGACCGTGTCGGCGACCCGGATGCCCTCGAGGAAGTTCTCCCGGTGCTCGAAGTCGTCGAGCAAGTCCTCGACCGCGATCAGGTACTCGGTGCGGTCGAGGCCGGCGATCATGAGCACCGCATCGGCGACGTCGCGCGGGAAGTCGTCGCGGTCGACGATCGTCTCGGCGACGATGCGCGCGTCGACGTCGCGGCCGAGCACGAGATACGCGAGCGCCGCCGAGTAGCGGCCGATCGGCGACTCCGAATCCGCTGCGCCGGCATCGAGCGCCCACCGGGCCGCCCCGGATGCGTCGTCGCCGGCAAGGAGCAGCGCCTTCATGGCCGCGATCGGCCGGCCCCACGAGTCCGGCGGTGCGCCCGCATCCCAGCTCTCCCGGTATCGCTGCGCCGCGCGCCGCAGCCACTCGCCCGCCTCCTCACGGCGACCGGCCATCAGCAGGCACAGCCCGGCCGCCCAGGCTGCATTTGCGAGCTGCGTCAGCTGCCGCTGGTCCAGGTCGCGCTCTTCCCCGCCGTCATACCGGGCGATCGCCTCCTCGGCCTGCTCGCTCCAGCCCATTCCGGGAGTCTACGAGCGTGTGATTGACTGGTCAGTCATGCGTGAGGCGCGCGACGTCTTCTTCGTCGACGGCGTACGAACGCCGTTCGGCAAGGCCGGTCCGAAGGGGCAGTTCTGGCGCACGCGGGCCGACGACATGGCCGTCAAGGCCGTGCGCGAGCTCCTCCGGCGCAATCCGGAGATCCCGCCCGACCGGATCGGCGACGTCGTCTTCGCCGCCACTGCCCAGGTCGGCGACCAGGGGCTGACCCTCGGCCGCGACGTCGCCCTGCTCGCCGGCATCCCCGACACCGTTCCCGGCTTCGCCGTCGATCGGATGTGCGCCGGCGCGCTGACGGCGGTCACCGCAGCGGCGGGCGAGATCGCGCTCGGGGCCGCCGACATCGCGCTCGTCGGCGGCGTCGAGCACATGGGGCACCATCCGATGGGCGACGACGTCGACTTCAATCCGCGCTTCGTCTCGGAGCGGCTGATCGACGAGTCGGCCGCGGTCATGGGACGGACGGCCGAGAACCTGCACGACCGCTTTCCGCAGATCACGCGGGAGCGCGCGGACGGGTTCGCGCTCGCCTCCCAGCAGAAGGCCGCGGCGGCGTGGACGAACGGCGTCATGCGCGAGACCGTCGTGCCGATGTCCGTCTTCACCGACGAGGGTTGGAAGGTCGCCGCACACGACGAGTTCCTACGCACGGATACGACCCGCGAGGGGCTCGCCGCGCTGAAGCCCGCGTTCCGAGCGGGCGGCCGCGTGACGGCCGGCAACTCGGCGGGGCTGACCGACGGCGCGACGGCGGCGTTCCTCGCAGCCGAAGACACCGTCGCCGAGCTCCGCCTCGAGCCCAAGCTCCGCCTCGTCGGCTTCGCCTATTCCGGCGTCGAGCCGCATCTGATGGGGATCGGGCCGGTTCCGGCGACGCGGCGGGTGCTCGAGCAGTCGGGGATCACCCTCGACGACATCGACGTCTTCGAGCTGAACGAGCCGTTCGCGGTACAGGTGCTGACGTGGTGTGACGAGCTCGGTGTCTCCCCTGACGACCCGCGGCTGAACCCATACGGGGGCGCGATCGCGTGCGGCCATCCGCTCGCCGCGACCGGCGTGCGGCTTCTCGCACAGCTCGGGTACGGCTTGCACGAGCGCGGCGGGCGCTACGGTCTCACCGCGCTCTGCATCGGCATGGGAATGGGCGCTGCCGTGCTCTGGGAGAAAGCGTGACCGATACCGTTTTCAAGTTGAACCGCGCCGGGTCGGTCGCGCTCGTCACGATCGACAACGGCGAGGATCACCGCGTGCCGACGACGCTCGGCCGCTCGGCGTTCGAGTCCGCGGTCGCCGTCATCGACCAGCTCGAACGAGGTGACTGGACGGCGGCCCTTTTCACCGGCAAGCCGTTCGTGTTCTGCGTCGGCGCCGACATCGACGAGTTCGGCATCATCGAGGATCCGCGCGAGGGAATTCGCGCCGGCCACGAGCTGTTCGCGCGCATTCGGTCACTCCCGTTCCCGACGGTGGCGGCGATCAACGGCGCCTGCCTCGGCGGCGGCCTCGAGCTCGCGCTCCACTGCGACGCGCGCACGATCGCGTCGAACGTCCGCCACGTCGGCTTCCCCGAGGTCGCGCTCTCGATCATTCCCGGCTGGGGCGGAACGCAGCTCCTGCCGCGGCTCATCGGCCCGGAGGCAGCGGCGAAGGTGATCGTCCTCAACCCGCTGCGCCAGAACAGGCTGCTCACGGCGCAGGATGCCGTCGAGCTCGGCATCGCCGACCGGATACTCGACCCGGTCGAATTCGTCGACGAGTCACTCGCGTTCGCGAACTCGCTCTCGATCGAGCGGCCGGAGCCCGACTGGGCGGAGATCGACACCGTCGTTCGCAAGACCCGCGCGAAGATCGACGATGCCGTGCACTGCGCCACGTGTGCGCCGTACGTCGCACTCGACCTGATCGCCCGCGCCCGCGACTGGACGCTCGACGAGGGCTACGCCGCCGAGGAGGACGCGATGGCCGAGCTGCTCGTGAGCCCGCAGGCGAAGGCGGCCGCGTATGCGTTCACCGTCGTCGAGCGCCGGTCGAAGCGGCCGCCGAACCTGCCCGATGCGAAGCCGCGGCCGGTGCAGAAGGTCGGCATCGTCGGCGCAGGCCTCATGGCGACGCAGCTGGCGACGCTCTTCCTGCGCCGTCTCGAGGTGCCGGTCGTGCTCCGTGACATCGACCGGTCGCGCGTCGACGACGCGCTCGTGTCGATCCGCGGAGAGGTCAAGCCCTTCCTCGCCTCCATCGTGGACGGCGGCACCGACTGGGAGCCGTTCGCCGGCTGCGATCTGATCCTCGAAGCCGTATTCGAGGAAATCGACGTGAAGCGCGAAGTGCTGACGGCCGCGCGCGCGGCCGCGCCGGACGCGATCCTCGCGACGAACACGTCGTCGCTCTCGGTCGAGGACATGGGCGCGGACGTCGGGCTGCACTTCTTCAACCCGGTGTCGGTCATGCCGCTCGTCGAGATCGTCCGCACCTCACGGACGACGGACGAGCAGCTCGCGACGGCGTGGAACGTCGTGAAGAAGCTGAAGAAACGCGGCGTGCTCGTCGGCGACGCCCCCGGCTTCGTCGTCAACCGGCTGCTCACGCGCATGACGACCGTGCTCATGGATGCCCACGCGAGCGGCAACACCGTGGATGAGGTCGACGACGCCATTCTCTCGCTCGGCATGCCGATGGCACCGTCGGTACTGCGCGAGATGGTCGGCCCGGCCGTGGCGCAGCACGTCCTGGAGACGATGCACGGGGCGTGGCCCGACCGCTTTCCGCTCGTGCCTTCCCGGGGCGAGCGCCGAACGCAGGAGGAGATCCGGGAGCTGGCACTCGAGGCGGTCGCGGACGAGGTGCAGCACCTGCTCGCCGACGGCGTGGTCGCCGACCCGGCCGACGTCGATGCCTGCCTCATCCTCGGCGCCGGATGGCCGCTCTTCCTCGGCGGGGCCGTCACGCGCCGGCGCACGAACGTCACACTGTGATCTCGGTGGTCCGCCGCGGGAACAAGGCCCTCGACTGGGCGCTCACGATCGGATTCGCGATCGTCCTGGTGCTCGCGTTCGAAGCTGAGGTCGCGAAGCCGTACCGCATCCCGTCGTCGTCGATGGAGCCGACGCCCCATTGCGCCAAGCCAGGCGCCTGGTGCCTCGCCGGCCTCAACGACCGCGTGCTCGTCAACCGCCTGGCCTACGACTTCGAGAGCCCGACGCGCGGGCAGATCGTCGTATTCACGGCCCCCGCGTCGGCATCGAACTGCGGTGACGGTGACGGCGGTTCGACCTTCGTCAAGCGCCTGATCGGCCTTCCCGGCGACACGATCACCGAGCGGAACGGCTTCGTCTCCATCGACGGAAAGCCGTTGCGCGAAAGGTACGTCGAGTTCCGCGATCACATTTCTGGGACATGGCACGTACCCGCGGGTCACTACTTCTTCATGGGCGACGACCGGATCCATTCGTGCGACTCGCGCGTATGGGGCTCAGTGCCGCGGCACGATCTCGTCGGCCCGGTGCTGCTCACGTACTGGCCGCCGAGCCGCATCTCGCTGCACTAGGCAGCGCACGATTCCCCGCTTATCCTGAGCGCGTGGGGTCGATTCGCCGCGACGCCGCCACTGCGGCGGCCGCTGCTGCCTGTCTCGCACTGCTCGCGATCGCCGAACCGGCGGCGATGGTCCAGGACTCGTGGCTGACGCTCGTCGCCGGCCGGCTCGTCGCCACCTCCGGCATCCCACATCACGAGCTGCTCACCGTGTGGGCGCACGGGCGTACGTGGATCGACCAGCAGTGGCTCGCGCAATTGCTCTTCTATCGCACGTACACCCTCGGCGGCGTTCGTGCCGTCCTCGCGCTCAGCGCGTTGCTGAGCGGCACCGCTTGGGTCCTCGCCGTCGCGCTCTCTCGCGCGCGCGGCGCGTCGGGGCTCGCGCTGCTCGTGTGGGCGCCGGCGACGATCGTCGCGGCGCCGTGGGCGTGGCAGGCACGCGCGCAGACGTTCGCACTGCCCCTCTTCGTCTGCCTGCTCGCGCTCGTGTTCGCGGACAGCCGCAAGCCGTCGCCGCGCGTCTTCCTCGCACTGCCGCTGCTCGCGCTGTGGGGCAACCTGCACGGGACGGCGATTCTCGGCGTGGGGATCCTGGGCCTGCATGCGCTCGTCACCGCGCGCCGCGGCATGCTCCGTGCGGTGGCGCTCGGAGGCGGCGGCCTCCTCGCGCTTGCGGCGAATCCGTACGGCCTCGGCATCGCGTCGTACTACCGCACGATGACGCTCGACCCGCCGTTCGCGTCCCTCGTCGCCGAGTGGAAGCCGTCGACGCCGTCGCTCGCCGTACTGCCGTTCTACGCGCTCGCGCTCATCTCGCTTGTCGCGGCCGTCCGCAAGCGCCGGGAGCTGACGGCGACCGAGCTCGCCGTGCTCGCCGCGTTGCTCGTCGTCGCGTTCGACGCGAAGCGGAGCATCACGTGGTTCGCGCTCGCGGCGCTCGTCGTCGCTCCCCCGCTCGTGCACCTGCGGCGCATGCCGGGCATGCGTTTCGCCGCGCCGGCGCGCGTCGGCGTCCTCCTGGGGACGGTGATCGTGCTCGCGGTCGGCATCGCCGCATTTCCCGGCGCGGTATCGGCGCATCAGACGAAGGCCTGGTCGGTGCGCGGCGCAGGCGTACTCGGCCGCGCGGCGGCGGCGCAGTCGAATGTGCGCGTCCTCGTGGACGACCGTCATTCCGACTTCGTGCTCTGGGAGCTTCCCTCCCTCCAGGGCCGGGTGATCGCCGACGTCCGCTTCGAGCTCCTGAACCGCGCCGAGCTGGACCGCCTCGTCCGCTTCGAGCGCGGCCCCGGTGTGAACGACGCGGGTGGCGCGCGGCTCGTCGTCCTCGACCCGAAGCGCCAGCATCCGGCGCAGTGGCGGTCCCGCGGTTGGACGCTCCTCTATGCCGATCCGTCGATGGACGTGCTCGAGCGGTAAGCTCGCGGCCCGTGGCCGACGACTGGCGCATCCGCATCGAAGTCGAGGAGCAGCACGCCGGCGGCCTGCTCGACCGGCTCGGAGCCGACCTGGACGAGGAGGCGCGGGAGCTTGCGCAGTCGCTGGCGCAGAGCCGGCTCGCTGTCTCGCGCGACGGCGACGAGATCTTCGTCTACGCCTCGTCTCGCGCCGAGGCCGAGAGCGCGCAACAGGTGATCGAGTCGCAGCTGCGCAGCCTCGGCGGCGAGGCCCGGTTGAGTCGCATCGAGCATTGGCTCGAGGACGAGGAGCGCTGGGACGACGAGCCGAAGGGCGAGACGTGGGAAGAGGAGGAGCTCGACCGTGGCTATGCACCCTGGGAGGTGCGCGTGGAGTGCGCGTCCCGCGCGGCCGCGAAGAAGCTCGCGGAGCAGCTCGAGACGGAGGGGTACCGGCCCGTCCGCAGCTCCCACTACCTCATCGTCGGCACCGCCTCGAAGGACGAGGCGGAAGCGCTCTCGGCGCGCCTGCACGGAGAGGTCGAGCTCGGGGGCGAGGTGGTCTGGGAGGAGACTCCCCCGAACCCGTTCGCCGTGTTCGGAGGCCTCGGCTCCTAGCACGTCAGGTTGACGCTCCCGCATCGCGGGGTATGCTTGTGAGAGCGCGGCTCGCCCAGGGGACTTGTCGAGCGGCGCCACCTTTGGACGGTCTGCAGCGCGTCGTGCGCTGCGCATATGCAAGAAGCCATTCAGCAGACGACGACCTTTGCGGAGGCGACCGACCCGCTCGCCGCCGCGGCGTACCGCGCAGAGACGTGGGCGGGCGAGCCGTTCCTCCGGGACGGCGAGGATCCCGGCCAGGTGCTCGCGGCCGGTACCGCGCGCCGCCGCGCGCTCGACGACGCGATCGCCGAGATCGAAGCCGGCAAACGCGTGCCGAGCAGGCAGTGGAAGGTGCGCTACGGCCTCATGCTCGGGCTGGAACGCGTCCTCGCCGAGCCGGAGCCGCACACGCGGGCGGGCACCGCGCTCCGCCGCCACCAGGTGGATGCGCTCGCCGGGATGCTCACCGAGCTCATCGCGGCGACGCAGCGCGAGGAGGAGCAGAACGGCAACGGCAACGGCCACACGGTCGCCGAGGTCGAGGAGGACGACGACGAGGACGAGCCCGTCGTCGGCGACGACGACGAGGACGAGCCGGAGGAGCTCACACCGGAACAGGATCCGGGCGCCGTCCGCCGCTACCGCTTCCGCCATCCGACCGCCTCCGGCAAGACGATCGCCGCCGCCGGATTCGTCGAGGCGGCCCGAACGCTCGGCGTCCTCATCCTCACCCACCGCCGGCTGCTCGTCTCGCAGTTCGAGCGCGACCTGAAGACGGAAGGCTATGGCGACCGCTACAGCGACGCGCTCGAGCAGGGCATGAAATCGAGTCGGTCGAACCCGCTGACGATCCAGACGTACGCGTGGTTCGCACGGCACGTCGATTCGATCGACCGCGAGGCGTACCAGCTCGTCATCTGCGACGAGGCGCACACCGCGCTCGGCGAGAAGACCTCGGCAGCAATCCGCTCGTTCCCGGAGCCGATCTATATCGGCATGACAGCGACGGAGCAGCTGATTGCGAAGCAGGTCTCCGACGTCTTCCCCGCTTCGGTCGACGACCTCCCGCTGCAGGACGCCGCGCGCCGCGGGCTGATCGCGCCGCTGCGCGACCTGCGCGTTCCGCCGGTCGCCGCGATCAACTCGGTGCCGATCGTCGGCGGGGACTTCGACCAGGAGATCCTCGCCAAGACGCTGGACCACCAGGCACTTAACCAGGCGGCGGCGAGCCTCTACCGCGACCGTTTCGACAACACGCCGGGCATCGTCTACGCCGCCGGCGTCGACCATGCGTACAACCTCGCGCAGGAGTTCCGCGCCGCGGGCCTGAAGGCCGAGGCGGTGTCGGGGCGCACACCGCCCGTTCGCCTCGCCGAGACGCTGGCCGCGTACGAGCGCGGCGAGATCAACGTGCTGATCAACGCGCAGCTCCTCGCGGAGGGCTGGAACTCCCCGCGCGCGACGGTGTGCATGCACCTCGCGCCGACGGCATCGAAGCGCGTGTACCAGCAGCGCATCGGCCGCATCATGCGCATGCATCCACGCAAGGAAGCAGGCATCGTCGTCGACTTCGTCCCCAAGGGAGCGACGCACAACGAGCGCGTCGTCTCGCTGCACTCGCTGCTCGACGCGGATTTCTACCGCGAGGGCGCGCGCGTCACGCCCGCTCCTCGCCGTCGTGCGCAGCGCCGCGCACGCCGCCGCCTCACGCCCGCGCCGTGGCTCGTTCCAGTGACGCCCGACGTGCGCCGGCGCATCGCCGTCATTCAGCGCGAGTGGCAACGGGTCGATCCGCGCTACCTGGACGAGGACGAGCAGCGCTACTGGGCGACGATGGCCGGCCGCCAGATCCGTTTCGACGAGCGCGGGTCGTTCGTGCAGAAGCTGACCGAGGGCCGGGCGAGCAAGGCGGCGCTCGAGACGTTCCTCGCCACCGCAGCGGCCGAGAACCCGAATCGTCGCCTCCGACTGATGGCGCTTCAGGATCGCGTGTCGATGCGCGTCGACCGCGCCGACTTCGACGACCTCGTCACGCTCGTGACGCAGGCGCCGACGTGGGAGAAGGAGCGGCTCGCCGGCATACGCGTCCTGCTTCGCGCGATCGCCGACGGCAAGCCGGACGCACCGGAGCAGATCCTCGCCCGCTGGACGTGGAAGCTTGCACGCGCGACGCGCAAGGTGCAGGACCGCCGCGCATCGACGGAGTACCCGGAGGCGAAGCGGCTGCTCGGCGCGCTCGCGAACTCCCGCGGCCATCGCCACGAGGAGAACGCCGCGAAGCTCGCGCAGACGGCACTCGAGCAGCCCATGCAAGTGGGCGCCGCGCTGCTCGCATCCGCCGAGGGCTACACGCCGCGCGCGACGAAACTGCTCGACGATGCGCGCGAGCGCCTCGGGCCGATCCAGGAAGTCGCGCTGGCGCTGTCCGAGAACCTGCCTGCGCCGAAGCAGCCGTCGAGCTCGCGCCGGCGGCGCAGGCGGAGGAAGAAGAAGCCGGGCGTCGAGGGCTCCGCGCCGCAGGCCGAGCAGACGGCAACGCAGGAAGAGCAACCGGCGACCGCGGCGAAGCGGCGGCGCCGGCGGCGCAAGCCGTCAACCGAGAATCGCGAGCAGGGCGCTGTCGACGAGAACGGCGATTCCAAGGGCCAGAGCCCAGCCGTGATCGCCGGCGGCCCAGAGGCCGGCGGCGGAGAGCAACAACACGGTGACGCGGGCTCCGAGCTTCAGCCGGCGGGGAAGGCGAATACGCGCCCGCGGCGAGAGCGCGTAGCCCCACAGGGCGGCGACGAGAACGGGCAGCACGACGGCGAGCGCGGCGCCGCCGACGTGATTGCCCCACACCGCGTACGCGGCGAGAGCGGCGAGCTCGAGCAGGAACGCGACAGCCTCGAGTAGCGCCATCATTTGCCGCCGGCGTCGCGAAAGCGAGCGGCGGCGAGCAGGACGAAGCCGACGACGACCAGTACGGCACCGATCACGGCCCACTCGGTCTTGCCGGTCATGAACGATCCGCCGATCGCGCCGATGCCCTGCCCGAAGAACACGGCGCCGGCGAGGATGAGCACGAGACCGAGCCCGCCGGCCGCTCCGCGGAGGATCACGGTCTAGACGGCAGGTCCTTCGGCGCCACCGTCGTCCTGCTCCTCGCGCTCTCGGAGGAAGCGCGAGAGCTCGGCCGCCAGGGACTCGCCGGAAGGGATGTCGCTCTCGGACGTGAGTGCGTCGACGCGCTGCTCGAGCTCTTCGACGTACGCCGCAGTCTCGGCGTCGGTCGATACCGCTTCGCTCACCTGCTCGGCGTACTCCGCCGCGGCCTGGTCGAGCTCGCGCAGGTCGATGTCGATGTGCATGAGCTCACCGAAGCGACGCACCAGCGCGAGCGCGGCGCGCGGGCTCGGCGCAAGCGACACGTAGTGCGGGACCGCGGCCCACAGGCTGACGGACGCGATGTCGGCCTCGCGACACCTGTCGTGCACGATGCCGACGATGCCCGTCGGCCCTTCATAGCGCGACGCCTCGAGCCCGAGCTCGGCGACGATCCTCGTATCGGTCGCCGCGGCCGTCACGGGCGCGGGTCGCGTATGTGGGACGTCGGCGAGCAGCGACCCAAACGTCACCACCATTTCCACGCCGAGGTCCTGTGCAAGCTCGAGCACGAGGCTCGAGAACGTGCGCCAGCGCAGGTTCGGCTCGATCCCGAGCAGCAGCACTGCATCGCGATCGTCCCCCGGAATCGACGCGTGGAAGAACCCGTTGTCCGGCCAATCGACACGGCGCGTCTCACCGTCGACGAGCGACACGTGCGGACGTACCGCCTGGAAGTCGAAGAAGCTCTCCGGCTCGATCTCCGCGAAGCGCGCAGCGCCCCATTGCTTCGCGAGATACGCGGCTCCGAGAGACGCGCCCTGCCCGCCGTCGTTCCAGCCGCGGAAGGCGGCGACGAGCACCGGCCGCTTCAGCTCGGGCCTGAACGAGACGTTCAGCTCGGACATTCCAGGAGTCTAGTGACGTACCGGTCGCCAGAGCCGGGCGACCAGACCCACCGTCCAGGCGAACAGGAGCGCGGCGATCGCGACGTGCGCGACGACGACCGACCAGGGAATGACGCCGTAGCGCCGGTACTGCCACTCGCCGATTCCCATCTGGACGACGAGGATCGCGAGCAGCCCGGCGCAGCCCCGGACGAGCCACGGCCAGCGGGCGCGGCGCGTCCACGCCCATGCCGCGAGCACGAGGAAGACGATCCCGAATGCCGCGACCGCACGGACGTGCAGCCACACGGCGGGATGGAACGTGCCGAGCCGTGGCACGACTTTCGTACCGGAGTTGCCGGGGAAGCGGCCGGCTGCCGTCGACAGCGTGCCGGTGACGACGAGCACCGCCACGGCGACGAGCAGGACGGCGCCTCCGAGACGCGCGATCGAGGGCAGCGACGAGTCCGAGCCGCGATCGAGCCGCGAGGCTTCGAGCAGCGTCAGGACGCCGAGCCCGAGCACCGTCAGCGAGAGCAACAGATGCGAGATGACGAGATACGGATTGAGGTCGTAGTAGACGGTGATCGCGCCGAGCGGCGCCTGTGCGAGCGTGCCGGCGAACACGCCGGTCGCGAGCCGGCGCGCCCCGCGGGAGAGACCGCGCGTGCGCCATGCGGCGAGCGCGAGGCCGAGCGTCGAGAAGACCGTCAACGCCGAGACGACGCGGTTCGCGAACTCGATGTCGGAGTGGTAGCCCTTCGGGAGGGCATGCGTGCTCGTGCACGTCGGCCAGTGCGGGCAACCGAGCCCCGAGCCGGTGAGCCGCACGGTTGCGCCGGTCGCGACGATCACGACGAGGCAGCCGACCGTCCACCGGGCGACGCGCCGGAACGCCGCCGGGCTCAGCTCGAAAGAGCGCCTTCCCACTGCTGTTGCTAAACTAACGTTCACGTAAGAATGAGTTTTCTTCGGGGTCGCAGACACAGTAGGCATTTCAAGTGGTGGGTGCTCTCGTGCACCAGCCTGGGGATGCTGCTCGCGACGGTCAACTCCGGCACGCTCATCATCGCGCTCCCCGATCTCGAGCGCAGCCTGCACACGACGCTGCTTCAGCTCGTCTGGGTCATCCTCGTCTACATGATCGTCTCGACCGTCCTCGTGCTGACGGCGGGACGGCTCTCCGACCTGTTCGGCCGTAAGCACGCGTACGTGCTCGGCTTCCTCGTCTTCTCGGCCGCATCCCTCGGAGCGGGCTTCGCCGGAAGCGGCACCGCTCTCATCCTCTGGCGGGTCCTGCAGGGCGTCGGCGGCGCCTTCCTGTTTGCGAACGCTGCCGCACTCGTCACCGACGCGTTCCCGAAGGAGGAGCTCGGCCTGGCGATGGGGACGAACACGATGGTCGCGGCTGTGGGCCTCGTCATCGGCCCGGTGCTCGGCGGCGCACTCGTCGCGATCGCCTGGCCGTGGGTGTTCTGGTTCAACGTCCCGCTGGGACTGCTCGGCTCCGCGTGGGCGTACCTCGTGCTGCACGAGACCTCCGGACGCGATCGGGAACGTGGGCTCGACCTGCTCGGCACCGCGACCTACGTGATCGGGCTGACCGGCCTCGTGCTCGCGCTCTCAAAGGGGGGCCTGACCGGTTGGAACGACCGGCTCGTCATCGCCGGCTTCGCTGCAGCGGTCGTCTTCCTGCCACTCTTCGTCGTCATCGAGCGCCGAGTGCGCGCGCCGATGCTCGACCTCAGCCTCTTCGGCGACAAGCTGTTCGCGGCAGCGTCGGGCGCGGCGTTCATCAACGGTCTCTCACGCTTCGCGCTGATGTTCCTCTTCGTCTTCTACTTCCAAGGCCCACAGGGCAAGTCTCCGATCGTCGCCGGGCTCGAGCTGGCGCCGATGGCGATCGGGATGCTCGTCTCCTCGCCACTCGCGGGCATCGCCGCCGACCGGCGCGGCTCGCGCGGCCTGGCGGCCCTCGGGATGCTCGTCTCGGCGGCCGGTCTCGCCGGCATGACGACGCTGCAGGCGCACACCGCGTATGTGTGGAGCGCGTTGTGGCTGTTGCTCGTCGGAGTCGGGTCGGGCATGTTCAACAGCCCGAACACGGCGGCGATGATGGGCGTCGTCCCCGTGCATCGCCGCGGCATTGCGGCCGGCGCGCGCGTGATGTTGCAGAACACCGGAGCGGTAATCTCGATCGCGTTCGTCATGGCCGTCGTCACGTCCGCGATCCCGGCGACGGTGCTGTTCAAGATCTTCTCGGGCATCACCTCCGGCCTGTCGACGAAGCAGCTCGATCCGTTCATCGCCAACATGCACATGGCTCTGTGGGTGCTGACCGGCGTGTCGCTGGTCGGAGCCGCGGTCTCGCTCATGCGGCCGGCGCATGTCGGCGAGGTGGCGATCGACGCGCTCGAGGCTGCATGATCCGCATCGGCGAGGTGGCAGAACGCACGGGGCTCACGCCCCGGACCATCCGTTACTACGAGGAGATCGGCCTGCTGCCGGGGCCGCCCGAGCGGCGCAAGGGAGAGCACCGCGCGTACGACGACACGGACGTCGAGCGGCTGAGCGAGCTGAAGCGGCTGCGCGAGCTGCTCAACATCTCGCTCGAGGAGCTCAAGCAGCTCGTCGAGGCGGAGGAGGCGCGCGCAGCGATCCGCAGGCAGTTCCGCGCGACCGATTCCGACGCGGAGCGGCTGCGCCTGCTCGACGCCGCGCTCCCGCACGTCGACACGCAGCTCGGGCTCGTCCGCCATCGCATCGAGGAGCTCCGGAATCTCGAAGCAGAGCTCGTCGACAAGCGGCAGTCGATCCTCGCGCGCATGCGCGAGCTCCCTAGCTGACGAGCACGCCCTCTCCCTCGTCGACTGCGCCGATGCGTCGGATGAACAGGCCGCGTGCGCGGAACTCGCTCTCGAGGGAGAGCGCTTTGTCGGCCGGCAGCGAGATGAGCAGCCCGCCGGCGGTCTGCGCGTCGTAACCGAGCGCGAGCATCGCCTCGTCCACCCCCTTCGCACGAACCGGCGCGTACTCTCGGTTGCGGCGGTCGCCGCCCGTACGCACGCCGGCCTCGGCTGCTTCCAATGCGCCGGCGAGCGCGGGCAGTGCCGCGGCGTCGAGGCTGATGCGGACTCCGCTGCGGCTGGCCATCTCGTATGCGTGCCCGAAGAGGCCGAAACCGGTGACGTCGGTGACCGCATTCGGCGCGAACGGCCGCAAGGCGTCGGCGGCGGCGGCGTTCAAGGTCGTCATCCACCGGATGGCCTCGTCCGCGTCGATCTTCGCCGCGAGCACGAGCCCGGTGCCGAGCGGCTTCGTCAGGAAGAGAGCGTCACCCGGACGCGCGCCCGCCTTCGGCCAGATGCCGTCTGGATGGACCGTGCCGACGACCGCCAGCCCGTACTTCGGCTCCGCGTCGCGAATCGTGTGCCCCCCGGCAAGCACCGCACCCGCCGCGCGCACGGTCTCGTCGGCGGCAGCGAACACGCGCGCGGGCACGTCGTTCGGCAGCTCCTCGGGGAACGCGGCGATCGAGAGCGCAAGGAGTGGCGTCCCGCCCATCGCGAAGACGTCGTTGAGCGCGTTGGTGGCGGCGATCCGGCCGAAGACGGTCGGGTCGTCGACGAGCGGCGGGAAGAAGTCGACGGTGAAGACGAGCGCCCGCTCGTCGTCGAGCTTGTAGACGGCGGCGTCGTCGGCGGGATCGAGGCCGACGAGCAGGTTCTCGGCCTCCGCCGGGACGAACCCACGGAGCAGCTCCTCGAGACGCGACGCCGAATACTTCGCGGCGCAGCCGCCGCCCACCGTGAGGCCCGTGAGCGCGGGTGCTTCCACGCGGTCTACTGTACGCGCGGTGGAGAGGGCAGCGCTCGTCACGGGTGGATCGTCCGGGATCGGGCTCGCGATCGCGCGCATGCTGCGCGACGAGGGCTTCGACCTGACGCTCGCCTCGCGTCGCGCGGAGAAGGTCGAGGCCGCAGCCGAGGAGCTCGGCGCGGTCGCCGTCGCGGCCGATGTCTCAGACGCGAACGACTGCGCGCGCCTCGTCGCCGAGCACCGCGAGCGCTTCGGCCGGCTCGATGTGCTCGTCAACTCCGCCGGCATCGGCATCGGCGGCCGCGTCGAGGACCTGCCGGTCAAGCATCTCGACCTTCAGATCGGCGTCAATCTCCGCGGGCTCTTCCTCGTGACGCAGGCCGCGATCCCGCTGCTGCGCGAGACGCGCGGTTGGATCGTCAACCTCGCGTCGATCGCCGGCACGATGCCGACCCCGGGCTTGTCCGTCTACGGCGCCACGAAAGCGGCGGTGATCTCGCCCACGCGCTCGATCAACGCCGAGCTCGACACCGGCGGCGTACGCGCGATCGCGCTCTGTCCGGGATTCGTCGACACGCCGATGGCGCAGTGGTCCGGAATCGAGCCAGACGAGATGATCCGGCCCGAGGACTGCGCCGAGGTCGTGCGGATGGCCTTGCGGCTCAGTCCGCACGCTCGGATTCCCCAGGTTGTGATCGAGCGCGTCGGCTCGACGAACGGCGACGTCCCCGGTTAGTCGAAACCGACGCTCAGGCCGGTGTCTTCACTCCCGGCTGCGGCACGATGCGGATGTAGGGCTTCGGCTCTTCCCACTCGCCGAAGATCGCCTTCGCGTCGTCGTTCGAGACGGAGCCGGCAATGATGACGTCGTCGCCCTGCTGCCACTGCGCCGGCGTCGCCACCTTGTGGTTCGCCGTCAGCTGCAACGAGTCGATGACGCGCAGCACCTCATCGAAGTTCCGGCCGGTCGTCATCGGATAGACGAGGATGAGCTTCACCTTCTTGTCCGGCCCGATGACGAAGACGTTGCGGACCGTCTGATTGTCGGCCGCCGTTCGGTCGGTCGGATCGCCGGATACATCGGCGCCGAGCATCCCGTACAGCTTCGAGACGTTGAAGTCCGCGTCGCTGATGATCGGGTAGTTGGGCGCCGTGCCCTGCGTCTCCTCGATGTCCTTTGCCCAGTCGCCGTGGCGGTCGACCGGGTCGACCGAGAGCCCGATCACCTTGACGCCGCGCCGGTCGAACTCCGGCTTGATCTTCGCCATGTACCCGAGCTCGGTCGTGCACACCGGCGTGAAGTCCTTGGGATGGGAGAAGAGCACCGCCCACGAATCGCCGATCCAGTCATGGAAGCCGATGCGTCCCTCGGTCGTCTCCGCCTCGAAATCGGGCGCGGTGTCACCGATCTGCAAGCCCATGCCGACTCCTTCCCTTCACTATCT
This sequence comes from uncultured Gaiellales bacterium, assembly GCA_964645445.1. Lineage (GTDB taxonomy): Bacteria > Actinomycetota > Thermoleophilia > Gaiellales > Gaiellaceae > Palsa-739. The sequence goes on from CAZXZX010000181.1 coordinate 22,461, forward strand.
CTTTTGAAGTAATGAAGGTCTTAGCTTACAGCCGCCGGGCATCCGCGCGACGCGCCGGACCGTGAGGGCTCCCACAGTCCGCTTCGAGACGTGCGCCCGCGCGCCGGATTGCGGCGTTGGCCGGCGAGGAGACGTTCGGTTCGGCCGCCGTCGGCCGAACGAGGAGAGTGAGCTGAGAAGCCGCAGAGCTCCTGGGACCGGGCCTGTCCAGCGGCTCGGCCCCGCATCTACGACCTACCAGTAACCCCCGTCGTTCATGCCTGTGCCGTGCTTCGCCCCCGCGAGGAGCGCAGCCAGCATCACGGCGGCGATGAGAAGCGTGAAGAGCCGTGCTTTGGTCACTGTGGTCACCTCCTCTCCGCTAGAACCGGACGTCCTGCAGCGCCTCAGCCGCGGTGCGGTAGAGGTGGGCTGCGAGCCTGTCGTCGCCGCGCCGCGCCGCGAGGTCGCCCCGTGCGACCCAGGCTGCTGCGCGATGGCTGGCCGAACCGAGCTGACCAAAGCTCTCCTCGGCCGCCGTGAACGCCGCCTCAGCCTCGTCGAGGCGGTCCTGCGACAGCAGCGCGCGTCCGAGGACGAGCTGTGCGCTGCCGATTTCGTCGACGTAATCCTCGTGATCCGCCAGGAGCTGGAGCGCATGTCGTGCCTGCTCCTCAGCCTGTTCCATCTCGCCGGTGCGGAGGTGGATCTGGGCGAGCGAGGAGACGGCCTGCGCGGCGTCGGCCTCACGGCCGGTGTCGAGGGCGATGCCGAATGCTTCCTTCAGGAGCGCGACTGCCTCGTCGGTCTTGCCGAGGAGGAAGTTGAGGCCGCCGAGGTTGTTCGTCAGCTGGCCGACGTGCACCCGGTCCGCGAGCGCCTCGTACGCGTTGCGCGCGCGCTCGGCGTACGTGCGGGCGAGGATCCAGTGGCCCTCCCGGTCGGCGACGAGCGACGCCTGGAAAAACGCGTCGCCGATGGTGCGCGGGTCGCCCGCGTCCTCGGCGAGCTGGAGCGCGCGCTCGATGTCCTCGCGCGCGGCCTCGTAGTCGCGCATCCGGCGCCAGCAGCGCGAACGCCAGGAGAGGATGTTCGAGCGGAGCGAGTCGGACGGCATGCCCGAGCGTTCTGCGAGGCCAAGCGCCTCGTTCAGGAGGCCGAGCGACGTCTGCACGCTGTTCAGCTGGTAGCGGCAGATGCCGAGCGCGTAGAAGACCTCGGCGCGCTCGAGGTCGGAGAAGTTCCCGGACTCGACGATCCCGCGTGCATCGTTCAGAAGCTCGAGCGCGCGGCGGAGCGATCCCAGACGCATCTGGGTCCGGCCGGCGCCGATGAGCGCGCGAACCTCGAGCTCGGAGACGCCGGTCGCACGTGCGGCCGGAACGAGCGTCTCGTATTCCGCGGCTGCATCCTCGTTCCGGTGCGCCTCGATCATCGTCTCGGCGCGCGCGAGCGCAGCTTCGAGCCGGCCTCGCTCGTCGGTGGCGACGCCGTTCGCGAGGAACCCGGCATCGCAGCCGAGCTGGGCCGCGAGCCATTCGATCGTCTCCGTCGTCGGGCGGGTCTTGCCGCGCTCGATCTGCGAGACGTACTCCTTGGAGAACCGGTTGCCGGCGAGATCGCTCTGGGTCAGCCCCGCGGCAACGCGAAGCTGCCGTAGCCGCTCCCCGAGGCGGAGGGCGGACGACGTGGCCTGGCTGCGGACTGAGGTCTCTCTGGCCATGCGGCTAGTCGAAGTGAACCGTACGCTTCACTGAAACGCAAGATGTCCGCTTGGGCCATCCCCCAAAAAGGGCATAAACAAGCGGAGAAGCCGGTGAACTAGCGGCTTTGCAAAATCACTTGACCAGGGTACTTGACTCGGCCCCGGACCGGACGTATAGTGCGGCTCACCTTGCAACCGAGCCGGACGCCAGGCGGGTTTGCAGGGGGCGCGTCGCCGCAACCCAGCGACACAGGGCAGCCCGACTGAGCCGCAGAGCCGGGAACCCCGATACGCAGGGAGTACGCGCCTCTAACGGAAAAAGGCCCCGGAGCCGCAGCCGGGGCCTCTTTCTTTTCCCGGCGAAAGTGCTGCGCGTGCTGGCCGCGGCGTCTAGAGCGAATGCGCTTCAGGCGCGCATCCAGGCCAATCTCGCGGCTCTGATCCGGTCGACCTCGTCGTCGCCCAGGAGACCCACTCGGCGGCCGACCATGCCGAAGACGCCGCCGGAAAGGAAGACCCAGGCCTCCGCCTCCGCGTCGCGATCCGGGTGGAGCGAGCCCTCCGCCTGGCCGCGGCGGATGGCTGCCGCGATGAAGCCGTGCACCTCGCGCATGTGCTTGCCCAGGTGCTTCCGCAGCTCCGGATCGTCGGCCGCCTCTCCCAGCGCCTGCACCCAGAGCTCGGCGAGCTGGAACTTGCAGTCGTGGACGGAGAAGTGGCCGCGGCCCATCTCGGCGAACCCGGCGGCGACGTCGGGCGCAGCGTCCAGCACCTCCGTCCAGCGCGTCCGCGCCGTGTCCCATACGTGGTCGAGCGCCGCGAGATACAGCTCGCGCTTCGACGCGAAGTGGCGGTAGAGGATCGGCTCCGACACGCCGGCCGCGCGCGCGATCTCCGCGGTCGTGGTACCGCGATAGCTTCCGTCCGAGAAGACGCGGATGGCCGTCTCGATCAGGTGCCGGCGGCGCTCGGCCGCCGGCAACCGAACGGGAGCGACGCTCATGCCGCCTCGGGGAACGCGTCCTGGGCGGGCTCGCGATGGCGTGCGTGCTGGAGCGTCGTCACGGCGACGATCGCACCCGCGGCGGCGATGAAGGCAGCGACCATGGTCGCGTCCTGGAAGCCGTGGACGAACGCCTCCGGCCTCGGGTGCCCGGACGCGAGCGAGCTCTTGATGCCCGCAGCGACGATGGCGCCCATGATCGCGATGCCGAGCGAACCGCCGACCTGACGCATGCTGTTCAGCACGGCCGACCCGACACCCGCCTTGTCCGGCCGGACGGACGCCATGGCGGCGGCCGTCGTCGGCGCCATTGCGCACGCCGTGCCGACGCCGCCGAGCAGCATCGCCGGCAGCAGGCTCCAGAAGCTCTCGTGCACGCCCAGGCGCGAGAAGACGGCGAGCGAGCCGGCGACGAGGAGCAGCCCAGTGGTGACGAACGGCCGTGGGCCGAACCGGTCCGAGAGCCGTCCCGCCTGCGGCGCGATGAGGATGATCAGCAGCGTCCACGGCAGGAAGGCGGCACCGGCCTGGACGGGCGAGTACCCGAGGATCTGCTGGACATACAGCGAGACGTAGAAGAACACACCGAACATCGCGAGGCCCACGAGCAGCATGACGGTGTTCGCGCCGGCGAAGCCGCGATTGCGGAAGAGGCTGAGGTCGAGCATCGGCAGGCGCTGGCGCAGCTCGAGCAGGACGAACGCGAGGAGCGACGCCGCGGCGACCGCGAACGACGCGAGGATACGTCCCGACGTCCAGCCGTACGTGTTCGCCTCGATGAGCGCGTAGCTGAGCGCGAACAACCCGAGCGCGGATGTGCCCTGTCCCGCCATGTCCGGCCGCTGCTCGCTCGACGTGTCCCGCGACTCGGGGATGAATGTGAAAGCGGCGAGCACGGCGACCACCCCGATCGGGACGTTGATGAAGAAGATCCAGTTCCAGTTGATGTGCTCGGTGATGAGGCCGCCGACGAGCGGCCCGATCGCGAGGGCGAGGGCGGAGACGCCTGCCCAGATGCCGATCGCCGTCCCGCGCTGGCGCGGCGGGAAGGTGACGGTGATGATCGACAGCGTGGCCGGGTTCATCAGCGCCGCGCCGATGCCCTGTACGACGCGCGCGGCGATCAGGACGCTCGCGCCGCCGGCGAGCCCGCACGCGAGCGATGAGAAGGTGAAGACGACGAGCCCGACGACGAAGATGAGCCGGCGACCGAAGAGGTCGGCCAGCTTCCCGCCCGTGAGCATGAGCGCGCCGAAGGTGAGGGCGTAGCCCGTGACCACCCACTCGAGCTCGGAAACCTTGAGGTGCAGCGAGCGCTGGATCGTGGGGAGCGCCACGTTCACGATCGTGTTGTCGAGCATGATCATGAACAGGCCGAACGACACGGCAGCCAACGTCCACCACTTCTTGTTCTCGTCCGCGAATATGCGAGCCTTCATCTCACCTTCCCCGGTTAGTGTCCACTAAGTTAGTAGAGGCTAGCATGAGCGATTTCATCTGGGAGCCGTCGCCCGAGCGCATCGAGCAGGCCAACCTCACGCGGCTCGGACGACGGCTGGGCGCGGCCGGCTACGACGACCTGCACCGCATCTCGCTCGAGGAGCCGGAGCGGTTCTGGCCCGCGGTCATCGACGACCTCGGCATCGAGTTCTCGCGGCGCTGGGATGCCGTCGTCGACGCGTCGCGCGGGCCTGAGTGGACGCGCTGGTTCGTTGGCGGGAAGGTCAACGTCGCGCGCGTCTGCGTTCACGGACGCGCGGGGTCCGACACCGAGGCGCTCGTCGGCCTGTACGAGGATGGGGAACGGGACTCGCTCACGTGGGCCGAGGCATCGCAGCAGGTGACGCGACTCGCCGAGGCGCTCGTCGAGCTCGGCGTACGCGCGGGCGACCGCGTCGCGATCTTCATGCCGATGTGCCCCGCGGCGGCGATCGCGTCGCACGCGTGCGCGCACATCGGCGCCGTGCAGGTGCCGATCTTCTCCGGTTTCGCCGCGCCCGCGATCGCGTCGCGGCTCGAGGACTCGCAGGCGAAGGTCGTGATCTGCGCCGACTGGTCGCTGCGGCGTGGCAAGCGCATGGACATGCGCGCGATCCTCGACGAGACCGGCGACCACACGGTGCTCGAGTGGAACCGCGACACGCGCGGATGGCCGGAGCTCGTGACGAAGCAACCGGGCACGCTGCCCCCGGTCGAGGTCGACAGCGAGGCGCCGTACCTGCTCGCGTACACGTCGGGCACGACCGGCAAGCCGAAGGGCGCGCTGCACGTACAGGGCGGCTTCCTCGTCTCGATCGCGCGCGAGACCGCGTACCAGGCGGACGTCAGGGCGGGCGAGCGCATCCACTTCGCCACCGACATGGGGTGGATCATGGGGCCGTGGACCGTCGTCGGCGGCGGCGCGGCCGGCGCGACGATCGTCTTCGCGGAAGGCGCACCCGACTGGCCCGCGGACAGGCTCTGGAGGATGGTCGAGTCGGAGCGCATCACCATGCTCGGCGTGTCGCCGACGCTCGTGCGCGCGCTCATCCCGCGGGGCGACCCGCAGACCGATCTCTCCTCGCTGCGCGCGATCTGCACGACCGGCGAGCCGTGGAACCCCGATCCTTACCGGTGGCTCCACGAACACGTCGGCGGGTCGCGCGTCCCGATCGTCAACTGCTCCGGCGGGACCGAGGTGGGCGCGTGCTTCCTCACGACGATCGTCACCGAGCCGATCAAGCCGGTGTCGGTCGGCTTTCCTGCGCTCGGCGAGGACATGGACGTCGTCGATGCGGAGGGCAACTCCATCCGCGGCGAAGTGGGCGAGCTCGTCTGCCGTCGTCCGTGGCCGGGGATGACGCGCGGGATCTGGGGCGACGACGAGCGCTACCTCGAGACGTACTGGCGCCGCTTCCCGGGCATCTGGACCCACGGCGACTGGGCATCGGTGGACGAGGACGGCTACTGGTTCCTGCACGGACGCAGCGACGACACGCTCAACATCGCCGGCAAGCGCATCGGCCCTGCCGAGCTCGAGTCGGCCGCGATCGGCAGCGGCATCGTCGCGGAAGCGGCCGCGGTGGGCGTCCCGCACGAGGTGAAGGGCGAGGTGGCGTGGATCTTCTGCGTCGCGAGCGGCGACGAGCAGGACGACGGGCGCGTCGCGGGCGCCGTGTCGGACGCGCTCGGCAAGGCGTTCAAGCCGGACAGGATCGTGTGGGTCGGATCCCTGCCGAAGACGCGGTCGGCGAAGATCGTCCGACGCGCCGTCCGGGCGCGCGCGCTGGGCGAGGATCCCGGCGACCTGTCGACGCTCGAGAACCCCGAGTCACTGGAGGAGATCGCAGATGCTGTCCGCTGAGCTGCGTGGAACGGCCCTCGTCACCGGCGGCGGGCGCGGGATCGGCGCGGGCATCGCGCGCGAGCTCGCCCACGCCGGGATGGAGGTCGTGGTGACCGGCCGCACTGCGGAAGAAGTGCGCACGGTGGCCGACGAGATCGGCGGGCGCGCGCTCGTCGGCGACGTGTCGAGACGCGAGGATGTCGCGCGCTGGTGCGGTGACGTCGGGGCGGTCGACCTGCTCGTGAACAACGCCGGCGTCTCCGGGCCGGACGACCCGCTCGCGGACGTCGACGCGTGGTGGCACACGTTCGAGGTGAACGTCCTCGGCACGTACATGTGCTGCCGCGCGTTCGCGCCGCTCATGATCGAGCGCGGCGGCGGGCGCATCGTCAACGTCGCGTCCGGCTCGGCCTACCTGCCGCCGCGGGACGGGCCGAACGCGACCGCTTACCCGGCGAGCAAGGCGGCCGTTCACCGCTTCTCGGAGGTGCTCGCGGCCTCGCTCGCTCCTCAGAACGTGTTCGTGTTCTCGATCTCGCCGGGCCTCGTGAAGACCGCGATGACGACGTCGTTCGGCGACGACGCGCCGTGGACGCCGCCCGAGTGCGCGCCGAAGCTCGTGCACGCGCTCGCGACGGGAGAGTTCGACCGGCTCGCCGGGCGCTACCTCCACGCCGAGCACGACCCGCCCGAACAGCTGCAGGAGCGGATGGACGCGATCCTCGCGGACGACACGAACGTGATCCGCCTCCGCCGCTGACCGCACGTTCTCCACAGGCAGGGGCCAGGCCCCATCACGGCTCTGTCACGGCGTGACGCGCACTGCTCCTGAGGACGCTCATGGTTCGGCGCGATTCTGTGACAGGGTCTGGCCCCGGCCTTCCGTCCGGGACACGGCGCGATGCGGCGAGCACATAGCTGGTTTTCGACTGGTAGTCTCAAACCTATGAGGCTGGCGCTCGCCCAGATCAACCCGACCGTCGGCGACCTCGACGCGAATCGCGCGCTCATCCTCGACCGGCTCGGTGCCGCCAAGGATGCCGGCGCCGACGTCGTCGTCTTCCCCGAGCTCGCCGTCACGGGCTATCCGCCCGAGGACCTGCTCCTGCGCCCCGGCTTCGTCCGGGCGGCCGAGCGCTCGCTCGAGCAGATCGCGCAGGCGTCGCGCGGCGTCACGCTCCTCGTCGGGACGCCGTACCTCGACCGCGACCTGTCCAACGCCTGCGCCGTCTGCAGCGGCGGTGAGCTGAAGGCGCTGGTGAAGAAGCGCTTCCTTCCGAATTACGGCGTCTTCGACGAGTTCCGCTACTTCGCGCCCGGGCACGACCTGTACCTGTTCGAGCACGGCGAGGCGCTCGTCGGCGTCACCGTCTGCGAGGACATGTGGCAGCCCGGGCCTCCGGCGACCGACCTCGCGCTCGCCGGCGCGCAGCTGCTCGTCAACGTGTCCGCGTCCCCGTTCCACCTCGGCAAGGACCGCGAGCGCGAGGAGATGTTCCGCACGCGCGCGCGCGACAACAATGCATACGTCGCGTTCTGCAACACCGTGGGCGGGCAGGACGAGCTCATCTTCGACGGCCACTCCGCCGTCATCGACGACGAGGGCGACGTGATCTCGCGCGCGCCCGGCTTCGAGGAGGCGCTGCTCGTCGTCGACGTCGATCTGTCGTCCGTCGTCGCCCGCCGGCTCACCGATGCGCGGCGCCGAGCGCTTGCGAAGGATCGTGGCGACTTGGGCGACGTGCCGACCATCCACGTCGGCGCAGCGCAGGAGCGCGACCACGTCGCCGCCCCGTCGATCGTCCCCTTCGCCGACGAGCTCGAGCAGATGCGGCAGGCGCTCGAGCTGGGCCTGCGGGACTACGTGCGCAAGAACGGCTTCGAGCAGGTGCTGGTCGGCGTCTCCGGCGGCATCGACTCCGCGCTCGTCGCCGCGCTCGCCGTCGAGGCGCTCGGAGCCGACCGCGTGCACTGCGTCTCGATGCCGTCGCGTTACTCCTCGGAGGCGACGCGGGCCGACGCTCGCGCCCTTGCGAACGCGCTTGGCGCGGGCTTCCAGGAGATCGAGATCGAGGCGGTGTTCGAGACCTACCTCGGCGTGCTCGCGCCGTTCTTCGCCGACCGCGAGCCTGATCTGACGGAGGAGAACCTCCAGGCGCGCATCCGCGGGACGCTGCTCATGGCGCTCTCGAACAAGTTCGGCTGGCTGCTCGTCGCGACCGGCAACAAGTCGGAGCTTTCGGTCGGCTACGCCACGCTGTACGGCGACATGGCCGGCGGCTTTGCGCTGCTCAAAGACGTGTACAAGACGGATGTGTTC
>CAZXZX010000182.1:0-6996 GCA_964645445.1 uncultured Gaiellales bacterium
CGACCTCGATCTCGTCGAGGACATCGCGCGCGACTGGGAGACGAGGCTGCGCGTCTTCCACGAGGCGCGCGACCTCGTCTACAACATCGTCGACTGCCGGAAGCCGATCGTCGCGGCGATCGACGGACCCGCCGTCGGCGCTGGGCTTGCGGTCGCGCTCCTAGCCGACATCAGCATCGCGGCGGCTACCGCGCGCATCGTCGACGGGCACACGAAGCTGGGCGTCGCCGCCGGCGACCATGCCGTCATCGTGTGGCCGCTCCTCTGCGGGCTCGCGAAGGCGAAGTACCACCTCCTGCTCTGCGAGCCGGTGGACGGCGTCGAGGCCGAGCGGATCGGGCTCGTGTCGCTCTGCGTTCCGGCCGACGAGCTCGAGGATCGCGCCCTCGAGATCGCGCAGCGGCTCGCGGCGGGCTCGCAGGCAGCGATCCGGCACACGAAGCTCGCGCTCAACAACTGGCTGCGCGCGGCTGGACCTGCGTTCGACGCCTCTCTCGCGCTCGAGTTCCTCGACATGACGGGGCCCGACCTCGCGGAAGGCGTCGCCGCCGTCCGCGAGCGTCGAACACCGAAGTTCAGCTGAGCTCGACGAACTCCACCGCCATCTGCGGGAAGCCGCGCTTGTATGCGTCCTTCCCCGAGGCCATGAACTCCTCGCTCCGCACTGCGGCGTCGAACGCCGCCTTGTCGGCGAAGTCCCACTCCGCATAGAACGCGTGCTTCGGCTCGCCCATGGGCGCGCCCGTCACTTTTCCGTAACGAAAGACGCAGTTCGGCACCTGCTTGCACACCTCGACATGCTCGGCATAGGCGCCGGCGTCCGGCGCTTCTTCGTACAACACAACGACGCGATACATTCCGGGTCCTTTCACTCGCTAACGGGAGGAGCGTAAACGGGATGGCGGGAGAGATCGTTCACATCGAGTTTCCGGCGGGGAACCCCGACCGAGCACAGGCGTTCTGGAACGGCCTGTTCGGATGGGAGTTCGGCCCGTCGATGTCGGAGGAGTTCGACTACCGCATGGCGCGGACCGGCGAGAGCTCCGGCGTCGCGATCATGCAGTCGCAGGAGCCCGGACACCCGAACTACTACTACGACGTCCCGGACATCGAGGCGTCGATGGCGAAGGTGAAGGATCTCGGCGGCACGGCCGGCGACAAGATGCCGGTGCCGACGCACGGCTGGTTCTCCGCGTGCACGGACTCCGAGGGGAACGCCTTCTATCTCTGGCAGGGCGACGCGAGCGCCGCGTAATAACTAGCTGTCACGGCGATCGAGCACGCGCAGTGCCTTGCCCTCGCTGCGCGGGATCGATCCCGGCCCCACCACCTCGACGCGCGCGCTCAATCCGAGCGCGCGCTCGAGTTGCTCGCGGACCGGCGCAGGATCGGCGGCGCCCTCGACCTGCACCGTCAGCTCGTCGAGATGACCCGGCCGCTCCACGACGAGCTGGTAGTGCGGCTCGAGCCCGTCGACCGCGAGCAGCACGCGCTCGATCTCGCTGGGGAAGACGTTGACGCCACGGATGACGAGCATGTCGTCGGTCCGGCCCTTGATGCGCGACATGCGCGCGAAGGTCCGCCCGCATGCGCACGGCTCGCGGGTCAGCGATGCGAGGTCGCCGGTGCGAAAGCGCAGCAGCGGCATCGCCTCCTTGGTCAGGGTCGTGAAAACGAGCTCACCCACCTCGCCGTCACCGACGGCCGCGCCGCCGTCCGGATCGATCGTCTCGACGAGGAAGTGATCCTCGTTCACGTGCGCCCCGCCGAGCCCCTCGAGGCACTCCGAGGCGACGCCGGGGCCGACGATCTCCGAGAGGCCGTATACGTCGACGGCGCAGATGTTCAGCGCCTCTTCGATCGCGCCGCGCATGCGCTCCGTCCACGGCTCGGCGCCGAAGAGGCCTGCGCGAAGCTTCAGCCGGCCGGCGTCCTCGACATGGTCGGCGATCGCGAGCGCATAGCTCGGCGTGCAGCAGAGGAGCTCCGCGCCGAGGTCCTCGAGCAGCTGCGCCTGGCGGGGCGTGTTCCCGCTCGATGCGGGCACGACCGTGCAGCCGAGGCGCTCAGCGCCGTAGTGGAAGCCGAGCCCACCGGTGAAGAGGCCGTAGCCGTAGGCGATGTGCACGAGCGTGCCGGGGCCGCCACCCGCCGCTGCAATCGCGCGCGCGCAGCAGTCCGCCCACAGGTCGACGTCGGCCTGCGTGTAGGCGACGATCGTCGCCTTGCCGCGCGTTCCGGATGACGCATGGATGCGCACGCACTCGTCGCGCGGGACGCGGAGCATGCCGAAGGGATATGCGTCACGCAGGTCCGACTTCGTCGTGAACGGCTGCGCATGTAGCGCGTCGAGCTCGACGCCGAACCGCTCGCGCAGGCGCTCGCGCTGCAAGCGCTCGAGCTCGGGGCGGGGCATCGACTCCAGCTCGGGCTGGAAGATCACAGCGCTGTAGATTAGGCCCGTGTCGGGAAGCGCGCTCGCGACGACGCTTGCGGTTGCGGCTGGGCTTGCCGGATCGGTTCAGGTCGCGGTCATGTCGAGGCTGGGCGAGCGCATCGGCGTCGGAGAAGCGCTCGGCTTTGCAACGCTGGTCAGCGCGGTAATCGCATGCCTCGGTCTGCTCGTCGTGCGGCGGAGCCTCTCGGGCTTCGAGCGTGCGCTGCACCAGCCGTGGTGGACGCTCACCGGAGGGCTCTTCGGCCTCTTCATCGTGTTCACCGTGACGTACGCCGGCCCGCGCATCGGCGTTGCCGCCACTGTCGGCATCCTCATCGCCGGGCAGCTGATCATGGGCGCCGCCATCGACCGCTTCGGCCTCTTCGGCTCGCAGCAGATCGCGCTGCACTGGCCGCGACTCACCGGCATTGCGCTGCTCGCCGTCGGCGCGGCGTTGTCGCTGCGCAAGTGAGCCGGTACGGCCACATCGACTTGCGCGTCCGCGCCCTCGCCGTCGCGGAGCCGTTCTACGACGCGCTCCTGCCCGCGCTCGGGTTCACCGAGCGCCATCTCGGCGACCGGTGGAAGGTATGGGCGCAGAAGGACGATCTGCCGTGGACCGCGTACTTCGGCATCACGGAGAGCCCGGAGCACGTGCCGAACGAGAACCGCATCGCGTTCGCGGTCGGCTCGCGGGAGGACGTCGAGCGTTTCGCGGACATCGCGCGCGAAGCGGGCGCACGCGACCTCAGCGGGCCGAAGGAGATGCCGTACGGGCCGGGCTACTACGCGATCTTCTTCGCCGACCCGTCCGGCAATCTCCTCGAGGTCTACTTCAGGCCGGCCTGATGTTCTGGTTGACGCTGAACACGTTCTCAGGGTCGTACTGGGCCTTCACCTGAGCCAGCCGCGCGTAGTTGTCTCCGTAGCTCGCGCGAGCTCTCTCCTGCCCGTCGTCCATCATCATGTTCACGTACCCGGCCCCGAGCGTGTACGGCTTCAGCGCCTCGGAATAGCCGACCGTCCATTCGCGCAAGGCCGGCGCCGAGGCGGGATCGGAGTCGACACCGATGATCACCTGCACCCATCTCGCGTGCCGGAACGCCCAGGCGGTCTCGGCGTTGGCGACGCGCGCAGCTGCGCCGTCGGCGTTGTAGATGTGCGTCCCCGACTTCCACGTCGGCATCCGCTCGCACCATTCCTTGTTCACCGCGATCGCCTCGTCGGGAATCTCGGCAAGGTAGGCGGAGCGCCAGTACCACTGGTCGCCCGGCGTGTACAGCCCGTCGAAGGCAGTGTTTATCGCCGGCAGCGGCACCTCGCCGACGCCGTCGATGATCGGATTCAACGCGCGCGCCGGAGCGAGCAACTCGTCGGCGTTCTCGAGATCGGAGCAGCACCACACCACACCGCACACCTTGTGCAGGTGGTACTCGGCCGGGAACATGTCGACCGGCGGGACGCTGTGGAAGTTGAAGAACCCGCCGAGCTCCAGCGGCTGGTCACCGATGAAGTCGCGATACCAGGAAAAGACCTCCTCGGTCCGGTCGATCGGCCACCACATCGGGCCGGCGACGACGTTCGTCACGGGAACGCAGGTAAACGAGAACGAGGTGACGACGCCGAAGTTGCCTCCGCCGCCGCGGATGGCCCAGAAGAGATCCGGCTCGCGCTCCGCGTCGACCTGGACGACCGAGCCGTCCGCGAGGACGACGGTCGCCGAGACGAGATGGTCGATCGTCAGTCCGTGGGTCCGGGTGAGATGCCCTGTCCCACCGCCGAGCGTGAGGCCGCCGACGCCGGTCGTGCCGATGATCCCGATGGGCACCGCGAGGCCGTGGGCATGGGTGGCGGCATCGACGTTCTTGAGCAGCGCGCCGCCGCCGACGCGAACCATGCCTGCCGCCGGATCGACGGTGATCTCGGACATCGGTGAGAGATCGACGACGAGCCCGTCGTCGACGCTGCCGAGGCCGCCGCCGTTGTGACCCCCGCCGCGCACGGCGAGGCGCAGTCCGCGCTCCCGTGCGAATCCGATCGCCGCGGCGACGTCCTGCTCGTCGACGCAGTACGCGATTGCCGCGGGCCGTTTGTCGATCATCGCGTTGAACAACGCGCGCGACTCGTCGTAGTCGGCGTCTTCGCCGGTGACGACACGACCACGAACCGCACCGTCAAGACCTTCCACCATCGATGCTGCCATTGGTCATCCCTCCTTGGCTAGGGAGGTCGACGATACGCCTCTCCGGAAGCGTCGACTAGAGCCTGAAGGGATTGGTCGGCTTCGCGCCGGTCGAGACGAGAACGCCCTTCGTCTCGAGGTAGAGCTCGAGCGTGTCGATCGAGAGCTCGCGTCCGAAGCCCGACTGCTTGTAGCCGCCGAACGGGATGCCGGGGAACGCGGTGTAGGGCGTGTTGATCCCGACCATGCCGGCCTTGATCGCGCGCGCGACGCGGTGCCCACGCGCAGGGTCACCCGTCCACACGGTCGCGAAGAGCCCGTACTTCACGTCGTTCGCGATCCGAATCGCGTCCGCCTCGTCCTCGAACGGGATCGCGACGACAACCGGGCCGAAGATCTCCTCTTGCGCGACCGTCATGTCGTTGGAGACGTTCGCGAGCACGGTCGGCTGGTAGAAGGCGCCCTTGCCGCCGGCAGGCCCGCCGCCTGCGACGATCTCCACGCCCTCCTCGCGGCCGCGCTCGACGTATCCGTGAACGCGGTCGCGGTGCGCAGTCGAGATGAGCGAGCCGACCTGCGTCTCCGGGTCGAGCGGATCCCCGACCTTCAGCTGCTGCACGTACCCGGCGAACCGCGAGACGAAGTCCTCGTAGACCGTCTTCTCGACGAGCACGCGCGAGCGGGCCTCGCAGCTCTGGCCCGCGGCGTAGTAGATCGACCACACCGAGCTCGGGATCGCGTCGTCGAGATCGGCGTCCGCGAAGACGAGGTTCGGACTCTTGCCGCCGAGCTCGAGCGTGACCCGCTTGATCGGGTCGGAGCACAGCCGCATGATCTCGCCGCCCGTCCGCGTCGATCCCGTGAAGGCGACCTTGTCGACGCCGGGATGCTTGACGAGGTACGCGCCGGTCGTCGGCCCGTCGCCGGGGACGATGTTGATCGCGCCCGCGGGGAAGCCGGCCTCGGCCGCGAGCTCGGCGATGCGCAGCACGCTGAGCGGCGTCTGCGGATCCGGCTTGAGGACGACGGAGCAGCCTGCCGCCAGCGCGGGCGAGAGCTTCCACGTCGCCATCAGCAGCGGGTAGTTCCACGGGACGATCTGGGCGCAGACGCCGACCGGCTCCTTGAGCGAATACGTGAGAAGCGAGCCGCCGATCGGGTTCGAGCGCCCGGCGACCGAGCCGACGATCGAGGCGAAGAAGCGGAAGTTCTCGACCGCGCCGGCGACCTCGGCCTTGACCGACGAGATGGCCTTGCCGACGTTGCGCGACTCGAGCTCGGCGAGCTCGCCGCGATTGGCCTGAATCGCGTCGGCGAGGGCTTGTAGAAGCCGGGCGCGCTCGTTCGGCGGCGTCCGGCCCCACGGGCCGTCGAGCGCTGCGCGCGCCGCCGTCACCGCCCGGTCGACGTCCGCCTCGCCGGCCATCGCCGCCTTCCCGAGGGTCTCGCCGCTTGCCGGTTCGATGAGCTCGCGCAGCTCGCCCGAGGCGGCCTCCGTCGTCTCACCGTCGATGAAGAGCCCGTACTCGTTCCCGGTGGCAACGGCCATCAATGCGGAAAATAGCGGTTGACCCCATCCGCCGTGGCGGCCAGACTTGGATCCAAGAAGGGCCGGAACGTTTACCCACGCCGACGAGAGGCCAGGTATTGGATCCAATGACGATTCAGGTCGAAGCCGCCCGCATCCCGGATCGCGACAAGCTCCTGGGACTTCTCCGCGGGCACGGGCTCGAGGCCGAGCCGGAGAACGAGGTGGGAATCCGCGTCCCGAACCAGGACGGCGACGGCGAGGTCTTCTCCACGGTCGAGGAGCTGATCATGCAGATCGGCGCTCCCTTCGTGCCCATCAAGCACGAAGACGTGATCTACATTCGGCCGCCCGTCGGCTAGCGCCCGGGCCGTCGCTACCGCTTCGCGGCAGCACCGGCCTTCATTGGAAGCTCTGGCGAGACGCCTACGGCTGAGAGCGCTCGAACAAGGCGGCTTGGCCCTGGCCGACGCCGACGCACAGCGTCGCGAGGCCGTAGCGGCCACCGCGGCGGCGCAGCTCGTGCAGGAGCGAGACGACGAGGCGCGCGCCGCTCATCCCGAGCGGATGGCCGATCGCGATCGCGCCGCCGTTGACGTTCACCTTCGCGTGGTCGAGCCCGAGCTCGCGGACGACGACGAGGCTTTGCGATGCGAAGGCCTCGTTCAACTCGACGAGGTCGAGGTCGTTCACGTCGACGCCGGCGCGCGCGAGCAGCTTGCGCACCGCCGGCACGGGGCCGATGCCCATGACGCGCGGGTCGACGCCGGCGACCGCACTCGCGACGAACGTCCCCAGCGGCTCGACGCCGAGCGCGCGCGCGCGTTCCTCCGACGCGATCACGAGCGC
>CAZXZX010000183.1:0-6181 GCA_964645445.1 uncultured Gaiellales bacterium
ACGACGCCACGCTCGTACTCACGGAAGATCCTGATGAACCCGAGCACGGCAGCCCTTTCGCTCGAACCTCCCAACCCTACGGCACGGCGGTATGCCTAGGGCAGTCCTCTTGCAGACGCGCCGTGCAGTGCCGGGCGGAAGGGCGTCCCGATGCGCGAGTATTCGGGAATGTCCCCTGAGCGACCGGAACCGGATCTCATGACGCCGTGCGAACGCTTCAGCGCGGTGAGCGTGAATAGGCCGGGGTACGCGAGCGTTTTGAAGTAGGCGGCGTTACTCCGATGGTTGCCAAGCTGGCTTCCTACTTCGACCAGGCAGCAACCATCGGCGACTTCGAGGCGAAAATGAAGCTCGCGCTGCTCACGAAGATGAACTCGGCGCAGGCGGCTTCGGCCGACGACTCGGCGGAGAACGTCGCCCTCTTCGAGAGCGGCGATGAAGAGCATCCGGGAGGAGTTCGGCAAGCAGTCGGGACTGGGCGGCGGGGCTCGACGAGCCTCGCCGCTCACGCCGTCGCGCCTCGAATCCGGACTTTCCGCCGATGGGACGTGGCCTCGAGCGTCCGAGGCTGAGGACGACGAAAGGAGGAAGCATGCGTGTTCGACGCGCGGTGCTCCTCGCTGTCCTCGCGACGGCGACGTCCGCCCTTTCCGCCGCAGGCGCTTCGGCGTCCGCGATACCCGTGTCGGGCTACGCCTGGGCGCAGCCGGGGGCGGCGCCGGTCACCGTTCCGATGGCGCAACCATTCGTGTCGATCCCGACCGTCGCTGTCGTCGCCGCGCCGATACCCGGATCGAGCTACGTCTGGGGGCAGCCGGGAACCGCTCCGGTGCAGGTGCCGTTCGGGCAGCCGTAGATCAGTGGCCGTTGGCCGAGAAGTGCGTGTAGTCCTTCGTCGAGCCGTACCACGATCCGCCTCAGCCCCAGCCGACGGAGTGGAACGCGTCGTAGACGGCGACCGAGGCGCATCGAGGCTCGAGCGTCTTCCGGAAGCTGTACGCGGTGCGCTTCCCGATCCAGCGCATGAAGCTCTCCGACGCGTACGGCCCGGTCAGCGTGTGGCCGAAGGACCTACTCGTTCTCGTGCCGCCAAGCGGTGCCGTCACCGTGCAAGCCGCCGCACGAGCGTCCCATCTGGCGCGATGACGTCCACCTCGACCAGGCCGCCGCGGCGGAGGCGGAAGTCGACTGACGCGTTGTCTGTGATGCACGCACAAACCGGTGAGAACGTCTTCGTCACGCGCGTCCCGACGATCGGTGAAGGCGTCAACTTCAGCCGCTCGATGATCGCGAATCCCCTCGCCGCCGCCACGAGCAGTGCACTTATCGTCGCCACTGCGAGAAGACGCTGCGCGCGTCCGCTCCCCATCGCGATCGACTGGACTCCCCGCCGATCTCCGTTGGCAGGCTCAAGGGCGCGCTACCGCTCACCGGTCGAGTGCCATCGAAACAGACACTGGACGCTTGATGGAGACGACATTCGCAAGCACCTCGGTTGGGGCGGACCGGTGGCGCCTGCGCCGTGTCACATCATGCCGCTACCAACACGCCTGTGTGCGGGCAACAGCTTCGGGTTCCCCCCGCGGCCTGGCTCCAGGAGCGCGATCGGCTGGAAGACCACGTCGTCCGAGCCTCGGGATTCGACGTCGAGCCTCTGGGCGGGCCGCTAGGCCGAACGACGCTCCACCCTCGTTACGGCTGCAACCCCGATCGTTGGCCAGTCGGCGTCGGGGTTTCTGCGGATGAGACCGCGCTCTCGACGTTGCAGCATCTACTGCCGCCACTCGTGGGTGAACGCGCGATATCTATGGCAGTGTTGCTTGGCGCCGTTGTGCTGTGTTCGGCGTGCGCCGAAAGCCGTGCCGCGCTGCCGTCCTCGCGCCAATTCGCAGCTGCGCACCTCGCCGCCGGTTCGCAGCCGAGCGTGTTGCCAGGCCCGGTCCTGATCGCCGACCGCGGCAACAACCGACTTCTGATGATCGACCCTCGAGGGCGAATCATCTGGCAGTTCCCACAGCCGGGAGACCTTCGGCCCGGGCAGACCTTCGTCTCGCCGGACGACGCCTTCTTCAGCGAGGACGGTAAGCAGATCATCGTCACGCAGGAGAACGACTTCGTCCTCACCGTCGTCGACATCGCCACCAGGCGGATCGTGTACCGGTACGGCACCCCGGGCGTGCCGGGCAGCGACCCGAACCATCTTTGGAACCCCGACGACGCAATGCTGCTTCCGGGCGGGTGGATCCTCGTTCCCGACATCAAGAACTGCCGGCTGCTGCTCATCCGCATGGGCGCACACCGGCCTAGCCGCATCTTCGGCACAACGACACAGGCCTGCTACCACGCACCGCCCACGCACTGGGGCAGCCCGAACGGCGCGTTCCCGATGCGAAACGGGCACTTCCTCGTCACCGAAATCAACGGCGACTGGGTCGACGAGCTGACGCTCGCCGGCAAGATCGTTCACTCGTGGCACCCGCCCGGATTCACGTACCCCTCTGACACCAACGAGGTCACGCCGGGGCTCTACCTCAGCGTTGACTACACGAGCCCAGGCGGCCTCGAGATGTTCGACCGCCGGGGACTCATCCGGTGGCGATACGAGCAGAAGGCGGGCGACCCGCCGCTCGACCATCCCTCGCTCGCGACTCCGCTCCCAAACGGAGACGTCCTCCTCAACGACGACAACAACGACCGCGTCATCGTCATCGATCCGCGCACGGACAGCATCGTGTGGCAGTACGGACACACGAGGACACCCGGCCGTTCGCCGGGGTACGTCAACGACCCGGACGGCCTCGACCTCGCGCCCCCGAACTCCCTCCTCATGGTGCACCGCGGCACCATCGGGCGCCCCTGACAGCCGCGAACGACGATTAGGCGATGGCACACCGGCGTCGCACGTTGTTGCTGTGGCTTTCATGCGTGGTTCATGCGTTCCTGCTGCACTGGTTTCGTGCCGGACGAGCGTGAACTCGGAGCGCTGCGTCGAGCCCGGGATGTCGGTCTTCGACGACTGAAGGCGCTGACGGGCCTGCTGGCAGTTGGGATGGCTGTGTTAGCGGGAGCGGTCGCCGCGCTTGCCGCGAGTACGGTTGCGGGTCGCAAGGTCGTGCACGCCGCTGTGCACCATCGCGTCAGCGCTGTTCATCACCGTCGTCGCTCGACGGCGATACCGCCGCCGCCACCACTGCCACCGGTGGGTTCGAATGCATCTCCCTCTCTTTCACCGCCGCAGCCACCGGCCCCCGTTTCATCCTCGAGTACGCCCGTAGCCGTTTCCGGAGGATCGTGAGCTTCGGGTCGACCGTGTTGCTGGCGGCGATGGGTGGATCGTCGAAGACGTTGTGGTACCTGACGCGAGGGACAGGTGTCGTCGCGCTCCTCTTGCTCACGGGGGGCGTCGTGCTCGGGGTGGCTGGGTCCGTTCGATTTAGGCCGCCGCGGATGCCGCGGTTTCTCGTGTTCGGTCTTCACCGCAATGTCACGCTACTCGCGCTGTCGTTCGTCGTCGTCCACGTCGTCACGACGGTCGTCGACAAGTTCGCGCCGATCGGTTACAAGGACGCCGTCCTGCCGTTCGTGTCGCCGTACCGGCCGATCTGGCTCGGCCTTGGCGCAGTCGCGTTCGATCTTCTCTTGGCGTTGATCGTCACCAGCCTGCTGCGTGCGCACATCGGTTTGCGTTCGTGGAGGGCGGTGCACTGGCTTGCCTATGCGTCATGGCCGGTCGCGCTTGTGCATTCGCTCGGCACCGGAAGCGACGCGCGCACGAGCTGGTTCGGGCTGTTCGCACTTGCCTCCGTCGGCGTTGTGGTGCTCTCGGTGCTGTGGAGGGTAGGGTCGTCTGCGGAAACGCGACCGCGCGTGCGCGTCGGCGCGGCGCTGGCCGCGTTCGCCGTCCCGCTCGTGATTTTCGGCTGGGCGCTGTCAGGCCCGCTCCAGCGCGGCTGGGCGTCGCGTGCGGGGACACCCCGGTCGCTCCTCGGGGCAGCCGCCGTCACAGGCTCGTCGGCGTCGGAGGTGTCATCGATTGCGCCGCCCGTGCAGCTGCCGCGCGGCCGCTTCGACGCGAGCTTCACGGGAATGATCAGGGATACATCGGCAGGGAACGGCCTCGTGGTCGTGTCGATCGACGGCACGGCAAGTGGTGGATTCGTCGGCCGGGTGCACGTCGCCCTACGCGGCGCCCCGCTCGGGGGCGGCGGCGTCGAGATGCTCGCGAGCAGCGTCGGGCTCCTTCCTCGCGGCGCGAGCGCCTGGTACCCCGGCACCGTGGTCGGGCTGCAGGGCCAGCTCGTGTCGGCCGACGTGCAGGAATCCGGGGGGCGGCACGTCCACGTCGTCCTCGACCTGCGAATCGATTCCTCGTCGGGCCGCGTCACCGGGTCGATCCACGGCGGCAACGCCGAGGAAGGGTCCGGGCCCGCCGCGTGAGCACCGCTCCGGCCGCCCGCAGCGTTCGGGCTCCGTCGCCGACCGAGCTGCCGCGCCTGCTCGCGGCCATGCGAAACGACCGGCAAGCTGTCCCGCTCTCTGACCACCTCCGCCGGCACGGGCCGCTTCCGACACGCGCGCGACGGGAGGCGGACGCCGCGCTGCTCGAGCTCGTCGACGCGTCAGGCCTCCAGGGCAGAGGGGGAGCCTCCTTCCCGACCGGCCGGAAGATGCGCGCGGTCGCGTCGGAACCAGGTCGCCCGATCGTCGTCGTAAACGGCGCCGAGGGCGAGCCGATCAGCGGCAAGGACCAGGTGCTTCTCGCCTACGATCCTCAGCTCGTACTCGACGGCGCCGCTGTCGCGGCGGCGGCCGTTGGCGCCCGCGAGGTCTTCGTGGGCGTCAACGCGGATGCCGGCAACGGGCTGTCCGCAGTGAATCATGCGATCGCCGAACGCTCCTCGGCCGAGAGGGTGTCGTTCCAAACGATCGCGGTGCCCGACCGCTTCATCGCGGGAGAGGAGACCGCTCTCGTCAACCTCATCAACGGCGGTCCGGCAAAGCCGACCTTCACGCCGCCGCGCCCCTTCGAGCGCGGAGTGGGCGGGGCGGCGACGCTCGTCCAGAACGCGGAGACGCTCGCACACCTCGCCCTGATCGCGCGGTATGGGCCCGAGTGGTTTCGCATGGTCGGCACCCGCGAAGAGCCAGGAAGCGCGCTCGTAACGCTCGGCGGCGCCGTGCGCCGTCCGGGCGTGTACGAGATACCGCTCGGTCTGCCGCTGCGCGACCTGATCGCGTGGGCGGGAGGGCCGCGTGTGCCGATCTCGGCCTACCTCATCGGCGGTTACTTCGGTACGTGGGTCGCGGACGACGATGCCGAGTCCCTGTTGCTTTGCGATTCCGATCTTCGGACAGCGGGCGCGTCATTGGGTGCTCGCGCGATCTTCGCGCTGCCGGAAACGGCGTGCGGCGTCGTCGAGACCGCCCGTCTCGCCCGCTACCTCGCCGACGAGAGCGCCGGCCAGTGCGGCCCGTGCGTGCGCGGGCTCGACGCCGTCGCCAAAGCGCTCGAGCGTCTCGCACGCGCGAATACCCGGGAACAGGAAGGTCGGTTGCCGCGCTGGCTCGAGCAGATTAGGGGGCGTGGTGCATGCCATCACCCGGACGGCGCCGTGCGGCTCGTGCACAGCGCGATGGACGTGTTCTCGGACGAGTGCATCCGACACATGCGGGGGACGTGCACCGGGAAAGGGCGTCCGCTTCTTCCTACAGGCACCGTACGACGGTGAGCGTACATCTTCGAGTCAACCCCATCGCCTGCGACGGCCACGGACTTTGCGCCGAGCTCTTCCCCGAGCGCGTGTCCGTCGACGACTGGGGCTACCCGATCATCGACGAACGTTCGATACCGATGGAGCTCGAAGAGCATGCGCGTCGCGCGGTCGACGCCTGCCCGACTCTCGCGCTCATGTTGACGAAGTCGTCCTCGCAGCTCCGTCGGCCGTCCGCACCGCCGGGCAGCTGAGAATCGCGTAAGTCCGAACCAGATTTCATGCACGACTCATGAACGCGCCCGACGCTGTGATCATGACACGAGCACCGATACCGAGGGCACACGCGATCGAGCGAACGCTCGAGCACCGCCCGATCGGCCTGATGGCATCGGGCGCACTGCTATTCGCCGCAGTCGCGACCCTCGCCGTCGCACTCCTGCACGCACACTGATCTCATCCGGCCCGAC
>CAZXZX010000184.1:0-5757 GCA_964645445.1 uncultured Gaiellales bacterium
GCGACGCTCCGCTACGTCGTCAACCGCGCGTCCGACTCGATCCTCCGGCCGAAAGAGCCGCTCGAGGGCTTGCCCGTGCCGGTCGTCGTCTCGCCCGGCCTCGCGCGCGCGGCCGGCCCCGGCGGGATCCTGCCGCTGCACGTCGAGGATCTGACCGTCGAAGGGCAGGTCGTCGGCGTCGCCCGCCACTTCCCGTCCGTCGACGGTGATCTCGTTGTCGCCGACCTGCCCACCTGGCTGACGGCGGCGAACACGATCGAACCGGGCACGGCGACCGCGACCGAGATCTGGCTCGACGCTGCGAAGCCGCCCCACTATCCGTCGCTCGCGATCGAGTCGCAGCGTGCGACGATCGCCGAGCTCCGCAGCGACCCGCTCGCGCGCGGGTCGCTCGCGCTCCTGCTCGTCGCCGCGATCGTCGGCCTCGTGCTCGCCGCGGTCGGCGTCCTCCTCGGCGTCGTCGGCGACCGCCGCGACGAGAGCGGCGATCTCTTCGACCTCTCCGCACAGGGCGTCACGCCGGCGGAGCTCCGCCGGCATCTGCTCCTGCGCGCGCAGACGGTCGCTGCCCTCGGCATCGCCGGCGGCGTCGCGGCAGGCGCGGTCGTGAGCGCGCTCGTCGTTGCCGTCGTCGCCGTCACGGCCGGCGCGGGCACGCCGTTGCCCCCGCTCGCGCTCGCGTTCGATTGGCCGCTCGTCATCGTCGCGCTCGCATGCCTCGCGGTCGGCTCGACGCTTGCGGCGGGCGCCGCGGTGAGGAGGCTGCGGTGAGCGCCGTGGACGCAACCGACCTCTTCCGCATCTACCCGTCGGACGAGGGCGCAGCAGCCGCGCTGCAGGGGCTGTCCCTCGAGGTCGAAGAGGGCGAGCTCGTCGTCGTCTTCGGGCCGAGCGGCTCCGGGAAGAGCACGCTGCTGCGCATTCTCGCGGGGCTGGACCGTCCGTCCGCCGGGGCGGTGCGGGTCTTCGAGCACGACTTGCGCACGCTGCGCGGACGCGACCTCGTCGACTACCGCTCGCGCACGCTCGGTTACGCCGACCAGCACTACACGCGCGCGCTCGCGCCGGAGCTGACGGCGCGCGAGCTCGTCGCTCTGCGGCTCGGCCTCCTCGGCGTCGAGCACGACGAGCGTGCGCGGACCGCCGATCGCCTGCTCGAGCGCGTCGGCCTCGACGATCGCGCCAACGCGCGGCCAGGCGAGCTCTCGGGCGGCCAGCAGCAGCGCATCGCGTTGTGCGCGGCGCTGTCGCACCGGCCGCGGCTGTTCATTGCCGACGAGCCGACAGGCGAGCTCGACGCCGCCAATGCCGTGCAGATCTACGCGCTCATCCGCGAGCTCTCGCGGGAAGCCGGAGCGACGACGCTCATCGTCAGTCACGACCCGGAGTCCGCTGCCGTCGCGGACCGCGTCATCCAGATCCGCGACGGGCGCGTCAGCGCCGAGAGCCGCGGCGGCACGGTCGATGCGGTCGTGAACCGTGGCGGATGGATCCGAATCCCCGAGGAGCTCATCGGTAGCACGACCCGCGCGCGCCTCGAGCCCACGCCGGGCGGCGTCTTCGTGCACACGGTCGCGCACGAGCCGGCAAGGCCGGCGATGCCGGCGTCTGACGCGGGGAGCGGGGGAACCGTGGCGGAGGCGGTCGGGCTGACGAAGGTGCACGGGCGCGGTGCGCGCGCGACGGAGGTGTTCCACGACCTGAGCCTGCAACTCGCTGCCGGGCGTCTGTCCGTGGTCACCGGCCCGTCGGGCTCGGGCAAGTCCACGCTGCTCCATCTGCTCGCAGGCCTCGATCGGCCGACCGCGGGCGACGTTCGCGTCCTCGGGGCGCCGCTTTCGGGGCTCGACGAGACCGGTCGCGCGCTGCTGCGCCGCAGCAGCATCGGGCTCGTCACGCAAGGAACCGATCTCGTTCCGTTCCTCACCGCCCGCGAGACGGTCCAGCTCGCGCTCGAGCTGCGCGGTCTCGACCCCCGCGGCGCGGACCGTGCGCTCGTCGACGTCGGGCTCGGTGAGCTCTCGGACCAGCGCGTCGCCCGTCTCTCGATGGGCGAGCGGCAGCGCGTCGCGATCGCCCGCGCGCTCGCGGCCCGTCCGGCCCTGCTGCTGGCGGACGAGCCCACTGCGCGTCTCGATGAGGCCAATGCCCGTGCCGTCGGCGCGCTCTTCGCCGAGCTCGCGCGCACGACGGGCGCCGCGATCGTCTGCGCGACACACGATCCCGTGCTCATCGAGCACGCGCACGACGAATTCCCGATCGCTACCCTCGCACCGTGAGCCAGGAGGGCGTCGATCTCCTCCTGCGCGGCTACCGCGCATTCGTCGCCGGCGACCTCGGCGCCATCTCCGAGATGCTCGACCCGGAGGTCGAGTGGGTCGGCGCGGAGGCGGAGGGCGCTTTCGACCGCGACGACGTGCTCGCCATCCTCGAGGAGCGCGTCGCCGAGGGCTACCACGTCACCGTCGACCGCTGCATCGGCGTCGGCGACCGTGTCGTCATCAGCATGCGCTTCTCGCGCATCGAGCCGGACGAGACCGATGAGCGGCCACTCCAGTCGCGCCGCTTCTACCTCGTCGGCCGCTATGCCGCGGTCGTGACGACCCACGAGGGCCGTGTGGCGCGGGTCGAAGAGCATCCGCACCTGGGCTCCGCGCTCGCCGCGGTCGGCCTCGAGGACGAGGTCGCATGATGCGCTGCGCACAGATCGTCGAGCTGGGCGCGCCCCCGCGGGTCGTCGAGGTCCCCGACGTCGACGGCTTCCGCGTGGAGGCGGTCGCGCTCAACCCGCTGGACATCGCCGTCGGGAGCGGCGTCTTCTACGGCGGCCATCCGCCGCTGCCGTACGTGCCCGGCTGCGAGGCGGCGGGCAGGCTCGAGGACGGGTCGCCCGCCTACCTCTTCGGCGAGGCGCGGGGCACGGCGCGGGACGGCTTTCTCGCCGAGCGCGTCGCCGTGCCGGAGAGCCTCCCCCTTCGGCTCCCCGAGGGCACGGATCCCGTCGTGGCTGCTGCGATCGGGATCGCCGGCATCGCCGCGTGGGTGCCCGTCACGTGGAAGGCGAAGGTCGGCCCCGGAGACCGCGTGCTCGTCCTCGGAGGGACGGGCGCCGTGGGGCAGATCGCGGCCCAGGCGGCGAAGCTGCGCGGTGCCGACGCCGTTCTCGCGGTCGGCCGCAACGATCTCGGCCGCATTCCCGAGGAGTTCGGCGACGACGGCTTCACGGTATGCATCGACCCGATATGGGGCGAGCCGCTGGCGGACGCGCTGCACTACGCGCAGCGGCACGCGCGCGTCGTGCACATCGGCCAGTCGGCCGGGCCCGTGTCTCCTCTGCGCTCGGCGGACGTGCGCGGCAAGGAGCTCGTGATCATGGGGCACTCCAGCTTCGCGCTGACGACCGAGGAGCAGAGCCGGGCATACCTCGAGCTGTTCGACCACGTCACCGCGCGCCGGATCGATGTGCCGATCGAGACCTTCCCGCTCGACCGTGCCGCCGAGGCGTGGGAGCGGCAGCGCGCCGGCCCCGGCGGCAAGGTCGTGATCACCCTCTAGACGGTGCCCCTGGCGCGCCACTTTGCGTAGATGGCATTCACCTGGGACTTGATCGACGCGACCGACTGCGCGGCGCTCATCTTGCCCTGGGAGACCTGCGCGAACATCTGCGGGATGAGGAACGTCGAGAAGACTCGTCCATCGCCGGGTTCATCGTAGGTAGCGCGCCCCGGCTCCTGCAGCTCCGACGGCGACCGCGCCGGCCCCGGCTTTCTTCAGCAGCTCCCGCCTGCTGAGTAGCTTTTCCTCCTCCGACATGAACCCTCCTTTCCCTATCTGAATGCGCCCCCGGTGAAGCCGGCGATGAATCGATTGAGCATCACGTTGTAGAGGAGTGCCAGCGGAATGCTCGCGATGAGCATCGCTTCCATGATCCCGGGCCAGTTGTATTCGTCCCCGCGGATCAGGTCGGTTGGAACGCCGACTGCGAGCGTGCGGTTGGTCGAGCTCGAGATGAAGGTGATCCGTCGGTCTTCGCCTTGAGCGACGTGACCGCCATCCGCACGAACAGGAACCCGTCGCGCGCGTGGACGGGGCCACCCAGGCCCGGGAGGGCCGGCCCGCGCGGCTGGCGGTCGACACCCGGCGTCTCCACTTCTTCGACCTCGAGACCGGCGCAGGCCTGTACTAGAGCGGGATTACGCCGCCCTCCGGCGACGTTCTACCTATGTCGGTACAATTCCGATACCTAGTACAGAGATTGGAGAGTTCTATCGTGACTGACCTGCTCCTCGTCCCGCTAGAGGACACCGTCGTCTTCCCGGGCATGACCGTCACGCTGACGGTCGACACCGGGGACGAAACCGAGGTTCTGCTCGTCCCGCGGCACGAGCAGGAGTACGCCAAGGTGGGCACTGTCGCCACTGTCGACGAGCGCGTCCGCTTGCCCCGTGGGGCCGGCCACGCGGTCGTCCTGTCCGGCACGCACCGTGGCGTCATCGGCGCCGCCCACACCGACTCCCAGGGGAACCTGCGCGTCGAGGTCGAGGAGGCCGAGGACGAGAACCCGGCTCCCGTCAAGACGCGTGAGCTGGAGCGCGAGTACCGCGCCGTCGTCGAGGAGATCCTCGAGCTGCGCGACGCGGACGAGCGCATCGGCCAGTTCCTCCGCTCGATCAGCGACGCCGGCGCGCTCGCGGACACGTGTGCGTACGCGCCCGACATCTCGTTCGCGCAGCGCGTCGAGCTGCTCGAGACGGTCGACGTCATCGAGCGTCTCGAGCTCGCCGTGAAGATCCAGCGCGAGCGGCTCGCCGAGCTGCAGGTTCGTGCCCGCATCCGCGAAGACGTGGAGTCGGGTGCGCAGAAGCAGCAGCGCGAGTGGTTCCTGCGCCAGCAGCTCAACTCGATCCGCAAGGAGCTCGGCGAGGACGAAGGCTCCGTCGTCGAGGAGTACCGCACGAAGATCGAGGAAGCCGGCATGCCGGACGACGTCCGCGCGCAGGCCGAGCGTGAGCTGCGCCGTCTCGAGACGATGGGCGAGGCTTCGGGCGAGGCGTCGATGATCCGCACGTACCTCGAGTGGCTGACCGCGGTGCCGTGGTCGAAGCGCTCCGAGGAGCGGCTCGACCCGACGCACGCGCGTGAGGTCCTCGACGCGGATCACGCAGGTCTCGACGACGTGAAGGACCGCATCGTCGAGTACCTCGCCGTGCGCAAGCTTCGCGAGGAGCGCGGCATCCCGAACGACAAGAAGAGCGGCGCAATCCTCACGCTGATCGGGCCACCCGGCACGGGCAAGACCTCGATCGGCGAGTCGGTCGCACGCGCGTTGAACCGCGAGTTCGTGCGCATGTCGCTCGGCGGCATCCGCGACGAGGCGGAGATCCGCGGCCATCGCCGCACGTACATCGGCTCGCTCCCGGGCCGGCTCGTGCGCGCCCTGCGCGACGCGGGGACGATGAACCCGGTGATCCTGCTGGACGAGGTGGACAAGGTCGGCGCCGACTGGCGCGGCGACCCGTCGGCGGCGCTGCTCGAGGTCCTCGACCCCGCGCAGAACCACTCGTTCCGCGACCATTACCTCGACGTCGAGCTCGACCTGAGCGACGTCTTCTTCATCGCGACGGCGAATATCGCCGACACGATTCCCGGCCCGCTGCTCGACCGGATGGAGGTCATCCGCTTCGACGGCTAC
Organism: uncultured Gaiellales bacterium; assembly: GCA_964645445.1. GTDB lineage: Bacteria > Actinomycetota > Thermoleophilia > Gaiellales > Gaiellaceae > Palsa-739. The sequence continues at coordinate 5,693 of CAZXZX010000184.1, forward strand.
ACGGTCGACGAGAAGACCGCGATCGCGCAGGGCTACCTGTGGCCGCGGCAGCGTGAGCGGAACGG
>CAZXZX010000185.1:0-8811 GCA_964645445.1 uncultured Gaiellales bacterium
GCGGGCGCGGATCACGTCCTCATCTCCGGCCACGACGGGGGCACAGGCGCGTCTCCGGTGTCGTCCATCCTCCACGCCGGCGTGCCGTGGGAGATCGGGCTCGCCGAGACGCAACAGACGCTCGTGCGCAACGAGCTGCGCTCGCGCATCTGGGTGCAGACCGACGGCCAGATCAAGACCGGCCGCGACGTCGTCATCGCCGCGCTGCTCGGCGCCGACGAGATGGGCTTCGCAACCGCGCCGCTCGTTGCCTCCGGCTGCGTGATGATGCGCGCCTGCCACCTGAACACGTGCCCGGTCGGGATCGCGACGCAGGATCCGGTCCTGCGCGAGCGCTTCGCCGGGAAGCCGGAGCACATCGTCAACTTCTTCTTCTTCGTCGCCGAGGAAGTGCGCGCGCTGATGGCCGGGCTCGGCATCGCCCGCTTCGAGGATCTCGTCGGCCGCGTCGACCTGCTCGACGCCGACGAAGCGCTCACACACTGGCGCGAGCGCGGCGTCGACCTTTCGCGGATCCTCGCCGCGCCCGAGGGCGCGCCGCTCCGGCGAACCCATGCGCAGGCGCCGGCGCTGGACGACGCGCTCGACTGGTCGCTGCTCGAGCTCGACGAGGGCGAGCTCGAGATTCGGAACGTGAACCGGACGGTCGGCGGGCTGCTCTCATATCACGCGGTGACGGGAGACGACCGGAGATCGCGACGGTTCCTCTTCCGCGGCTCCGCCGGGCAATCGTTCGGCGCATGGCTCGCGGAGGGCATCGAGCTGACGCTCGTCGGCGACGCGAACGACTACGTCGGCAAGGGATTGTCCGGCGGCGTGCTCGCCTTGCGGCCGCCGGAAACCGCACGTTTCCGCCCGGAGGAGAACGTCATCGCCGGCAATACCATCCTGTACGGCGCCACGAGCGGACGCGCGTTCTTCCGCGGCCTCGTCGGCGAGCGCTTCGCCGTGCGCAACTCCGGTGCACGCGCCGTCGTCGAGGGCGTCGGCGACCACGGCTGCGAGTACATGACCGGCGGCGTCGTCGTCGTGCTCGGACCGACCGGCCGGAACTTCGCCGCCGGCATGAGCGGCGGCATCGCATACGTGCTCGACCGGGACGGCACGTTCGCCGAGCGCTGCAATCACGAGATGGTCGCGCTCGAGGAGCTCGAGCCGGAGGACGTCGACGTCGTGCGCGCGCTCGTCGAGGAGCATCGCGAGCGCACCGGGTCCACGGTCGAGGTCGATGTCGGCGCGTTCGTGAAGGTGATGCCCCACGAGTACCGTCGCGCGCTCGCGGACGGCGCGATGTCGACTGGCGGCGACGGCTTCTTCACACGGGAGACCGAAGAGGCGGCGGCGTAGTGGGCGAATTGGGGGCCTTCCTCAAGATCGGCCGCGTCGAGACGCCGGAACGCGCGCCGGGCGAGCGCGTCGGCGACCATCGAGAGTTCGTCCGGACGCTCCCACTCGTCGAGCTGCGCGAGCAGGGCGCGCGGTGCATGGAGTGCGGCGTTCCGTTCTGCCACAGCGGCTGCCCCCTCGGAAATCTCATCCCGGACTGGAACGACCTCGTCTATCGCGACCGCTTTCGCGAGGCGCTCGACCAGCTGCATCGCACGAACAACTTCCCGGAGTTCACCGGCCGCCTGTGTCCCGCGCCGTGCGAGGCGGCGTGCGTCCTCGAGATCGACGAGGGCAACGCGGTGACGATCAAGCAGATCGAACGCGCGATCGCCGACCGTGGCTGGGACGAGGGCTGGATCGTGCCGCGCCCACCCACCCGGCGTACCGGCAGGCGCGTCGCGGTTGTCGGCTCCGGGCCCGCGGGCCTCGCCGCCGCGCAGCAGCTCAACCGTGCCGGCCATCTCGTCACCGTCTTCGAGCGCGACGAGGCCGGCGGCGGCCTGCTCCGCTTCGGCGTGCCGGACTTCAAGATCGAGAAGACCGTCGTCGAGCGGCGCGTGCAGCAGCTGCGCGACGAAGGCGTCGAATTCCGCTTCGGTGCGGAGGTGACAGGCCCGCTTGCGAACGTCGACGCGACCGTGCTCGCCACCGGCTCGCGCGTGCCGCGCGACCTGCCCGTCCCCGGCCGCGCGCTCGGCGGCGTCCACTTCGCGATGGAGTACCTGTACGGACGCAACCGCGCCCTGGCCGGGACGTCCGAGCCGGCGATCAGCGCCGCGGGCCGGCACGTGATCGTCATCGGCGGCGGCGACACCGGCGCCGACTGCGTCGCGAGCGCGCACCGCGAGGGCGCGGCGTCCGTCACGCAGATCGAGCTGCTCGGCGAGCCGCCCGCATCGCGCCCGGACGCGTTGACGCCGTGGCCGCTGTGGCCGATGAAGCTGCGTACGTCCTACGCCCTCAAGGAGGGCGGCGACCGGAGCTTCGCAGTCTCGACCACCGGGTTGTCCGGGAACGGCAACGTGCAGCAGATCCACTGGCTGCGGAACAGCGGCGCGCCGCCGTTCGAGGCGGTTCCCGACACGGACGAGTCGCGGCCGGCGCAGCTCGTGCTGCTGGCGATGGGCTTCGTCGGCCCCGAGCCCGGGCTGCTCGACGCACTCGGCGTCGCCCGCGATGCGCGCGGCAACGTCGACGCCGCCGAGTTCGCGACCTCGGCGCCTGGCGTGTTCGCCGCCGGCGACGCGCGTCGCGGCCAGTCGCTGATCGTGTGGGCGATCGACGAGGGCCGCCGCTGCGCCTGCGCCGTCGACGCCTACCTCAGCTGAAGTCCACGTCCTTCGTCTCGACCGTCCCGGCCGTCCGTCCCGGCGCGGTCTGATGCGTCCAATAGAGGTTCGTGTGCGCGATCACGAGCTCGGGCGGCGGCGCCCCCCACGGCGTCTGGTCCTCCGTCGTGTGCGCGTCCTTGACGAGGATCGCGTCGTACCCCCGCGCGAGGGCGCCGTGGAGGGTTGAGCGGATGCACGCATCCGTCTGCGCGCCCGCGACGACGAGCCGCCCGACGCCGAGATCGGCGAGGATGCTCTCGAGATTCGAATCCTCGAATGAGTCCCCGTACCGCTTCTGGACGACTGGCTCGGACTCGTCCGGCGCGAGCTCGGGGACGATCTGCCAGGCCTCGTTCCCCTCCACGAGCTCGCCGTCGTTGTGCTGCACCCAGACGAGGGGAATCTCCTGCTGCCGCGCCTTGTCGACAAGGCTGCCGACGTTGGCGACGACGGTGTCGCGCTCGTGATTGCCCGCGACGACGCCGTTCTGGACGTCGATGACGAGGAGCGCGGTGTTCGGTCGGTTCTCCAGGGTTGTCATGCCCCGGAAGATAGAGCACGGATCGAGCGGCCGCGCCGGCAAAGCCGGCACGGCCTCTTCTGGTCGACATCGCAAGCGAAGCCCTAGGTGTCGCGGCGGACGAGCAGCACCGCGGCGACACCGACGGCGAACGCGACGTAGCCGAGCGAGACGGCGAGCCCGCCCGCGGGCGAGAGGCTGTGCGAACCGTGTGTGAGCTGGAAGATCGAGCGGAAGGCGCTGTTCGGGATCCACGGGTTGATCGCGTTCTGCCAGCTCGTCGGGAAGACGTTCAGCAGCGGCGGGATGACGAAGAAGAGCGCGACGAAGGACGCGATCCCGCCGGCGGTGTTGCGCACGATTGCGCCCATCCCCATGCAGAAGACGCCGAACAACATGAGATAGACCGCGCCGCCGATCACCGAGCGCGTCACGCCCTGCGCGGAGAGCGACGTCTGGAGGATGTGGTGCTTGTCCAGGATAGTCTGGCTCACCCAGAAGGCAAGCAGCACCGACGGCAACGTCAGCGCGAACGAGACGACGGCGAAGACGACGATCTTCGCCCAGAGGACGGGCAGTCGCTTCGGCACGGCGGTGAAGCTCGCGCGGATCATTCCCGTCGCGTACTCGCCCGTGATCACGAGCACGCCCAGGACGCCGACGGCGAGCTGGGAGAGGTTGACGCCGGCGAGCGCGATGTCGAGCGGATGCCGGTCGGCACGCTCGTGCGGGCTCATGCTGCCCCAGTGCGACGACGTGACGGCGGCGAAGATCGCCGGCAGGCCGACGGTCAGCACGACGGCGGCGAGGAGCGACCAGCGTGTCGAGCGCAGCGAGTGGAGCTTCGTCCACTCCGAGAGGATCACTCGGGCCTGCGTGACGCGGCCCTTGAAGTCGAGGCGGGGGATCGCCGGCGTCGCAGCGCTCATGCCGCTACGTCCGCCTTGAACTCGACGTCGTCGCGGGTGAGCTCCATGAACGCCTCCTCGAGCGACGCCTGCAGCAGCGTCAGCTCGTGCAGGACGATGCCGTTCGCCGCAGCGACCTCGCCGACCTTGTCCGGCGTCACCCCGCTGATTTGGAGAACGCCGGTCTCCTCGCTCGTGACGGTCACGCCGGGCCCGAGGACGAGCTCGCGAAGCTTCGTCGCCTGCGGCGAGCGCACACGCACGATCGATCCCGAGGCGCGGCGGACGAACTCGTCGACGCTCGTATCCGCGATGAGCTTGCCGCGTCCGATGACGATCAGGTGGTCGGCCGTCAACGCCATCTCGCTCATGAGGTGGGAGGAGACGAACACCGTGCGGCCCTCCGCCGCGAGCGCCTTCAGCAGGTTCCGGATCCAGTGGATGCCCTCGGGATCGAGCCCGTTGACCGGCTCGTCCAGGAGCAGCGTGTGCGGGTCGCCCAGCAGGGCGGTGGCGATTCCGAGCCGCTGCCCCATGCCGAGCGAGAACTTGCCGGCGCGTTTGCGTGCGACGTCGTGCAACCCGACGAGGTCGAGCAGCTCCTGGACGCGCGCCTTGCCGATGCCGTGTGTCTGCGCGAGCGCAAGCAGGTGGTAGTAGGCCGACCGGCCGGTGTGGACCGAGCGCGCTTCGAGGAGCGCGCCGACCTCGTGCAGCGGCGCCTTGTGGTCGCGGTAGTGCTTGCCATTGACCGTGACGTCGCCGGCGGTGGCGCGGTCGAGGTCGAGGATGAGCCGCATGGTGGTCGACTTGCCCGACCCGTTCGGGCCGAGGAAGCCGGTGACGATGCCGGGCTGGACGCTGAACGTGAGGCCGTCCACCGCCCGCTTGTCGCCGTAGTCCTTCGTCAGGCCCCGTGCCTCGATCACTGTCCTGACGGTAACCGCAGCCGCCTCCCACTCGGGGATGAACTCGGCCTCATCCGAAAGGATGAGGCGCTCAGTTGGCCTGCATACGGGCCGCGAAGACCCGTTCGAGCGCGTCCTCCATCCCGGTCGCGAGCGCACCGGAGAGCACCGCCGCGTCGCCGAGGCTCGACGACTCGACACGAGGCGGGAACGCAAGCCATTCCGTGAGCAGCGCCCGAATAGGCTTGAGGAGCAGGTCGCCGTTCGAGCCGATGCCGCCGCCGAGGACCACGAGCGGCACGTCGACCGTGGCGGCGATCGGGAGGATGTGCAGCGCGATCCGCCGCGCGGCCTCGGCGACGACGGTGCCGGCGGCGGCGTCACCGCCACGCGCGTCCGCGAAGACCGCGCGCAGGTCGGACGGCGACGGCATCACGCCGGCCGCGAACTCGAGAAGCGCCGCCGCGCAAGGATCGACGTCGTCGAGCCGCCCGCTGCGCACGGCGTCGAGCTCGCCTGCAGCGCCGTTGCGACCGCGGTGAAGTTGACCTCCGAGCACGACCGCGGCGCCGAGGCCGGTACCGAGGGAGAGGAACGCGAAGTCGTCGACCCCGCGGGCGACGCCGCGCCATCGCTCCCCGAGCGCCGCCAGATTGACGTCGTTCTCGAGCGTCACGTGCACGCCAAGGTCCGAGGCAAGCTCGGCGCGGAGGTCGATGTGTCCGAGGCCCGGGATCTCGCCGGCGAGCGCGATCGCACCGCCGTCGCTCACGACTCCGGGAACCCCGACGACAGCGTTCTCGACGGGACCGATCTCTGCCGTGAGCGATGCGCAGAGTGCGGCGCACGCATGCGCGATCGCACCGATGTCGAGTCCGCGCGTCTCGACGTCGCGCCGCGCGCGCACCTCCCCGCGCAGGTCGCAGACGCCGGCGCGAAGAAAGCGCGCACCGATGTCGATTCCGAGCGCGAGGCCCGCGTCCGGCACGGCCTCGAAGTACGTCGCGCCGTAGTGGTGGCGCCCCGGTGCTTGCTCCGTTTCCCGCACGAGCCGCGCTTCCCGCAACGCTTCGAGGGTCAGGGAGACGGTCGGCTTCGAGATCCCCGTCCGGCGGGAGATCTCGGCGCGCGAGATCGGCGCGCCGACGCGGATCGCGTCGAACACGGTTCGCTCGTTCAGGTCGCGCAGGAGCGCGGGCACGGCCCTCGGCCCTTCCATCCTGTAAGTAAGATTAACGAGAAGATGCGGATTGCCGTTATCGGCGGGGGCTCGACCTATACCCCCGAGCTGGTCTCCGGGCTCACGCGGCTCGAGGTCGAGAAAGTCGTTCTCCAGGACATCGACCCGGAGCGGCGCGAGATCGTCGGCGGCATGGCGGCGCGGATGCTCGAACGGCAGGGGTACCGGGGCCGGCTCGACGTGACCGGTGACCTCGAGCGCGCCGTCGACGGCGCCGACTTCGTCCTCGTCCAGATCCGAGTCGGCGGACAGGAAGCCCGGCTGCACGATGAGACCGTCCCGCTCGGATGCGGCTGCATCGGGCAGGAGACGACCGGCGCGGGCGGTTTCGCAAAGGCGATGCGCACCGTCCCGGTGGTTCTTGACATCGCCGACCGCGTGCGCGAGCTTGCCGCGCCTGAGGCGTGGATCGTCGACTTCACGAACCCGGTCGGCATCGTCACGCGCGCACTCCTCGACGCGGGACATCGCGCTATCGGCCTCTGCAACGTCGCTATCGGGTTCCAGCGCCGTTTCGCCGTGTGGCTCGGCGTCGAGCCGGGACGCGTTGTCGTCGACCAGGTCGGACTGAATCACCTGACCTGGGCCCGTCGCGTGCTTCTCGACGGCGAGGACGTGCTTCTGGCACTTCTCGGCGACCACGGCGACGAGATCGCTGCCGACATCGAGCTGCCGCGGTGGCTCCTCGACGAACTCGGCGCGGTCCCGTCGTACTACCTGCGCTACTTCTACGCGCACGACGAGGTACTGCGCGAGCAGTTCGACGGTGTCCCGCGTGCACAGGTCGTGAGCAAGATCGAGCGGGACCTGCTCGATCTCTACCGAGATCCATCGGTGAACGAGCGCCCCGATCTGCTGATGCAGCGCGGCGGCGCGTACTACAGCGAGGCCGCACTCGGCCTCGTGGCGTCGCTCTCGTCGGGAGACGGCGCCGTGCACGAGGTTGACATCCGCAACGAGGGGACTCTCGCTGGCATTGCGGACGACGACGTGGTCGAGGTGCCCGCGCGGGTCGACCGCGACGGTGCGCACCCTCTTCCGCAGCCGCCGCTCGCGCCGGAGCTGCTCGGGCTCGTGCAACACGTCGCCGCGTACGAGCGTCTGACCGCGAAGGCCGCGGTGAGCCGCGACTCGGTCGACGAACGCAAGGCGCTGCTCGCGCATCCGCTCATCGGGCAGGTCGAGATGATCGAGGCACTGCTCGACCCGCTCCTCGCCGAGGCAGTCCGCTGAGTACGATCCTCGCCGTCGACGGCGGCAACTCGAAGACGCACGCCGCGCTCGTCGACGTCGACGGCGCCGTGCACGGAGTCGCCGGCGGGCCTGGGGCCTCGCCGCACCGGCTCGGCGTCGACGGGAGTCTCGACGTGGTCGATTCGCTCGTCCACGAGCTGGGCGCGGCCGGCGCCGACCTCGCCGTGCTATTCATGGCGGCGGTCGACTTCCCCGACGAGGAGGAGACGTACCGTGCGGCCGCCGAGCGGCGGGGCTGGGCCGTGAGCACGATCGTCGGCAACGACACTTTCGCCGTGCTGCGTGCAGGTAGCAAGCGCGGCTGGGGCGTTGCAGTCACGTGCGGCGCCGGCATCAACTCTGTCGGCGTCGCGCCGGACGGCCGCCACGTGCGCTTCCCCTCGCTCGGGACGATCAGCGGCGACTGGGGCGGCGGGACGGACGTCGGGCTCGCAGCGGTCTACGCCGCTGCGCGAAGTGCCGACGGGCGCGGACCGTGCACGACGCTCGAACGGCTCGTGCCCGGGCACTTCGGCATCGCAACGCCAGAGGAGCTTGCGCGCGCGTTGCATTCGCGTCAGGTCGCCTGGGAGGAGCTCGGCACGCTTCCGCCGCTCGTCTTTTCGGTCGCCAACACTGATTCCGTCGCGGGCGAGATCGTTGACCGCCTCGGCGACGAGGTGGTCGCGCTCGCGCGCGCGGGGTTGACGCGGCTCGGCATCGAGCACGAGCCGGTCGACGTCGTGCTGGGCGGCGGCCTGCTGCAGTCGCGCAACGAACGGCTCCTCTCGCGCATCGAACGGGGGCTTCACGAGGTCGGCAGCCGGCTCGATGTGCGCGTGCTCGCGGCGCCGCCGCTGCTCGGCGCCGCGCTCGCCGGCCTCGACGCGCTCGGCGCGGACGACGCCGCGCGAGCCCGGCTCCGCGACGAGCTCGCCGCGGTCGCGGCGGCGTAGCAGCTAGGCGGCTTCCTCGTCTGCTTCAGCGACGTGACAGGCGACGCGCCGGCCCGGCCCGAGGTCGCGCAGCCGCGGCGTCACGCTCGAGCACACCTCGACCGCGAATGGGCAGCGCGGCTGGAAGCGGCAGCCTTCGCTCGGGTCGACCACCTTCGGCGGCTCGCCGACGTCGGTCGCGTCTGCGAGTCCGAGTTCCGCGCGCGGGTCCGGAACCGCCGAGAGCAGCAGTTGCGTGTACGGATGCTTCGGACGCCGTAGCACCTCCTCGACCGGCCCCTGTTCAACGAGATGACCCGCGTACATCACCAGCACGCGGTCGGCGG
>CAZXZX010000186.1:0-22303 GCA_964645445.1 uncultured Gaiellales bacterium
GCCGGTCGAGCGCTTCGCGGGCGAGCTCGACGTCTTCCATTTCGGTGACTGGATGTATCCCCCACAGCGCGGCGGTATCCGCTCGACGATGATCCACGATCTCGTCCCGCTCCACTTCCCCGACTGGGTGCATCGCCGGACGCGGAGCATGCACGGCGCGAAATACCGACACGCCGCCCGTGCGTGCGACGTCGTCATCGTCAACTCGCGCTTCACCGGCGCCGACGTCGCGACCACGCTCGGCGTCGATCCGGCCCGCATCCACGTCGCGTATCCGGGCATCGATCGCGCCTTCACGCCGGACGGGCCGAGGGCGCCGGGCGAGTACGTGCTTGCGGTGGGGACGCTCGAGCCGCGCAAGAACCTCGCGAGCGCGATCGCAGCGGCCGAGCGACTCGACCTCGAATTGCGCGTCGTCGGCGCGCGCGGCTGGGGCGGCGTCGAGGCGCGGGGCGCCGGCGTCACCTGGCTCGGGTACCCACGCGACGACGAGCTGCCCACGCTGTACCGCGGCGCCGCCGCGTTCGTGTACCCGTCGCGCTTCGAGGGCTTCGGCATCCCCGTGCTCGAGGCGATGGCATGCGGGACGCCGTGCGTCGTCTCGACGCACCCGTCGCTCGACGAAGCGGCCGGCGATGTCGCCCTTCGTGCAGACCCCGACGATCCGGAGGCGATCGCCTCTGCGATCGACCAGGCGCGTGCCGAACGGGACGGGCTCGTGCCTCGCGGCCTCGCGCATGCCGCGGGCTTCACCTGGCTCGAGAACGGGCGCGCCCACCTCGCCGCGTGGGAATCCGCGCGATGAAGGTCGCACTGGACGTCACGCCGCTCGAGCTCACGCGTGCCGGCACCGCGCGCTACCTCGGATCGCTCCTCCCGCGCATCGAGCGCGAGGTCACCGTCCAGCGACTGCGCGGCTTCTCCGCCGGAAGGGCCGGCACGGTCTGGCTCGACCTCGCGTGGTACCCGCACGTCCTGCCGCACCGCGCGAGGGGCGCCGACGTCCTGCACTGCCCGACGTACCGTGGACCCGTGCGCAGCAGCGTCCCTCTCGTCGTCACCGTGCACGACCTCGCCGTCTTCCGCCGCCCCGAGGCGTTTCCGCCATGGACGCGGACGTACAGTCGCGTGGTCGTCCCGCGCGTCGTCCGCAACGCGCGGATCGTCGCGGCGGTCTCCGAGTTCACCGCCACCGAGCTCGAGACGCTCCTGCGCGTGCCGCGCGAGCGCATCCGTGTCGTGCCGAACGCGGCCGGGGCCGCGTTCTCGGAGGACGGCCCCCGCGAGGCGGGCGACTACGTGCTCGCGGTCGGGACGCTCGAGCCGCGCAAGAACCTCGCACGCTCGATCGAGGCGGCGCGGCGGCTCGGCCTCGAGCTGCGCGTCGCCGGTATGGAGGGGTGGGGAGGCGTCGACGCGAGCGGGCCTGGTGTGTCGTGGGTGGGCTTCGCCAGCGACGATGAGCTGGCGCGGCTCTATCGCGGCGCCCTCTGCGTCGTATATCCGTCGCTCTACGAGGGCTTCGGCATCCCCGTGCTCGAGGCGATGGCATGCGGTACCCCCGTCGTCACGTCGCGCGGGGGCGCGACGGAGGAGGTGGCGGGCGGCGCGGCCGTGCTCGTCGATTCGGAGGACGTCGCGTCGATCGCCGCCGGCATCGAGGAGGCGATCGCGCGCCGCGACGATCTGCGTGCCGCCGGCCTGCGTCGCGCGCGCGACTACTCGTGGGACGCGTCGGCGACGCTGCTGCTCGAGGCATACGAGGCAGCCGCGTGATCGTCGTCGACGCCGACACGCTCGGCCGCCGTCGCACCGGCGACGAGACGTACGTGCGCGAGCTGTTGCGCGCCCTGCCACGCGACCTCGACCTCGCCGCAGTCACGCGCCGCCCCGACCTCGTTCCCCAGGGCGTACGCGCGATCGAGCTGCGCTCGAGCGTGCAGGAGCTGCGCATGCTGTGGGCGATGCCGCGGCTGCTCCGGCGCCTTCGCCCGAGCCTCGCCCACTTCGTCCACGCGATCCCGCCGGCGCTGCCCTGCCCGGCTCTCCTGACGGTGCAGGATCTCTCGTTCGAGCGTGACAGGACGGTGATGGGCGCGCGCGAGCGCGCGATCTTCAAGACGGTCGTGCCGTGGTCGGCGCGGCGCGCTGCGCACGTCTTCGCCATCTCCGAGCGCACGCGCGACGACCTCGTGGAGCTGTACGGCATAGCCGCCGAGAAGATCACGGTGACGCCGCTTGCGCCGGGCCCCGAGTTTCGGCCTGGCGACGAGGGCCACGACGGCTACCTCCTGTTCGTCAGCAGCGTCGAGCCACGAAAGGATCCGCTCGCTGCGCTCGCCGCAGCGCGCGCCGTGGGGATGCCGCTCGTCGTCGTCGGGCCGCAGCGCGACGCAGCGCTGGTCGAGGCGCTGCGTGCAGGCGGCGCCGACCTGCGGGGCTACGTACCGACGGAGGACCTTGTGCGCCTGTACCAGCGCGCCGCCTGCCTCGTCCATCCGTCGCTCTACGAGGGCTTCGCCCTCACGCCCGCAGAGGCGATGGCGTGCGGCACGCCTGTCGTCGCGCGTCCCGACGCCGCCGTGAGGGAGCTCGTCGGCGAGGCGGGCATCCTCACCGACGACCTCGTCGCGGGCATCGGACAGGCTCTCGCGGAGCGCGACCGGCTGCGCGCGGCCGGGCTCGAGCGGGCGCGCCTGTACAGCTGGGACGAGACTGCGCGCCGCACGGCCGAGGTGTACCGGAGGCTCGGCTGAAGGTCTCGGCCGTCGTCATCTCGCACGGGCATGCGGACGAGCTCGCGCACTCGCTGCCCGCGCTTGCGCCGCAGGTGGACGAGCTCCTGCTGATCGCGAACATTCCCGGCAGCCTCCCCGCCGAGCTCCCCGACGGCGCTCGGGTGCTCGAGAACGAGCGACCGCGATCGTTCGCCGCCAACGCGAACGTCGGGACGGCGAGTACGAGGCACGACCTGGTCCTCATCGCCAACCCGGACGCGATCGCATCTCCGACCGCGGTCGGGATCCTGCGCGAGTTCATGGAGGCACATCCGCGCTGCGGTGTCGCCGGGCCGAAGATGCTGTACAGCGACGGCAGCTGGCAGGCGTCGCGCCGCAGCTTCCCGACGATCGGTGCGACGCTCGTGCGGCGCACTCCGCTGCGCCTCCTCTTCCCACCATTGCGCTGGCAACGACGGCACTACCTCCTCGACGACCGGCCCGAGGAGCCGGTGCAGGCCGACACCATGCTCGGCGCGTTCCTGCTCCTGCGGCGCGCGATGCTCGACGAGATAGGCGGCTGGGACCCGGGCTACCGGATGTACTGCGAGGACATCGATCTCAACTACCGCGCGGCGAAGGCCGGCTGGGACCGGTGGTACGTGCCGGCTGCAGTCGTGCGCCACGAGTACGCAGCCGTGATCGACAAGCGCTTCCTCACGCGGCATACCCTCTGGCACGCGCGCGCGATGCTGCGCTTCCTCCGCAAGCATCCCGAGCGACTCCTCTCCCTGCGATGACGTGGCCGAGGCGGCGCTTGCGACGCCGACACATGGAGGAGGCGCCGATTCACTCGGCGCCTCCGTGGCAGAAGTACGGGGGCAAGGCGCGCGGCTGGAGCGACACGGCGTACGCGGACGCGGGCACGTATCTCGCGCGACGCGCCGAGCTCGTGCGGACGCTAGGCCCGACGCTCCGTCCGGGAGACACCGTCCTCGACCTCGCGTGCGGCGACGGTGGGCTCGCGGAGTTCCTGCCCGAGCAGCGGTACATCGGCGTCGACGCGAACGCCGAGATGATCGCCGCCGGCCGCGCGCACGACCGCGAGCTCGTCGAGGCAGACCTGAACGATTACGTCCCACCAGGGCCGGTGGAGGCGACGACGATCTTCCGTGCGATCTACTACGCAACGGACCGGCGCGCGCTGCTTGCACGCATCGCCGGATACACGACGCGCAAGTTCGTGTTCGACCTCAACCCGCGGCAGTACCGGCTCGCGGACGTGCGGGCCGATCTCGAGGCGGCCGGCTTCGACCGCCTGGAGACGCGTCCGTTCTTCGTCCCGCAGACGCGCGTCCCGTTTCCGGGGCTTCAGCTGCTCGAGCGGAGCGGGCCGGTCGCGCGGGCGATCCTCCGGTCCCGCTTCACGCTCATCTGCTCGGCCTGGTCCGGACGAAGCGGTACGTGAGCGAGGCGCCGAGCTGGCGCCTGTCTCCGCGCTGGTCGTAGTCGTTCGGAACGAAGGTTCGATCGACGACGAAATGCACGACGAATCCTCCTGCCGGAACGCGCAGCCAGCTGACCTTGGACTGGAGATTGCCGATCGTCCCGTTCACCCGTGTCAGTACGCGTGCGAGCGCCGGCTGTTTGTCGTCGATCTTCAGCGTGCCGAGAACGATCCGGACCGGGCTTGGATGGATCGGGTAGTTCTCGGGGCGCGCGTACGCGACGCGGAGCCAGCCTGCGGGACCGGTGAAGCGGTAGTAGATGCTGCCCTTCGGTCCGGTCCAGCCGTCGGCGTAGATCCCGGTACAGGTGCTCCGCAACCGATTCGGCTTCGACAGCCGGACGAGCGCCCAGGTCTGCATCCGGCCGCCGGCGCGGAACAGGTGCGTCCTGACGCGTTTCCCGGCGAGGTCGATGCACGGGAGATCCTCGACGGCGTAGTCGTACTGCGTCTTGAGCCCTTCCGGCAGGTCCTGCCAGTAGAGCGCGCCGTTGCGCAGGATGTTCGGGCTGCCGGAGAAGCCGGGACCAAGCACGCTGCCGTCGAGGCTGGAGATGCGGGAGAGTGATCGATTCCAGAACTCGAGCAGCCATTCCGGGTTCTGGTCGATCTCGGCTTCGCCCATGTACAGCGTCGGGGCGAGATGCGTGTTGTCGTCGACCCACGAGAACGGGCGGCCGAGCGTGGTCGCCGCCTGACTGGCGATCGAGTTCGTGCCGGCCGACGCCGCGAGCTCGCCGGTCAGGTTCCAGCCGATGATCCCGACCGCCGCTGCAGCGATGATCGCCGTCGCCGCACGACGGTCACGGACGAAGCGCGGCGCGACGAGGATGAGCACCGAGATGAGTGCCATGGCGATCAAGATCTCCCGAACGAGGTGCGGGGTCCACGAGAGGTCGCGGTTCCCCTGCTCGACGATGGCGAAGCCGAGAGCGTCCGAGTAGAGCTGCACGCCCATCTGGTACGGGTACTGGGTCACGTGGTAGAGCGCGTATCCGACGAGGTAGAGGGTGTAGGCGCCGGCGAGCGCGAGACCCAGGCTGCTCACGCGTCGCCGTGAGAAGACGAGCGCCGTTCCGATGAAGAGAAGCGGCGCGATGTAGATGAGGTTGCGCTCCTCGACGCGGGTCGCGAACGCCGTCGAAAGGTAGGCGGCTTTCATCGCCGTGTACAGGCCGAACGCGACGATCCCCGCAGTGGCGACCGACCGGAAGATGCGCACCTCGCGGCTCACGGGCTCGCCCCGCACGCGGAAGAGGGCTGCCAACCCCGCCATGAAGGGAAGCACCCCGAGCCCGATCGCGAGCGACCCGGCCGCCCAGTTGCCCTCGACGATTTGCCGGTGCTTGTAGCCGCGCGTGACGCGGAGGATCTCGGAGGAGTGATGGCTGCCGATCGCGCCCGCGATGAAGACCGCCCCGAGCAGGAGGACGACGAACCCGATCCAGTCGCCGCTCGACCAGCCTGCGCGCCATCGCCTGGCCGCGTCGCTGGACCACGCGGCGAAGAGCCCCGTGAGCACGAGCGTCGCAGGCACGATCACGAGCTCCGTCCGGACGAGCGGTGCGAAGAGCGACGCGATGATCGCCGCCGCGATCCATTTGCGGCCGCGCGTGAGGAACGCCTTCGCCATCAGGAAGAAGCAGAGCGCCGCGTAGGGATACGCGATCGGCTCCTCCACGAGATACGACGAGTATGCGAGGGCTGGAACGCTCCCCGCACCCGCCGCGGCGAAGAGGGATGCCGTCTTGCCGACGATCGTTCGTGCGAGCAGGTACGTCGGGAAGACGACGGCGGCCATGATCAGGACGTCGACATATTTCGTCGTCGCGTACGCGGCCGCGACGTCGTGAATGCGCCAGATCGGCGCGATCAGATAGGTGTAGACGGAGTCGGCGGAGTGGGGATGGCCGCGCTCCGCCGGGTGGCCGGTCGCGGCGATCGAGCGCGACAGCTGGGTGAACTCGAGCTCGTCGCCGAAGAGCCACGGCGTCACCCGGCGCCATGCCTCGAATACGTAGATCGCCGACAGCCAGACGTAGACGCTGGCGAGCGGGACGGCGGCGAGCAGGCGGTCGGTGAGCGCGGCGGAACGGATCCCACCGCGCGCGGTTGCGACCGTACTCACTCGGCAACGATGCCGAGCGGAACGGCGTGCGTGACTTCGATCTCGCGGCGCACGAAGCTGCACGGTACCGCAGCGCGCCTGCAGGCTTCCAGAACTCCGTCCAGCCGTTCCTTCGGCGCGGACGGGATCGTCACGAGTACGGCGTCCGGTGCCAGTCGGCCCACCGCCCAGCCGATGTCGTCCAGGCCGCCGACGATCGAGACGCCCTGGATGCGCCTACGCCGCAGGGCGGCGTCGTCGTCGACGAACCCGACGACGCGCTCTCCCGGTGTCTCGCGTAGCTCGCGCAAGAGGCTTCGGCCGCTGCGGCCGGCGCCGACGATGAGCACGCGGCGCTGGTCGCCGCGGCCGACGAGCGAGGACAGCCCGCGCGCGAGTGCCCGCTCCCAGAAGCGCGACACGCCGATGAGGAACGAGCACAGGAGCGCGTCGATGAGGTAGACGCTGCGCGGGAAGCCGTTGAACGGCACCGTCGCCCAGGTGAACAGAAACGCCGCGGCCTCCGAGAGGACGCACGCGGTGAGGACGCTCGCGGCGTCGCGCGCGCCCGCATACCGCCAGACGCCGCGATAGAGGCCGAAGGCGATGAAGAAGACATAGCGCGCGACGAGGAGGGCCGGCAGCGAGCGGTCGAACACGTGGCGCTGCCACACGACGCCCGTTCCCTCGAGACGGATGATGAACGACGCGGTGAACGATGCCGTTATGAGCAGGAAGTCGACGACGACCTCGACGAGCCGCCGGCGGTGGACGAGCAGCGAAGCGACGAAGCTCGGCGCGCGATCGCTCGCCGGCGTGCGGTTGACGTCCGCGAGATAACTGCCGAACTGAAGCAGGAACGCGAACGTGATCAGCACGCCCAGGAGCGTGATGCGTGTGTCGTCGAGCACCTTGTACGCGAGGCTCGTCAGGCCGAGCGCCGCCGACACTCCGCTGAGGAGGACGACTGCGCGCTTGTCGGAGAGGCCCTCGTAGACGAGGCGGTGAGAGGTGTGGTCGCGACCGCCCTGCGTGACCGGGCGTCCTTCGAGCAGTCGGACGACGGTGACGAGCGTCGTGTCGAGGATCGGCACGGCCAGCACGAGCAGCGGGAGGACCAGCGTCGCGACCGTCGAGCCGGCGACCGTCCAGCTGGAGGCGAGCCCGAGCGAGCCGAGCGCGAAGCCGAGCACCTGACTGCCGCTGTCGCCCATGAAGACCGACGCCGGCCGGCGCAGGCGGAGGTTGAAGGGCAGGAAGCCGAGGCACCCGAAGCAGACGGCGAGCGCGACGAGCGCGACCATGTGGTCGGGGTGGATCGTAAAGGCGTCGATGGCGAAGAAGGCGCAGGCGATCGTCGCGAGCGACGCGGCGAGGCCGTCCATGTTGTCGAGCAAGTTGAACGCGTTCGTCATCCCCAGCAGCCACACGACCGCGAGCCCGGTGGCGAGGACGCCGTTCGAGATGATCTGGACGCGGACGCCGGAGGCGATGACGAGTGCCGCTGCTCCGCCCTGTGCGGCGAGCTTCGCGAGCGGCGGCAGCCGGAAGACGTCGTCGACGAGGCCGGCCACGAAGAGGATGGCGCAGCCGCCGAGGATGCCGCCGAGCTCGCGGCTCGCGGGAATGACATGCGTCGCGACGGCGATCCCGCAGGCGACGAGCATCCCGGCGAAGATCCCGCTCCCTCCGAGGAGCGGCGTCGAGCGCGTGTGCCAGCGGTCGGCGCGCGGCGCGGCGACGACGTGGCGCGCTGCGGGCGTCCTGCGGAGGGCCCAGATCGCGAGCACGCTCGCGGGCAGGGCGGCGAAGGCGGCCGCGGTGACCGTCACGGGAGAAGGCTAGTCATGGGCTGTTAAGCGGGTGTATGGGCACCCGTCCGCTAGTTTGGCCCGCGAGCCAGACGTGGAAACAGGCCTCCTCGAGCTCCTCCGCTGCCCCGTGTGCCGGGCCCCCGTCACCGAGGGCGCGGCGGCCCTGACGTGCTCGGGCTGTGGCCGTAGCTTCGGGGTCGAGGGCGGCATCCCGCTCATGCTGCACGAAGACCTGCCCGGCGCCCGCGAGAAGCTCGGCGAGACGGCCGGCTGGGTCGAGAAGGCGCAGGCGGAAGGATGGTACGAACCGGACGACGAGGTCGACGCCGTCCTCCCGTTCGTGAATCGCGAGCTCGGCTGGAACGACCTCGTGTGGCTCGCGAACGGCCACTCGTTCCAGGTGCTCCTCGACCGGTACATCGGCGAGCTGCGCGGCCTGCGCGTGCTCGAGGTCGGTGCGGCGAAGGCGTGGGCCTCGCGCTTCTGGCTCGAGCGCGACTGCGAGTTCGTCGCGACGGACATCCTCGTCGATCCGAAGATCGGGCTCGGGCGCGGCGTCTTCTACGGCGACTTCGGCCGCGTGCAGGCCGACGGCGAGCACCTTCCGTTCGCGGACGAGAGCTTCGACGTCGTCTACTGCCTCGCGACGTTGCACCACGCTCTCGATCTGCGTCAGATGGTGGGCGAGATGGCTCGCGTCGCGCGGCCGGGCGCTGTCGTCGCGGGGCTGAACGAGGGAACGCGGGGCATCGGGCGAAGTCCGGAGAACCCCGATCAGGCGGCCGAGAAGGAGGTCGGGATCAACGAGCACGTACACACCGTGTGGGCCTATGTCGCCGCGTTCGTCGCGGCCGGCCTCCGGGTGCGTCGGCTCGAGCGCCCGGACGGCTGGGCGCCCTCGCCGTACGGCCGTGTGCTGTCGAAGATCCCGAAGATCGGGTTGTCGCTGGGGACGCTCACGCACCTGAGCGCGGTGCACTACTGTGGCGTGTCCGTCTATGCGCGGAAGCGCGCATGAACGTGTACGCCGACCTCCTGCGGTATCGCGAGCTCTTCGGCAACCTCTTCCGTCGCGACCTGCAGGCGAAGTACCGCGGCTCGGCGCTCGGTGTGCTGTGGACGATCGTGAACCCGATCATGTTGATGGGCGTGTACCTGCTCGTCTTCGGGGTCGTGTGGAAGTCGCCGTTCGCGAACGGGGGGCACTACCCGCTGTTCCTGCTCTCGGGGCTCGCCGTGTGGACGTTCTTCGCCGCAGCGCTCCAATCGGCCACGCGATCGATGCTCGACAACGCGAACCTCATCCGCAAGATCCGCTTTCCGCGCCAGCTCGTCCCGCTCTCGGTCGTCGGCGCGCATCTCGTCAGCTTCGCGGCCATGCTCGCGATCCTCCTCGTCGTCAACGCTATCGCGCTTCCGCGGGCCCGCGCGACGGAGCTGCTCGCGATCCCGCTCGCAGTCCTCGTCCTCGCGCTCGTCTCCGGGCTCGCGCTCGCGTTCGCGTCGCTGAACGTGCTCTTCCGCGACGTCGAGTTCATCGTCGCCGCGCTGCTCGTCCCCTGGTTCTTCCTCACTCCGATCATCTATCCCCTGACGTCGGGATCGCTCGCTGCGCACCACCACGTGATCGAGGCGATCCACTGGGCGAACCCGCTGTCGCCGGCGGTGGAGGCAATCCGCGCGCCGCTCTTCCTCGGGCGCCTGCCCTTCTGGGGCGATGCGCTCTATCTCGTCGTCGCGTCCGCCGTCGCGCTCCTGCTCGGGGCGATCGTCTTCACGCGCGTCGACGACCAGATCGCTATCGAAGTCTGACAACGAGCCGTGCGTCGAACATCCAGGGCTCCCTGCCGGCGGGCCGGTAGGCGGGGAGACCGGCGACCTCGTCGTTCGGCTCGAGCGGCGGCAGGAGCGACGGGCACACGAGCGGATGCGGGAAGCGCGGATGTCGGCCCCCTCCCGCAGCGTACGGCTGCAGCTCCGGGGGCGTTCGCCGGAAGAGGCTCCGCTCCGGCTCGACCGCGCCGCCGACGGCGCCGTAGCCCTCTGCGTGCAGCGCATGCGCGCGCTCGAGCCAATCCGCCGTGGGCTCGACGCCGTTCCCGAAGAAGACGCGCGACTGTGAGGCGTCGCGCGGTCCGACGTCCACATCGCGCTCGAGCATCGGGTTTCCGAGCTCGGCGAGCCAGAAGCGGTTCTCCTCGACGAGGTCGACCGCGAGCCGGTAACGGCCGGGAGGGATGGGGCCGCGCACCGCGATCTCCTGCCGCAGCGTCGCGCCAGGGTCGACCGTGCGTGCGAGCGCCGTGCGCTCACCGTCCCAGACGATCGCGTTGCCGCGCTCGTCCAGCCAGTGGTACGCGAGGAAGATCCCATCCTGCGGGCCGCGCGTACGCCACGGCGCGGAGCCGGCGTTTTCGAGCTCCACCGTGGCGAGGTGCGGTGCGCCCGCCTCGACCGGCGCGAGCTCGAGTGCATGCCAACGCACGACGAGGGGGCCGAGTCCAGGCACCGGGCTAGTCTAGGTAGGTGGTGATGCCCGAGCCTCTCCTCGTGCGGGTCGCGCGTCGCGAGCCGGCCGAGCGCACACCTGTGTGGTTCATGCGGCAGGCGGGGCGCTCGCTGCCGGAATACCGCGCGTTGCGCGAGCGCCACGGCTTCTTCGAGCTGTCCGGCACGCCCGAGCTCTGCGCCGAGGTGACCCTGCAGCCGGTGCGTCGGCACGGCGTCGACGCGGCCGTCCTCTTCGCGGACATCATGACGCCCGTCCTCGGGATGGGCATCGGCGTCGACCTCGTCGAGGGCGTCGGGCCGGTCGTCGAGCGGCCGGTCGCGAGCATGGCCGACGTCGACCGGCTCTCCACGGGGGACCCGGACCGCAACGTGCTCGAGGCGATCCGCATCGTCCGGCGCGAGCTCGACTCCGACCGCGCGCTCATCGGATTTTGCGGCGGGCCCTTCACCGTCGCCGGCTACCTCGTCGAAGGAAGGCCGAGCCGCGACTTCGCGCGGACGAAGGCCCTCATGTACCGCGAGCCCGCCGTCTGGCACGCGCTCCTCGATCGGCTGGCGGAGCAGTTCGCGCGCTACGTCGCCGCGCAGGTCGATGCCGGCGCCGACGTCATCCAGCTGTTCGACTCGTGGGTCGGCGTCCTGTCGCCTGCCGACTACGCCGAGCACGTCGCGCCGTACTCTGCGCGCATCCTCGACGCGGTCGGCGCGCCGACGATCCACTTCGGCACGGGCGCAACCGAGCAGCTCGTGCACGCGATGGCGCAGGCGGGCGGTGACGTCGTCGGTGTCGACTGGCGCCTGCCGCTGTCGGCTGTGCCGGACGACCGAGCCGTCCAAGGCAATCTCGATCCAGCAGTCCTGCTGGGGCCTTGGCCCCTGGTCGAGCGCGCAGCGCTCGACCTGCTCGCACAGGGCTCGGGCCGCTCGCACATCTTCAATCTCGGTCACGGCGTGCTGCCGCAGACCGACCCGGACGTCCTGACCCGCCTTACCGCCCTGGTCCAGGAGCCGGTCCATGCCTGACGCGGTCGTGTTGATGGCATACGGGTCGCCCGAGCGCATCGAGGACGTGCCCGCGTACTACGCCGACATCCGGGGCGGCCGGCCGATCGCGCCCGAGCACCTCGAGCACCTCGTCGCGCGCTATCGGCGTCTGGGCATCGAGGACTCATCGCCGCTGAACGCGATCACCGAGCGGACGCGCGCCGCGCTCGAGCGCGAGCTCGACATCCCGGTGTACACGGGCATGAAGCACTGGACGCCCCACATCGCGGACGCGGCTTCGGCGGCACTCCGGGGCGGTGCCGACCGCATCGTCGGACTCGTCCTGGCGCCGCACTATTCCGCGCTCTCGATCGGAGGCTACCGCGACCAGCTGGAGCCGGCCGTCGACAGCGCCGAGCTGCGATTCGTCGAGAGCTGGCACGACGAGCCGGGATTCATCGAGCTGCTCGCAGAACGAGTTCGCGGCACGACGGCACACGTCGTGTTCACGGCGCATTCGCTTCCCGCGCGCATCCTCGACACGGGTGACCCGTACAAGGACCAGCTTCTCGAGACGACGAGAGAAATCGCGAATGTCGCAGACATCCGCGATTTCTCGTTCTCGTTCCAGAGCGAGTCGCCGACCGGCGAGCCGTGGCTCGGGCCGGACATCCTCGACCACCTGGAGGAGCTGCGCGGACACGGCGTCGACCACGTGCTCGTCTGCCCGGTCGGCTTCGTCTCCGACCATCTCGAGATCCGCTGGGACCTCGACGTGGAAGCGCAGGAGAAGGCGCGCGAGCTCGGAATGCGGCTCGAGCGGATCGACATGCCGAACGACGACCCTGCCTTCATCGAAACGCTCGCCGCGATCGTGAGGAGGTCGTTGCAATGACGCCGGGCGCGATCGAGGTCGACCACGCCGCGCGGCGCTTCCACGTCTATCCGCGCGAGAGCCGCGCACTGAAGGATCTCATCGTCGCGCGTGGACGCACCCGCGGCACCGACGTGTGGGCGCTGCGCGACGTCTCGTTCGCCGTGGAGCCGGGCAGCGCCGTCGGGCTCGTGGGGCGCAACGGCTCGGGCAAGACGACGCTCCTGCGGCTGCTCTCCGGGATCATCAAGCCGACGTCCGGTCACGTGGCCGTCGGCGGCCGCGTCGGCTCCCTGCTCGAGCTCGGAGCAGGCTTCCATCCCGACCTCACCGGCCGCGAGAACGTCTACCTCAACGGCTCGATCCACGGCCTGCGGCGCGCCGCCATCCGCGAGAAGCTCGACGAGATCGTCACATTCGCGGGGCTCGAGGACTTCATCGATCTGCCCGTGCGCACGTATTCGTCGGGTATGTACATGCGCCTCGGCTTCGCGATCGCCTCGCACATCGAGGCCGATGTCCTCCTGCTCGACGAGGTGTTCGCCGTCGGCGACGAGGCCTTCCAGCGCAAGTGCTTCGGGAAGATCTTCGAGTTCAAGCAGCGCGGCGGCACGATCGTGTTCGTCTCGCACGACGCGAGCGCGGTCGAGCGCCTGTGCGATCGCGCAGTCCTCCTGAACGGCGGCTGCGTCGCGTTCGACGGGCCGACGCACGAGGCTGTGGTCGCATACCGGAGGCTGCTTGCGGGCGAGCGCGATCCGGAGGAGCGCGCTGCGGGGCTGAAGGAGTGGGGCGGCGACGTTGCGCGCGTCGAGAGCGTTCGCCTCCTCGCCGACGGCGGCGAGGAGCGGAGCCAGCTGCTCGCCGGCGAGCCGTTCGCGATCGCGCTCGACGTCGCGGCCGACACGCCCATCTCCCCGCCCCGCCTCGGCTGGGAGCTGCGCGACGACGCAGGCATCCTCGTCGCCGCAGGAGCTGTGTCGACCGCCGAGCTCGGCTGGAACGGCGACACGCGCGCGTTGCCGCTGCGCTTCGAGTCGGCCCGGCCGCCGTTCGCCGACGGGCGTCTTCATCTCCGGCTCGACCTCGGCGACGAGCGCGGCGAGACGCAGTATCACTCCCTCGACGACGCGCTCGTGTTCGTCGTCTATCCCGCCGACGAAGGACGTGGACTTGTGCATCTCGAAGGAACGTGGTCGTGAGCTCCCGCACCTGCCCCGACTGGCCCGATCTGATGGAGATCGCGCCCGAGCTCCAGTTCAAGCACTACACGGTCGCGGAGGCGCAGCTCCCGGCGGACGCGCTCATGCACGTCACCGACGTCTCGCTGTCAGATGTCGCCATCTGCTGCGATCTCGACCACAACGTCTTCTACGCCGCACACACGGACGAGCGCGTCGCCGAGGCGTTGCGCTCGAGTCACTGGTTCGAGGTCCGCGACTGGATTCGCGCCGGCCGGCCGGGTCAGGCCTACTAGCCCGAAAGTGCTGCGCACTTTCGGGAGCGTCGACCGCTCACGGCCTCCTCACGTGACCGGATTGGGGAGCGGCTCGCCGCGGAGGAAGGCGAGGACGTTGTCGACGACGACGCGCGTCATCGCCGCTCTCGTCTCGACGGTCGAGCTTCCTATGTGCGGCGTGAGCACGACGTTGTCGAGGCCGTAGAGCTCCTCGGGCACGTGCGGCTCGTGCGCGAAGACGTCGAGGCCCGCGCTGATCCGTCCCGAGACGAGCTCGGCGACGAGCGCGCCTTCGTCAACGATGCCGCCGCGCGCGGTGTTGATGAGCGTCGCTCCGTCCTTGAGTGACGCGAGCCGCTCGCGCGAGATGAGCTTCTCCGTCTCCGTCGAGAGTGGAACGTGCAGCGTGACGATGTCGGCTGTGCGCAGTACCTCGTCGAGGTTGCCGACGCTGCGCCGGACCGGGAGGATGCGCATGTCGAAGCCCTCGGCACGACGTGCGACCGCCGAACCGATCCGGCCGAGACCGATGATGCCGAGCGTTGCGCCGCTCACTTCTCGGCCGGGTCGCATCTTCCAGCCGGCGGCACGGACGACCCGGTCGCCCGTGGCGACGCCGCGGCGCGCTGCGAGCATGAGCGCCATCGCGAGATCGGCGGTGGCGGCGTCGAGCACACCCGGGGTGTTCGTGACTGAGACGCCCCGAGCGTGCGCAGCGCCGACGTCGACGCGGTCGTAGCCGACGCTGTAGTTGGCGATCAGCCGGAGCAGCGGGTACAGCTCGAGATCGACGGGCTCGTTGATAACGACGAGGATGTCGACGTCGGGACCCGGCGTGCCCGCGGGCGCGACCTCGACCTCGCCGAGCTCGGCCCAGGCCGGCCCGGGCAGCGCGTGGGTCGCCCTCACCTTCACCGGCGCCACGCTACTACGCTCTGTCCATGACTACGGTGGTCGTGCCGTTCGCGGGGTCTGCGGGCAAGACGCGCCTGGACGCGCCGCGGCGCACGCGCAACGATCTGTCGCTCGCGATGCTGGCCGACGTCATCGCAGCCGCGACCGTCATCGGGCCGACGCTCGTCGTCGCCGGCGACCAGCAGGGAGCTGCGCTGGCGCGGGAGCTCGCCGCCGCGCATGTTTCCGATCCCGGCGGCGGCCAAGGCCCGGCTGTGCAGGCGGCGCTCGCCGGCGTCGACGGCCGCGCGCTCGTCGTCAACGCAGACCTGCCGTGCGTAGTGCCGGACGATCTGCGGGCGCTCGCCGATGCCGTGCCGGAGCACGGGATCGCGCTCGTCGAGGCGCTCGACGGCACGACGAACGCCCTCGGCCTGTCCGGGGCCGACCTCTTCCGTCCCTTGTACGGCCCCGACAGCGCCCGCCGTTTCCGCGCGCTCGAGGTCGAGACCGTCACCGTCGTCGTGCCGAACCTCGCCGAGGACGTCGACACGATGGCCGACCTCGAGCGCCTGCAGCTGCGCTGCGGCCCGCGCACGCAGGCCGTGCTGTCGGCGCTCGCGACCGGGAGCGCGCAGTGAAGGTCGTCGTCCTCTCGGGAGGCGTCGGCGGCGCGCGCTTCGTGCAGGGCGTCGTCGCCGCGGCGGAGGACGTCACCGTCGTCGGCAATGTCGGCGACGACCTCGAGGTGCTCGGTCTCCACGTCTCGCCCGACCTCGATTCGATCATGTACGCACTCGCCGGCCTGAACGACGAGACCCGCGGGTGGGGCCGCGCCGGTGAGACATGGCGCGTGCTGGAGAGCGTCGCCGGGCTCGGCGGCGAGACGTGGTTCCGTCTCGGCGACCTCGATCTCGGCGTGCATCTGGTCCGAACGCAGGCGCTGCACGCCGGCGACCCGCTCTCGCGCGTCACCGCGCGGCTGTGCGCGGAGCTCGGCCTGGAGACCTGTCTCCTGCCGGCCTCGGACAACCGCCTCCGTACGTGGATCGCGACCCCGGACGGAGAGTTCACGTTCCAGGAGTGGTTCGTCGCACGCGGCCATCGCGACGACGTCGACGGCCTGCGCTTCGAGGGCGAGGAGACGGCATTACCGGCGCCTGGCGTGCTCGAAGCGATCGCGGCGGCGGACATGCTGCTGCTCGCGCCGAGCAACCCGTACGTCTCGGTCGCGCCGATTCTCGCCGTACGCGAGATTCGGGACGCGATCGCCGCACGGCGCGTCCCGTGCGTCGCCGTCAGTCCGCTCATCGCCGGCCGCGCGGTGAAGGGGCCCGCCGACCGCATGCTCGCGCGCCTCGCCGGCGGCACGTCGCCGGCCCAGGTTGCAGGTTGTTACCCGGGGCTCATCGACGGGCTCGTCGTCGACGAGTCGGACGCGGACGACGTCGACGGGCTCGGCGACGTCCGGCCGATCGTCGCGCGCACGCTCATGACCGACGCGGACGCACGACGGCGGCTCGCCGAGGCCGCGCTCGGAGCGGTGCTCGCATGAACGTGGCGGTCGTCGGGGGTACCGGCGATTTCGGGCTCGCGCTCGTCCGTCGGCTCGTCGAGGCAGGCGATCACGTCGTCGTCGGCTCGCGCGACGCCGGGCGCGCCCGCGAGAAAGCGGCCGAGGCCGGCGCTGCAGAAGGCGCGGCGAATGCCGACGCCGTGCAAGGCGTCGACCTCGTCGTCTTCGCGGTCAAGGCGGACGCAGCCCTGTCGACTGCGACCGAGCTCGTGGGCGCAATCGGCGAGACGCCCGTCCTCAGCGTCGCGAGCGAGCTGCGATTCACGAAGGCCGGGGTGCACCCGACGAAAGACGTGCGCTCGATCGCGGAGCGCACGCAGGAGCTCCTGCGTGCGCCGGTCGCGGCCGGTCTGCACTCGCTCGCTGCGGCGTCGCTCGCGAGCGGCAAGGCGGACGGCGACGCGCTCGTGTGCGGCGACGACGCGCTCGCGAAGGATCTGGCACTCGAGCTTGCGTCGAAGGTCGTCGCCGGCCGGGCGTTCGACGCCGGCCCGCTGACGAGCGCGCGCGCACTCGAGGGGATGACCGCGGTGATCGTCAACCTCAACCGCCGCTACAAGGGCCACGTCGGTCTTCGCATCGTCGGCCTGTGACCGGCTTCTCCGTCTTCCCCGTCACCGGCCTTCCCGAGCTGCGACAGGGCGACGACCTCGCATCGCTCATCCTCGAGCGTACCGAGCTCGAGGACGGCGACATCGTCGTCGTCGCGCAGAAGGCGATCTCGAAGATCGAAGGCCGCGTGATCCGCCTGGAGGGGATCGAGCCTTCGCCGCGGGCCGTGGAGATCGCCGAGGCCGACGGCGACGCGGCGCAGCGCATCGAGGTCATCCTCCGCGAGGCGAAGCGCGTCGTCCGCGTCCGGCCGCCGCTCGTCATCTGCGAGACGGAGCACGGCTTCATCTGCGCGTCCGCCGGTGTCGACGCGTCGAACTCGCCGGAGCCGGGGATGCTCGTGCTCCTGCCGCGCGACCCCGACGGTTCCGCCGCTCGTCTGCGCGACGAGCTGCGCGCCGGCACCGGACGTGAGGTCGGCGTGATCATCACCGACTCGTTCGGCCGCCCGTGGCGACAGGGCACGACCGACGTCGCGATCGGCGCCGCCGGCGTCGAGGTACTCCGCGACTTCGCCGGTGAGCGCGACCCGATCGGCTACGAGCTCCATGCCACGGTGGTCGCGGTCGCGGACGAGATCGCGAGCGCGGCGCAGCTCGTCTCCGGCAAGCTCGACCGCATCCCCGTGACGGTCGTGCGCGGGCTCGACGTCCGGGGTGAGGGCCACGCGACTGATATCCCGATCCCGCCCGAGCGCGATCTCTTCGGTTAGCGTGACCCGGATGGAGGATGCGATCGCCAGCGCGAACGCGCTCCTGCGCGCGCGGGGGTACACCGAGCGTGATCTCGCCGTCTACCCGGCGCCGCGGGGAAGGGCGCTCCTCAAGGGGAACAAGCTGCTGAGCCCGCTCAGCGACGAACCGGAGCTCGTGCACCGCGTCGTGCGCGACCTCGTCCCCGAGAGCGCCGATCTCGGCACCGGCACGTTGCGGCCCGCGGACCTCCGTGCGAGCCTCTGACGACATGGCGACGACCGCCGCGCAGGAGCGGATGCGGGCGCTGGTCGAGGCAGGAATCGCACTCAGCTCCGAGCTCTCCCTCGACGCCGTCCTGCAGAAGCTGATCGAGACGGCTGCGATTCTCACCGGCGCGAAGTACGCGGCACTCGGCGTCGTCGATCCGACCGGAACGCGCCTCGAGCGCTTCCTCACCACCGGCGTCGACGCGGAGACGCACGCCGCGATCGGCGACCTCCCGACCGGCCGGGGAATCCTCGGCGTCCTCATCCGCGACGCGGCGCCGCTCCGGCTGCACGATCTCTCCGAGGACCCGCGCTCGGTCGGGTTCCCGCCCGGCCATCCGCCCATGCGGTCGTTCCTCGGTGTTCCGGTCGCGCTGCGCGGGATCGCCTACGGCAACCTCTACCTGACCGAGAAGGAGACCGGCGACTTCACCGAGGAAGACGAGGAGAGCGTCACCCTGCTCGCTTCGCAGGCGGCTGTGGCGATCGAGAACGCCCGCTTGTACGAGTCGGCGACGCGGTGGTCGACGCAGCTCGAGTCGTTGAACGAGGTTGCAACCGCGCTCGTCAGCGAGCTCGAGCTCGACCGGCTTCTGCACATCGTTGCCGAGCGCTTGCGGGCCCTCCTCACCGCCGGCGTCGTGACGATCGCCCTCCCCCATGGCGATGGGTTCCGCGTGGAGGCGGCGGCAGGCGACGAGAGCCTGCTCGGCTCGACGATCCCCGGCGGGTCGAAGACTGCACGCGTGCTCGAGCGGAAGCGGAGCGAGCGGGTCGACTCGATCCTCGACGATCCCGAGATCGACCAGGAGACTGCCCGCCGCTTCAGACAGCGCACGGTGCTGCTCGTACCGCTGGTCCTGCGCGGCGAGGGAATCGGCGTGATCATCGCTCAGGACAAGGAGGGGACCGATCCTCGCTTCTCCGCCGAGGACGTCCGGCTCGCGGAGGCATTCGGGCAGCGGGCGGCAATGGCCGTCGATCTCTCCCGTCGTGTGGCACGCGACGCGCTTCGGCGGGTGGTGGCGGCGCAGGAGCAGGAGCGCCGCCGGCTCGCGCGCGAGCTGCACGACGAGACCGGGCAGGCGCTCACGTCGATCCTGCTCGGCCTACGGACGGTCGAGGAGGCGGAGGGCGAGAGCGACATGCGCGTCGCCCTCTCCGAGGTGCGCGAGCTCGTGCGCGCGACGCTGCAGGACGTGCGCCAGCTCGCGGTCGAGCTGCGTCCGAAAGTGCTCGACGACTTCGGCCTCGTCGCCGCGCTCGAGCGCCTGACCGACAGCTTCCGGGAGCAGACCGGGATCGCCGTCGCGTTCCACTCGGCCCTTCCCGCCGAGCGGCTGTCTCCGGAGATCGAGACGGCGCTCTACCGGATCGTGCAGGAGTCGCTGACGAACATCGTCAAGCATGCGAGGGCCGGCGGCGTCAGCATCACGCTCGGGCGCAAGCGGAGTGCCGTCACCGTCGTCGTCGAGGACGACGGCGTCGGCTTCGATCCCGCTCGAACGCGCGAAGAGGGCCTCGGCCTGATAGGTATGCGCGAACGGGTTGCGCTCGTCGGCGGCCGACTCACCATCGAGTCGCGGCCGGGCGCCGGAACGACGTTCGTTGCGGAGGTGCCGGTTTCGTGATTCGCGTGTTGATTGTCGACGACCATGCGCTCGTCCGATCCGGCCTGCGCCTGCTGCTGGAGGGCGAGGAGGACATCACGGTCGAGGACGAGGGCGGCAACGCGGACGACGCGATCCGTCTCGCGCGCCTGCACAAGCCCGACGTCGTCCTCCTCGAC
Source organism: uncultured Gaiellales bacterium (assembly GCA_964645445.1). Classification (GTDB taxonomy): domain Bacteria; phylum Actinomycetota; class Thermoleophilia; order Gaiellales; family Gaiellaceae; genus Palsa-739. Next base: position 19,806 of record CAZXZX010000186.1, read on the forward strand.
GTGGTCATGCCCGGGCGGAGCGGGCTCGAGGCCGTTCCCGAGATCCTCCAGGCGGCGCCGAAGGCGTCCGTCCTCGTCCTCTCGATGCAGGACGACCCGAGCTACGTGCGCGAGGCGTTCTCCGTCGGCTCGAGCGGCTACCTGCTCAAGGAGGCGGCCGACAACGAGCTCGTCACCGCGGTCCGCGAAGTCGCGGCCGGCCGCCGGTACGTCCATCCGACGCTCGGCGCGCGGCTCGCCGCCGCGGAGGCCGAGGCGGAGGCGCGCGCCGCCGCCGATCCGCTCTCCGAACGGGAGCGCGAGGTGCTTCGGCTCCTCGCGCTCGGCCACACGAACCAGGAGATCGCGAAGATGCTCTACATCTCGGTGCGAACCGCCGAGACGCACCGTGCGCACATCATGCAGAAGCTCCGGTTGACGACCCGCGCCGAGCTCGTGCGCTACGCCCTCCAGCAGGGCCTGCTGGAAGAGGGCGAGGCGTAGCCCGGCCGGTCGTCTGCGGTTTTCCCGAGCACCGTTCCGCGCCGCTACTGATGCTCCCGGGGGGATCCCGGGACGACCATTGCTCCATGGAGAGTTTCGCCGTCCTCTGGAGCGAGTCGTACCACTCCCCGCGGGCGGGAAAGCTCGAGCTCGACCGGGCCGGCCTGCGGTTCGAGGGCGAGCAGACGCATCGCGTCTACTACGAGGACATCGAGGCCGTCCACGTCGCCCGCGACCGCCGAGAGCGGCTCCGGGGACGGCCGGCGCTCGTTCTGGACCTCGCTGCCGGCGGGCCGCTGCGCATCGGCAGCCTCGGCGGCGTCGGTATCCTCACCGAGCTCGCCGAGCGGCTCGGCCGGCTGACCGCGACCCCCCTGCACGTATGAGCCGCGTCGCCGTCGTCGTCCCACTCCGTCCCGGCTCGTACGAGGTCGCCTGCCGGCTGGTCGAGGCAGGCCCGCCGTTCCAGCTCGACGACAGCCCGCTGGACGGTCACTGCGTCTACCTGAACGACCGCGAGGCGCTCTTCGTCTTCGAAGGCCCCGACGCGCAGCACATCGTCGAGGAGATCGTCGGCGAAGCGTCGGTCTGGGCGGCGGCATCCGCGTGGCGCGAGTTGCTCGACGGCAAGCCGCGCATCGCGGATAGCGTGTTTGCGTGGCGCAGACCCGAGTGACGTCGCTCACAGCGGAGGAGCTTCGTCTCATCGACGCCTACTGGCGCGCGGCGAACTACGTCTCCGTCGGCCAGATCTACCTCCTCGACAACCCCCTTCTGCGCGAGCCGTTGCAGCCCGAGCACGTCAAGCCGAGATTGCTCGGCCATTGGGGCACGACGCCGGGCCTGAACTTCGTCTACGCGCACATGAACCGGGCAATCCGGAACTGGGACCTCGACGCGATCTACATCATGGGCCCGGGGCACGGAGGCCCGGCGGCCGTCGCGAACGCGTATCTCGAGGGAACGTACTCGGAGGTCTATCCCGACATCACGCGGGACGAGGATGGGCTGCGAAAGCTCTTCCGCCAGTTCTCGTTCCCAGGCGGCATCCCCTCGCACGTCGCTCCGGAGACCCCCGGGTCGATCCACGAGGGCGGCGAGCTCGGCTACGCGCTCTCCCATGCGTACGGCGCGGCGTTCGACAACCCCGAGCTCGTCGTGTGCTGCATCGTCGGCGACGGCGAGGCGGAGACCGGGCCGCTCGCGACCGCGTGGCACTCGAACAAGTTCCTCAACCCGGCAACCGACGGCGCCGTCCTGCCGGTCCTCCACCTCAACGGGTACAAGATTGCGAATCCGACGGTGCTCGCGCGCATCGGCGACGACGAGCTGACGTCGCTGCTCGAAGGCTGCGGGCACACCGTGCACTGGGTCGACTCGGCCGATCCCGCGGAGGCGCACGAACGGATGGCATCGGTCCTCGACACGTGCATCGAGGAGATCGCCGCGGCGCAGCGGGCCGCGCGCATGGACGGCGTGACCGAGCGGCCGCGCTGGCCGATGATCGTGTTGCGCACGCCGAAGGGATGGACGGGGCCGAAGTTCGTCGACGGTCTCCCGACCGAGGGAACCTGGCGTTCGCACCAGGTGCCGCTCGCGGAGACGCGGACGAATCCGGAGCACCGCGAGCAGCTCGAGTCCTGGCTGCGCAGCTACGAGCCCGAGAAGCTGTTCGACGAGCGCGGCGCGCTCGTCGCGGAGCTCGCCGAGCTTCCTCCGAAGGAGCATCGCCGCATGAGCGCGAACCCGCATGCGAACGGCGGGCTCTTGCTGCACGATCTCGTCCTGCCCGACTTCCGCCAGTTCGCGGTCGAGGTGGCGCGGCCGGCGACGACGTTCAGCGAGGCGACGCGCGTGCTCGGCGGCTATCTGCGCGAGGTCATCCGCCTGAACCCGACACAGTTCCGGCTGTTCGGCCCCGACGAGACGGACTCGAACCGGCTCGGCGCCGTGTTCGAGGTCACCGATCGCCAGTGGGAGGCGGCGACGCTGCCGACCGACGACCATCTGGCGCC
>CAZXZX010000187.1:0-7937 GCA_964645445.1 uncultured Gaiellales bacterium
TGGCCCTTCGAGAGGAGGAAGCGGTCATCGGGGCCGAGCACGCGGTCGTGCAGCACCCAAAGCACGTCGAGCGTCGAGAGCGCGCTCCAGTCGTGCTTCTCGTCTCCCGTCAGCTGCGTCAGCAGCTCCGGCAGGTCGTCGTACCCGAGCGTCGTCGAAGTCGCCATGACGAGACGGTAGAACTTGAACTAATGTTCAAGTCAAGTGGCGCGTGAGCTGACGATCGGCGAGCTCTCGGAGCGCAGCGGCGTCTCGCAGTCGGCGCTGCGCTTCTACGAGCGCCAGGGCCTGATCGCGGCCCACCGCACCGGCGGGAACCAGCGTCGCTATCCGTCGGTCACGTTGCGCCGTGTCGCGCTCGTGCAGGCCGGCAAGGCAGCCGGCATCCCACTGGAGCGGATCCGCGAGGCGCTCGACACGCTTCCAGACGGCAGACAGCCGACGAAGCGCGACTGGGAACGCCTGTCGAGCACGTGGCGCGCGGAGCTGGACGAGCGGATCGCAACGCTCGAGTCCGTCCGCGACCGCCTGACGACGTGCATCGGATGCGGCTGCCTCTCGCTGCAGACATGCCGGCTGCTCAACCCCGACGACGAGGCCGCTTCCCTCGGCGGCGGCGCTCACTACTTGCGTAGAGTCTCGCCCCGTGGACGACGCCTGGCGCAGCGAGCTCGCTGAGTTCATTCGCATCCCCAGCGTGAGCGCAGAAGCTGGACACCGCGAGGACGTCAAGACGGCGGGGGAGTGGGTGTGCGAGTTCATCCGGTCCAAATGCGGCGGGACGGCGACGCTGACGCCGTACGGTCAGAAGGAGCTCGCGCTAGGAGAGATCCGCGCGTCGCACGATCCGGAGAACGCGCCGACCGTGCTCGTCTACGGGCACTTCGACGTGCAGCCGCCGGCGCCGCTCGACCTGTGGGAGAGCGACCCGTTCGAGCTGACGATCCGCGACGAGTGGGCGTACGCACGCGGCATCACCGATGACAAGGGGCAGGTGTGGATCCTGCTCAAGGCGGCGCAGACGCTCGTAGAGCAGAACGCGCTGCCGGTCAACCTGCGCTTCGCCTGCGACGGCGAGGAGGAGATCGGCGGCACGACGATCGTCGACTGGATTCGCTCGGACGAGATCGGCGCCGACGCCGGGATCATCTTCGACGGCAGCATGCTCCGCGTCGACGTCCCGATATTCAGCCTGTCGACACGCGGGCTCATCGCCTTCGACGTGAAGGTGAAGACCGGCGAGCGCGACCTCCATTCCGGGATGTACGGCGGGGCGGCGCTGAACGCGATCCACGTGCTCATGCGCTCGCTCGGCGCCGTCACCGCGGGCGAGAGCGGGCTGTTGCCCGAGCCGTTGCGGCAGGGGATCGTGCCGCCGACCGCCGAGGAGCTCGAGAACTGGAAGGCGCTCCCATCCGGCGCCGACGAGCTCGCGCTGCAGGGCGCGCGCCCGCTCGACCCGAAGGCGGGGGAGGAGTTCAACATCCGCACGCTCGCAGAGCCGTCCGCAGACGTGAACGGCATCCTCGGCGGCAAACCCGGTGTGCGCAACACGACGCTGTCCGTGCATGCGGCGGGCGAGATCACGATTCGCCTCGCGCCCGGTCAGGACGTCCAGACAATCGGAGCCACCGCAGAGAAGATGATGCGCGAGGCGGCACCGGCCGGCGCCGACATCGACATCAAGTGGGCCGGCGTCCCTGCGGGTCTCATGAGAGCGGATGCGCCCGCGATTCAGCTCGGGCTGAACGCGTTCGAGAAGGCGCTCGGGGTGCGGCCGTTGCTCGTTCGCACGGGCGGGACGCTGCCGATCGTGCCGGCGCTCGCGGACAAGGGCATCCCGACGGTGCTCACCGGCTTCGGCCTGCCGGAGTCGAGCGTCCACTCGCCGAACGAGAAGTTCCTCGTCCGCTACTTCGAGGCCGGCGTCGACACTGCCGCCGAGCTCTACTCGGCGTACGGCGACCTGCCCCACTGAAAGGCGGTCGGAACTCCGAGACTAGGCGGCGGCTTCGAGCTCGGCGTCGGCCTCGATCGCCTCGTCGACGATCTTCGCGATCTCGCTCTCCGACTGGCCGGCGCGGAGAGCCGACTCCACGAGCAGGAGCATGCGCCGGAGGTCGGTTTCGTTCTGTTCCATATCCCTCACGGTACGGACCGCCGCATTGCGATGCGGTAAACCTTCTGTGAGGGAGTGCTTCTCAGTGCTGGTGGTGGCAGGGGAGCCAGGAGTGGCCGAACTGACGCATCGCGTCGATGATCGGCAGCAGCGACTCGCCCTTGGCGGTGAGCTCGTACTCGACGCGTGGCGGCGACTCCGGGTAGCTGTGCCGCTCGACGATCCCTTCCTGCTCCAGCGCGCGTAACCGCTCTGCGAGCGTGCGCGGGCTGATCCCCGAGCACGAGTGCTCGAGCTCGGAGAAGCGGCGAGGCCCCTCGGACAGGTCGTGCACGAGGAGGGCGGTCCACTTGGCGCCGATGATCTCGGCCGTCGCGGCGACGGCGCACGTCGACGGGTCGTGGACGGCGTTCATCGTCCGCGTCGCGGGGGTGGCCATGCCTCAATTGTACGGCTGATGTCCAGCCGTCAGATCGTCTCGCCCGTCATCCCCTCCGCCTCGGCGAGCCCGCGCCCGATCTGTTTCGTCAACTTCGGAAACGCCAGAGTGATCGCGGCGCCGACCGCCGCCCACCCGGCGATGATCAGCGGGAACAGGTCGTACGGGTACGCCGGCTTCGGCCACACCTGCTTGTAGAAGGTGTAGACGATCGCCGCCGTCGCGAGCACCAGGATGATGACGCGCCAGCGCGGCTCGCGTCTCTCCCAGTGCAGGAACTTCGCCGCCCCGAACTGCATGACGAAGTACGCGACGAGCATCGCCAGTACGCCGATCGTGCCCGGATAGAAGAACGCGTTCACCGCGGTCGTGCCGTTGATGCGGAACGCTGCCGTGAGGATGACCCCGAACGCCATGATCACGAGCAGCGCGTTCGCAGGCGATCCCGTGCGGGCCGACGCGTCGCCGAGGCGCTTCGTGATGAAGCCGTCGCGCCCGAGCGCGAACAGGATGCGCGACGCGCCGGCTGCGCACCCGAGCCCACTCGCGAACGCCGACAGCGTGGCGCCGAAGTTGATCGCGTCCTCCATGCCGCTGCCGACGTACTGCTTCGACAGGTCGCCCAGCGGCGCGCTCGACGTCGAGAACGCCTTGATGCCGGCCGCGTCGATGCCGAAGCCGAGCGACTGCGCGAGCATGACGATCGTGTAGAAGATGCCGCAGAATCCCACCGCGACCGCGATCGCGAGCGGGATGTTGCGCCGCGGATTGTTCGTCTCCTCGCCGAGCGCAGCCGCTCCTTCGAATCCGCCGAACGAGAGCAACCCGAACACGGACGCGAACGCGACGGCCCCCACCGTCGTCCCCGACGCCGGCACGAACGGCTTGAGGGTGAAGCCCTGGTGATTCGGAGCCGTGTGGCCGATCACCTTCCAGAAGATGACGATGATGAGGACGACGATGAGCGTCACCGAAATGCCCTCGAACGAGAGCAGTGCACGCGTCGCGATCTTCACGTCGCCGTAAGCCATGAACCAGATCAGGCCCGCCGCGATGAGCGCGAGGAGGATCCACGACGGATTGCTCCAGATGTGCGCGCCACTGAGGAACGACGTGCCGAACAGCCCGACTTCCGCGATGTCGGCGGCGAGAAAGCACGAGTACGTCGCGAGGAGCGCCCACCCTGCGAAGAAGCCGAAGCGCGCGCCGAGCGTTGCGCCCGCAAGCGCGTACGTCGACCCCGCATGGTTGAAGTAGCGCGTGAGGCGTACGAATGAGTACGAGATGAGCGCGATCGCAATCGCGGCGAACAGGAATGCGAGCGGCACTGCGCGCCCGATGATGCCCGCCGGCGCGACGCCGTTTAGCGCCATCGCGGCGGTCGGCGCCATGATGCCGACCGAGATCGCGATCGCCTCCCAGAACCGCAGCTCACGACGCAGCTTCCCCTGCGACGGCTGCTCCTGGGCAATCGCCGTGCTCGCCATGCTCAACCTCCTTCGAGGATCGACTCCGGGATGAACGAGCCGACGACCCAGTTCGGGGCGTCGACGACTTCGTGGATGCGGAGATCGCACGCCACGCTTACGATCGCGTAGGCCTCCTCGCGGTCGAAGTCGTGCGCGTCGCCGAGCCATGCGATGGCCGCGCGCACCGCGTCGCGTGCCGCTTCCATCAGATCCGGTCCGACGCCCGTGCACACGTGGTAGCTCGTCTGCTCGTGCACGGCAATCGCGCCTGCCGGCACGTCGTACTGCGGCGCGTCGATGCGCACGTCCTTGCGCACGCTGAGACGGAGGACGACGTCCATCGCCGTCTCGATCGCCGTGCCGCACACCTCGCCGTCGCCCTGCGCCGCGTGCGTGTCTCCGAGCGAAAAGAGCGCGCCCTCGACGCCCACGGGGAGGTAGAGAGTGACACCGGGATTGAGGTGCTTCGTGTCCATGTTCCCGCCGTATCGCGACGGCGGGACGATCGAGTGCGGTCCCGGCTCCGCCGGCGCGACGCCGAGCGTGCCCGGAAACGGGCGGAACGGGAGCGAGACGCGGCCGGAGAACCGCACGCGGCCCGCGGCGCCCTCCACCTCCGAGATGCGAAGCCAGGGATCCGGGAACTCGTCGGCGAGTAGCCCGAAGCCGGGGATGATCGCCGTCCAGCCCCAGTCTTGCGGGTGAAATTCGAGCAGCTCGACCGCGAGCGTGTCGCCCGGCTGCGCGCCCTTGACGAAGACCGGGCCGCTGACCGGGTTGACGTGCGAGAAGTCGAGCTTCAGCACGTCCTCCGTGCCCGAAGACGCATCGATTTGCTCGTCCGACGCGTCGCGCACGTGCAGGAGCACGGTCTCGCCGGACTCGATCTCCAGCGCGGGCTCGAACGAGTTGTCCCAGGCGTACTCGAAAGCGTCTGGCCGGAGATCGTGGATCGAGCCCGGCTGCATCCGGCGATTCTCCCTACCAGGGAGGCGGGTTGTAAACCCACCGGCCGGCGACCATGGTCGCGACGACCTGCACGGCCTCGATGTCGTCCGCAAGGGGATCCCGGTCGAGGACGACGAGGTCGGCCGCGCGCCCGGGGAGGAGCGTCCCGCGCGTGCGCTCGTCGTGCGAGAGCCAACCTGGCGCGACGCAGGTCGCGTGCAGGGCCTGCTCGACGGTCAGCCGCTGGTCCTCGCGCCAGTGGCGCCGCACTGCGGCGACGACGCCCGCCCACGGGTCGAGCTCCTCGACGGGGGCATCGGACCCGTTCGCGAGCAGCGCGCCCGAGTCGAGCAGCGAGCGGAACGAGTATGTGCCGTCGAGCTTGTCCGGCCAGAAGCGCTTGGCGAGCTGCTCATCCGAGGGAGCGTGCGTGAACTGGACCGACGCCGCGACGCCGAGCTGCGCGAAGCGGGTGACGTCCTCCGGCGCGAGACATTGCGCGTGCTCGATGCGCTGCCGCAGCCCGCGTGGCTCCCACAGGTCGCGTGTCGCCTCGAACGCGTCGAGCGCCTCGCGGTTCGCGCGGTCGCCGATCGCGTGGACGCCGACCGGCCAGCCCGCTTCCGCGCCCGCGCGGACGATCTCCGCCAGCTCTTCGCCGCTCGTGATCCGCACGCCGCTCCCGTCGAGCATCCACGCCGTCTGCGAGCCGAGCGTGCCGTCCATGAAGACCTTCAAGTAGCCGATGCGGAGGAGCTGCGACCCGAAGCCGCTGCGCAGCGACACGTCGCGCAACTGCGGGAGCATCTCCGCCGGCACCGACTGCCAGACGCGCAGCTGCGGGTCGAGCTGCTGCCAGAGACCCGCGGCGCCGAGCCACCCGTCCTTGTCGTGCACGCACGTGACGCCGCGCTCGTGCGCGAGCTTCACGCCCACGCGCATCGCGCGGACGTATTCGTCCGCCGGGATGCCGAGGTACCGGTCCTTGAACCGCCACGCCGACTCCTCGCGCAGCACGCCGGTCGGCTCGCCGCTCCCGTCACGCTCGACGACGCCTCCCTCGACGTCGAGGTCGCCGGCTGCGAACGAGAGCGCGGCGGAGTTGAGCCAGAGCGAGTGGTAGTCCTTCGAGATGAACGCCGCCGGCCGGTCGGTGATCGCGTCGAGATCCTCCTTCGTCGGCTCGCGGCCCTCGCTCCACATGGCGCTGCGCCAGCCGTAGCCGCGGAGCACGTCGCCGTGCGCCGCTGCGGCCGCGACGCGGGCGAGCGCCTCGGCCAGCGATGAGCAGCCGTCGAGCTTCACCTCGTGCTGGGCTACCGCCCACGTCGGGAAGTGGACGTGCGAGTCGGTGAACCCGGGAAGGACGGAGCGGCCGCCGAGATCGACGACCTCGGGAGACGCGAGCGCGGTCTCGTGCGTTCCGACGCCGCCTGCGATCCGGTCGCCGGCGATCGCGAGCGAGCGCGCGAGCGGCAGGGACGGGTCGAGCGTACGGACGATGCCGTTTTCGAGGATCATGTACGCCTATGTTCGATCACGTGGGCCTCAACGTGCGCGACTACCCGGCGAGCAGGGCCTTCTACCAGGGGGCGCTCGCGCCGCTCGGGTGGAGCGTGGTGCAGGAATGGCCCGACCACGGCGTCGTCGGGTTCGGCCGCGACGGTCGCCCGACGTTCTGGCTCCATCAGCGTGAGCCGTACGGGACGGGCACCCACGTCGCGTTCATGGCCGCCGACCGGGCGACCGTCGACGCGTTCCACGTGGAGGGTCTCGCCGCCGGTGGCACGGACAACGGCCCGCCGGGCCTGCGGTGGTACCACGAGAACTACTACGGAGCGTTCCTGCTCGACCTCGACGGGAACAATGTCGAGGCCGTCTGCCACGAACCGGTCTGAGGCCTCCCCGGGGTTGTGATCCCGGAGATCTGGCCCTATCGTGGAGGGTGGTGGTCGCCGCGCGACGTCTGAGAAGGATCGCGGCCGTGGTCGGCGCATTGGGGCTGCTCCTGCTGCCGGCCGCCGCCGAGGGGGCGAACGGCCACGCGAACTATCACGCGGTCTGCCCGAGCCCGCCGGCCGGCTTCGGCCATTGCCATGCGCTGGTGGTGACCGACAGCCACGGCAACCCGCAGGCGACAGGCTCGCCGACGGGCCTCGGCCCGTCGACCATCGATACGGTCTACGGCTTCCCAGGGGGAACAGCCGGCTCGGGTAAGACGATCGCAATCGTCGACGCCTACGACGACCCCACAGCCGCGAGCGACCTGAACACGTTCAGCAGCCAGTTCGGGTTGCCGACCTGCACGACGTCGAATCCGTGCTTCTCGAAGGTGAACCAGACGGGTGGGACGAGCTACCCGGCGAGCAACTCCGGCTGGGCGCTCGAGATCTCCCTCGACATCGAGTGGGCGCACGCGATCGCGCCCGGCGCGCACATCCTGCTCGTGGAGGCCGGCTCGAACAGCTTCGCCGACCTGATGGCTGCCGAGGACTACGCGAAGACGCACGCGTCGTACGTCTCCAACAGCTGGGGCGCGCCGGAGTTCAGCGGCGAGACCGGCTACGACTCGCACTTCTCGCAGAGCGGCGTCAGCTTCTTCGTCTCCGCGGGCGACAACGGGCTGCCGGCCGAGTGGCCGTCCGCCTCCCCGAACGTCATCTCGGTCGGCGGCACGACCCTGCACTTCTCCGGGTCGACCTTCACCGGCGAGACGGGCTGGTCGAGCGGCGGCGGGGGCTGCAGCTCCCTCGAGACCGCGACGTCCGCCCAGTCGGGCTTCTCCGGATACGGCCAGGTCAGCTGCAACGGCCGGCGGGCGACCCCCGACGTCTCGCTCGACGCCGACCCGGCATCCGGCGTCGCGGTGTACGACAGCACCAGCTACTCCGGGCAGAGCGGCTGGTTCCAGGTCGGCGGGACGAGCGCCTCGTCGCCGATGTGGGCTGCGGCCTCCGCCGAC
>CAZXZX010000188.1:0-6006 GCA_964645445.1 uncultured Gaiellales bacterium
CTCTACCAGGCAAAGAGGCTTGGGAAGGATCGGGTCGAATGGAGTGCGAGAATTCGGAGCCTTTAGTAGTCTCGACCCGGAAACCAGCCTGAAAAGGGGTTAGACTGCGCCAGAGCGGGGGCCCCGAACGGGAGGAAACGGATGCCGGTTGAGACACCGTCGTATTTCGCGCAAGTCATCAGGGACCATCTGGAGCTGAAGGAGCGGAACGCCTCCCTCGACCCCAAGATGCCGATCGACCGCTACAAGGCGGACGATCCTTTCGAGAACCATCCGCTGTTCAAGACCGAGGAGCAGGCGCGCCACGAAGAGACGATGGACGGCGAGCCCGCCTTCGTCGCTCACCAGAGTCTGCCCTGGCCCGGCGAGGCGACCGTGGAGAACACGGCCGCGGCCGATGTCGACGACTCGGAGTCCAACGGCTTCTGGTCTGTCGACCGCGCACGCGACTTCGACTGGGGCGATTAGTTTCGGAGGGCGGTGCCGACGCACCGCCCTCCGGTCAGCCTGCTACCGCGTTCGCGCGAGCGTCCCGCCCCGCTGACGCTGCGCCGGGTTCCCTCGACCGGGGGAGGCTTCCCGCGCCGAATCCGACGATTCTTGGTTGGTCGACCTCGACGTTGGAGGCTATCGCCCTGCGGCTGGCTGCTTTCGTATTCGGGGACGCGCTGTGGTAGCGCGTCCAGAAACTCGGCGACTCGAGTTGCTCCCCGAGCAGGGGGCTCCGGCAGCCGTGCCCCGGCTCGAGATCGTCGAGTCGTACCGGCGGCTCGCCGACGTCTTCCACGAGGTGCTCGCAGAGCAGAGCCTCGAGGCGCTGCTCGTGCGCATCGCCGACACGCTCGCCGACCTCGTCCCGCACGAGTCGATGACGATCTACGAAGCCGACGAGGCGCAGGGGATCCTCATCCCGGTCCTCGCGCGGGACCGATGGGCGGACGAGGTCATGCAGAAGCGCGTGCACTTCGACGAGGGCGTCACGGGCTGGGCCGCGCGTCGCCGCGAGCCGGTTCTCCTCAACCAGGCGCACCTCGACTCGCGCGTCCGAACGATCCCCGGCACGCCGCTCGAGCCCGAGGCGCTCATCTCGATCCCGCTCGTCGCGCGCTCGCAGATCAAGGGCGTCTTCAACCTCTACCGCGCCGGCGCCGAGGTCGAATTCACCGACCACGAGTTCGAGCTCGCGAAGCGCTTTGCCGATGCCGCCGCGCTTGCGCTCGACAACGCGCAGATCCGCGCGCGCCTCGAGTACCAGGCGCAGACCGATTCGCTGACCGGCCTCTTCAACCACCGCACGTTCCACGAGCGCCTCCGGGGCGCGCTGCAGGAGACAAGCCGGACGCAGCGGCCGGTCGCCGTGCTGATGTTGGACATCGACGACTTCAAGCGCGTGAACGACGTGCACGGCCACGGCGTCGGCGACGAGCTGCTGAAGCAGCTCGCCGACACGGTGCGCGGCGCCGTCCGTCCCGAGGACGTCGTCTGCCGTCTCGGCGGCGAGGAGTTCGGCGTGATCATGGGCGCCTGCGACGAGACCGACGCGACGCAGGTCGCCGGTCGCATTGTCGAGCGGCTCGGAGAGCTTGACCCGCCCGGCGTCGGCAAGGTGACGGTCTCCGTCGGTCTCGCCCTTGGGCCTGTGCACGCGATGAACCCGCGCGAGCTCGCGGCGTGCGCCGAGGCCGCCATGATGACCGCGAAGGCGCAGGGGAAGAACCGCGTCGTCCCCTACGAGGAGGGCGCTACGGAGCGTCCCGACACACCCGCGCTCGTGCGCGATGTCCGGTCGCTTGCGCACATGAAGATGCTGCAGAGCCTGACCGGGAAGCTGAACCGGCTGACCGACGTGCGCAAGATCGGTGACGAGATCACGTCGGAGCTGCGGTCGCTGATCGACTACCACAACTGCCGCGTCTTCGTCGTCGACGGTGATGTCCTCGTGCCGGTTGCGTTCCGCGGCGCGCTGGGTTCCGACACCGGCGCCCTTCCGCTCGAACTGCTGCGCATCCGAATCGGCGTCGGCATCACCGGCCAGTGCGCCGAGCGGGGAGAGTCCCTCCTGATCGGCGATGCCGCCAACTGCGAGTTCGGCCATCGCATCGAAGGAACGCCGGTGATCGAGGAGTCGCTCGTTGCCGTCCCGCTTCGCTACGGCTCCGGCGTCGCCGGAGTCATCGTCGTCTCGAAGCTCGGCCTCGACCAGTTCGACGAGGACGACGTGCGACTGCTCGAGGTGCTCGCCGGCCACGCTGCTGTCGCTGTCGAGAACGCGCGCCTGTACGACTCGGCGCGTCGCGAGGCAGAGAGCGCCACCGCGCTGCTCGAGTTCAGCCGCGAGCTGGCGATCTCGTCGAGCCTCGACCACATTCTCCAGCGGGTGGTCGAGACCACCTCGGCGCTGCTCGTCTCGCCGCGGACGTCTATCTGGCTCGAGAACGAGGAGGGATGGTTCGTGCCGCGCGCTTTCTTCGGGCACACGAGCCCGGAGCGCGAGATCGTCCTGGCGCGGCGTTTCGACGCGCGAAGGATCCGCGCGAGAATGGGTGGCGAAGAACCGTTCGTCATGACGTCGAGCGAGCTCTCGAGCGTCGTCGACGCCCCGCTCCCTGCCTCGTCCTATGCGATCGCGCCGCTGGACGTCGACGGGCGGACCGCGTTCATCGTCGCGGTGCTGCCGGAGGAGGAGCTGTACGCCGAACGCGAGCTGCGCATGTTCGGCGGCCTCGCGCACCAGGCGAAACTCGCAATCGCGAATGCGAGCAGCTACGAGGGGCTGGAGCGGACGTTCGTGTCGACGGTCGAGGCGCTCGCGAACGCGCTCGAGGCGAACGATGAGTACACCTCGACGCATGCGCGATGGATCTCCGACCTGTCTCTGCGCGTCGGCCGCGAGCTCGGGCTCGGCGATGAGGCGCTCAAGCAGCTCGAGCTCGGCGCGCTCCTGCACGACATCGGCAAGATCGGGATCCCGAGCAGCATCCTCTCCAAGCCCGGCAGGCTCACCTCGGACGAGCGCGCCGTCATCGAGATGCACCCCGTCCTCGGTGAGAAGATCATCGCCCCGATCGACCGGCTGCACGAAGTGCGCGGGATCGTCCGTCACTGTCACGAGCGCTGGGACGGGCGCGGCTACCCGGACGGGCTCGCCGGCGAGGACATCCCGCTCGAGGCCAGGATCATCTTCGTCTGCGACGCGTACCACGCGATGACGACCGACCGGCCCTACCGCCGGAAGTTGAGCCATCCAGAGGCGGTGCGCCGCCTGCGCGAGGGCGCCGGATCGCAATTCGACCCGCGCATCGTCGACATTTGCCTGAAAGTGCTTGGCACTTTCAGCTAAGGCGGAAGTGCTGCGCACTTTCGCCTTTTGAGGGTTCCCGCGAAGCGGGACCCTTCATCGCCTGAAAGTGCGCAGCACTTTCAGGCGGCTTCGAGCGCGCTCGCGAGCCGGCGGAAGGGACCGTCCGCGGCAAGGAGCTCGCGCTCGGGACCGCGCTGCGCCACCCGCCCGCGCTCGACGACGACGATCTCGTCCGCGCGCCGAACGGTGGAGAGGCGATGCGCGATGATGATCGACGTGCGTCCGGCGAGTAGCCGGTCGAGCGCGCGCTCGATCAGCACCTCGGTGGGCCGGTCGATGTTCGACGTCGCTTCGTCGAGGATAAGGATCCTGGGGTCGGCAAGGAGCGCGCGCGCGATCGAGATGAGCTGGCGCTCGCCCGTCGACAGCCCGGCGCCGCCCTCGCGGACGACGTGTTCGAGCCCGCCCGACAGCCGGGCGGCGACGCGGTCGACGCCGACGGCCGCCGCGACTGCGCCGACCTCTTCGTCGGTCGCATCCGGCTTCGCGAAGCGGATGTTGGACGCGATCGTGCCGCTGAAGAGGAACGGATCCTGGAGCACGACGCCGAGCTGGCGCCGGTACGAACGCAGCTCCACGGTCCGGAGGTCGACGCCGTCGACGCGGACGGCGCCCTCGTCCGGGTCGTAGAACCTGCCGACGAGGCGCGCGAGCGTCGACTTGCCGTGACCGGACTCGCCGACGAGCGCGAGGCAGCCGCCGGCCGGCACGTGGATGTCGATCCCACGCAGCACCGGTTCTGCGCCGTATGCGAATACGACGTGGTCGATCGCGAGATCGCCCTCGATCCGCGGGAGCTCGGTCGCGTCGGGAGCGTCGCGCACCCCGGGCTCTTCGTCGAGGATGGTCGCGATCTTGACCATCGCCGCCGCTCCCGACTGGAGCTGGCCGTACACATCGGAAAGCTCCTGCAGCGGCTGGAATACGAGCTGCAGCAGATAGAGCGCAGTGATGAGCGTGCCGATCGTGAGCGCGTGGTGCGCGAGCAGCTTCTCCCCCGTGAACAAGACGGCGCAGGTTGCGATCACGCCGAGGAACTCGATCGACGGGAAGAAGATGGAGAACAGCTTCTGCGTGTAGATCGACTGCACCTTGTTCGCGGCGTTCAGCTCGTCGAACTGCGCCTGGAACGCGCGCTCGCGGTTGAATGCCTGCACGACCGCCATGCCGGACACCGACTCCGCGATCTGCGCCGTCACGGCGGCGATGCGGTTTCGCGTCTCGACGAGCGCGACGTGCGAGACCTTCGTGAACCATCGTGTCAGCGCGAGCGCGGGCGGCAGGATCGCGAAGACGACGAGGCCGAGACGCCAGTCCGCGATGAGCAGGGCCGCGATCGCGGACGGGAGGAGGACGACGTTGGAGACGAGCGTTGGCATCCCCTGCGACAGGACGTCGCTGACGGCATCGACGTCGCTCGTCAGGCGGGCGATGATCCAGCCCGCTTTCTGTTGTGAGAAGTAGCGGAGCGAAAGACCGGTGAGATGGTCGAAGAGGTCGCGGCGGAGGCCGAGCACAATTCGCTGGCCGATGCCGGCGAGGCCGCGGATGAGGATGGCCTGAAGGATCCAGCCGACGACGGCAACGGCGAGGTAGATGACGACGACGATCGTCAGGTGCCGGGTGTTGCGAGCACGGATCCCGTTGTCGATCGCGTCGCGGACGAGAAGCCACCCGCCCGTCTGGCAGGCGGCGTTGCCGGTCGCGACGAGGATCATCAGAGCGGCGCGCGTGTGCAGGCCTTCGAGGTAGCGCCAGAGCCGGCTCATGCTGCCACCTCCTCGCCGAAGAGCGCGGCGAACGGGCCGTCGGCACGGATGAGATCCGCAGGCCGGCCCGACTCGACGATGCCGCCGTCGGCGAGGACGACAGCCCGGTCGGCGATCTCCACGGTCGACAGGCGCTGCGTGGCGACGAGCACCGTGCGACCCTCGAGCGCGGGTCGCAAGCGCAGCACCAGCCGGCGCTCGGTGAGCGTGTCGACGCTCGAGAGCGGATCGTCGAGGACGACGACGCGCGCACCGGTGGCGAGCGCGCGCGCGAGGGCTACGCGCTGGCGCTGCCCCCCCGAGAGGTTCACGCCTCGCTCGCCGATGAGGGTGTCATAGCCGTCGGGCAATTCGTCGACGAACGCATCGACGCCCGCCGCCTCACACGCGGCGAGCACCTCGCCCCAGTCCGCGTCCTCACGGCCGGCGGTGAGGTTCTCGCGGAGCGGAACCGAGAAGAGCACCGGCCGTTGCGTGACGAGCGCGACCGACGCCCGCAGCTCGGCGATCGGAAGCTCGCGCGTATCGACCGCGCCGACGAGGATACGCCCGCCGATGGGGTCGTAGAAGCGCGGGAGGAGGTTCAGCAGCGACGTCTTGCCGCTGCCCGTCGTTCCGCACACGGCGACGATCTCGCCCGCGTCGACGACGAGATCGAGATCGTGGAGGACGCTCGTCTCGCCGCCGTATGCGAACTCCACCGCCTCGAAGCGGACGTCGAGCGGGCCGGCCGGCAAGTGCCTCGGCACCGACGGCTCGGGCAGCGGCGCGATTCCCTCGAGCCACGCGAAGCTCCGCCCTGCGGAGGCGAGCGCCCGCTGCGCGAGGTTCGTGATCCAGCCGAGCGCCTCGAGCGGCCACACGAGCTGGAGCAAC
>CAZXZX010000189.1:0-6478 GCA_964645445.1 uncultured Gaiellales bacterium
CCAGTTCGCGCGGTCGCTCTCGTCCGGTGAGTTCGCGATCACGCGTAGCTCGACCGCGGGCACGCCGGAGAGCGCACACGCACGCAGGACGCCGAAGCCCTCCATCGCCTCGACGTCGCACGTGCCGCGTCCGACCGCGGCAGACGTCCCGATCGGCAGCACGACGGCCGCCGGCAGCGCCGAGCGGCAGCGCTCGAGCAATGCCGGATCCGGCGCGACGCGGTCGACCACCGGAATCGCGGCTGCGATGTCGCAGTAGACCGCCTCCGAGCCGATCACGACGGAGAGGGGCTCGATTGCTCGAGCCCCCGCGATCCCGATGTGGAGCACCGCGTCCGGCTTCCGCTCCGACAGAGCGTGCGCCGTTCGCAGCGCCGCCTCCACCGGTCCGATGCCGCAGCAGAGGGTGTCGAACCGGTGGACGTGCCCGAGCTCGCGCTCGGTGGCGGCGACGATCAGCACACGACGGACCCTAGCCTTGCGCGAGCTGGCCGCGGATCTCCCCGTTGGGGTTCTTCGCCGTATGCACGTTCACGTACAGCTTGTGCACCTTCAGGTCCTTCAGGAGCGCGGCGCTCAGTGTCGCCGTTCCCTTCAGCGGGCTCTTGCACGGGCCGCACAGCGGCACGACGACGTTGCCGGACACGCCCATGCCCCCGAGGTGGATGTGCGCCGCCGTCGCCGGGCCGGTGAGCCCGGAGAACTTCAGCGCCCACGTCAGCTTGTGGCCGGTGATGTCGCCGGTGAACGAGCCGGTCGCCTTCGTGTTCTTGACGGCCTGCGGCGGCACCTCTTCCTTCGCCGTCAGCTTCGCGGCGATCATGATCGGGTTCGCCTGCCGAGCCGCGCCGGCGAACGCGGCGACGGCGAGCGCAGCAACCGTTCCTGCCAGGAGCAGCAAGACGAGCTTCCTCACGATTCCTCCTCGAGTTGACGTCCGGAGGTTCGCTGGAAGCTCGTGAACGGTTTCTTAAACGATCGTTACGGCTCGGTTGCCCGCCTTCTCGAAGACCAGCTCGCCGTCCACGGCATTCACCCTGATCGTGTCGCCGTCGCCGAAGTCGCCCTCGAGCAGGCGCAATGCGAGCGGGTTCTCCACGAGGCGCTGGATCGCGCGCTTGAGCGGGCGGGCGCCGTACGCCGGATCCCAGCCGGCCTCGGCGAGCGCCTCCTTCGCGGACTCCGTCAGCTCGAGGGTGATGCCGCGCTCGGCCAGCCGTTGTCGCAGCCGCTCGAGCTGATGTTCGACGATCTCCTCGATCTGCTCGCGCGAGAGCGCCTTGAAGACGACGATCTCGTCGATCCGGTTGAGGAACTCGGGCCGGAACCGCTCGCGCATCTCCTCGATGCTGCGGACGTTCGACGTCATGATCAGCACGGTGTTGCGGAAGTCGACCGTGCGGCCCTGGCCGTCGGTCAGGCGCCCGTCGTCGAGCACCTGCAGCAGGACGTCGAATACCTCCGGGTTCGCCTTCTCGATCTCGTCGAGTAGCACGACCGAGTACGGGCGCCGCCGCACCGCCTCGGTGAGCTGGCCGCCTTCCTCGTAGCCGACGTAGCCGGGCGGCGCGCCGACGAGACGCGCAACGGTGTGCCGCTCCTGGTACTCCGACATGTCGAGCCGCACCATCGCGCGCTCGTCGTCGAACATGAACTCTGCGAGCGCGCGGGCGAGCTCGGTCTTGCCGACGCCGGTCGGCCCGAGGAAGACGAACGAGCCGATCGGCCGGTTCGGATCCTGGAGGCCGGTTCGGGCGCGTCTCAATGCGTTCGCAACCGCCTCCACTGCCTCGTCCTGGCCGACGACGCGCTGGTGCAACCGGTTCTCCATCTGGATGAGCTTCTCCGTCTCGCCCTCGAGCAGCCGGTCGACGGGAATGCCCGTCCAGCGCGCCACGACGGCGGCGACGTCGTCCTCGTCGACCTCCTCCTTCACCATCGGGTCGTCGAGCTGGCTCTGCGACAGCTCCTGCTCGAGCGCGGGCAGCTCGCCGTAACGGATCTCGGCGACGCGCTGGAGGTTGCCGGCGCGCTCCTCGCGCTCGGCCTCGCGCTTGAGGTCGTCGACGAGCTTCGTGATCTCCTTGATCCGGTCGAGCGCCGCCTTCTCGCGCTCCCAGCGCGCGGCCAGCGCGTTGCGCCGTTCCTTCACCTCCGCGAGCTCCTGCTCCAGGGCCTTGCGGTTCTCGGGACCGGACGCGAGCTCGATCTCGAGCTGGCGCACGCGCCGCTCCGCCTCGTCCAGCTCGACGGGCGACGAGTCGATCTCCATGCGGAGGCGCGACGCGGCCTCGTCGACGAGGTCGATGGCCTTGTCCGGCAGGAAGCGGTCGGAGATGTAGCGGTGCGAAAGCACGGCCGCCGCGACGAGCGCGGCGTCCCGGATGCGCACGCCGTGGTGCGACTCGTACGTCTCCTTGAGGCCGCGGAGGATCGCGATGGTGTCGGCTACGGAGGGCTCGCCGACGTAGATCGGCTGGAAGCGCCGCTCGAGCGCCGCGTCCTTCTCGATGTGCTTGCGGTACTCGTCGAGCGTCGTCGCGCCGACGGCGCGCAATTCTCCCCGCGCCAACATGGGCTTCAACATGTTGGCCGCGTCGACCGCGCCCTCCGCCGCGCCGGCCCCGACGATCGTGTGCAGCTCGTCGATGAAGAGGATCAGCTGTCCCTCGGCGGCCCGGATCTCGTTGAGGACGGCCTTCAGCCGCTCCTCGAACTCGCCGCGGTACTTCGCGCCGGCGAGGAGCGCACCGATGTCGAGCGCCCACACGCGCTTGCCCTTGAGGCCTTCGGGAACGTCGCCGTCGACGATGCGCTGCGCGAGCCCTTCCACGATGGCGGTCTTGCCCGTGCCGGGCTCGCCGATCAGGACGGGGTTGTTCTTCGTGCGGCGCGAGAGCACCTGGATGACGCGGCGGATCTCCTCATCGCGACCGATGACCGGGTCGAGCTTCCCCTGCTCCGCCGCCTCGGTCAGGTCGCGGCCGAACTTCGAGAGCGCCTGGTAGGTGCCCTCCGGGTCCTGGGAGGTGACGCGCTGGCCGCCGCGCACCCCCTTGATCTTCGCCTCGAGCTCCTTGCGTGGGACAACGTCGAGCGCGAGCAGCAGATGCTCGGTCGACACGTAGTCGTCCTGCATGCGCTTCGCCTCGTCCTCGGCGTTGTCGAGTGCGCGGGAGAGCTGCGCCGACACGGCCGGCTGCTGCTGCGCACCTTCGATGCGCGGCTTCGTCGCGAGCGTCGCTTCCGCGTTCGCGCGCAGCGCGTCCGGGTCGGAGACGAGCTCGCGCGGCAGCTCCTGATCGAGGAGCGCGATGACGAGGTGCTCGGGATAGAGCTCGGGATTGCCCATGCGGCGCGCCAGCTCCTGGGCGGCAGCGACCGCTTCCTGCGACTTGATGGTGAGCTTGTTGAAGTCCATCAACGTCTTTCCGGTAGTCGTTCGTCGCGGTAGAGCACGAGGTCGCGGCGGTACTGCTTGTGCACGTTCTGCACCTCGAGCTTCACCTCGCGCTGGAGCCTTTCGATCCGTCCATGTGCCTTGCGCAGCTCGTCCTCGAGCCGCAGCACGAGCTCGACACCGGCCAGGTTGAGCCCCAGCTCGGTCGTGAGGCGCTGGATGATGCGCAGCCGCTCGACGTCCGCCTCCGAGTACAGGCGCGTGCCGCCGGGCGTGCGCGTCGGCCGCACAAGGCCCTTCGTCTCGTACAGACGGAGCGTCTGCGGATGCATTCCGACCAGCTCGGCCGCGACGCTGATCATGTACATGCCCCTGTCCCTCACGCGTGCTCCCGGTTGCGATAGACGATGTAGCCGACGATCGCGGCTGCGACGAGCGCGATGCCGACCCAGCCGCCGATGAGCCATGCGCTGCGCACGCCGTTCCAGAGGAACAGGTAGATGAGGAACTTGCCGAGGAAGCCGGCCTTCGCGAGGCCGATTCCGCCGGCGGCGATGCCTCCGCCCGCCGTCTTCATGCCCGTCCGCTTCGAGCGCTCCTCCGCCGTCTCCGGCTCGGGCGCCTCGCGCGGGCCTTGCTTGAGCAGGTCTTCGTCCATCAGCCGTTCACCTTCTTCAGCTCCTCGAGGAGCTCGCGCTCCTTCTTGTTGACGCGCTTCGGCACCTGGATGCGCACGCGCGCAAGCACGTCGCCCTTTCCGGAGCCGTTCAGCTTCGGCGCACCCCGGCCCTTGATGCGCAACAGCTTGCCGTCCTCGGAGCCGGCGGGGATCTTCAGCGACACGGCGCCGTCCGGCGTCGGCGCCTCGACCGAGCCGCCGAGCGCGGCCGTCGCGTACGAAACCGGCACCTCGACGACGAGGTCGTCGCCGCGCCGCTCGTACGTCGTCGACGGCGCGACCCGCGTCACGACGATGAGGTCGCCGGCGGGACCGCCGTTCTCCCCGGGCTCACCCTTGCCCTTCAGCTTGATACGCGTCCCGTCCTTGACGCCGGGCTTGATCTTCACGGTGTACGTCTTTATGCGACGTTCGCGGCCGCTGCCGTGGCACTTCGGGCACGGCTGCTCGATGACGGTGCCGTTGCCGCGGCAGCGCGGGCACGGCTGCGACAGCGCGAAGAGCCCCTGGCTCTCCGCCTTCACGCCCCGGCCGTTGCACTCCGGGCAGATGACCGGCGCCGTTCCGGGCCGTGCGCCCGTGCCGCCGCACTCGCGGCACGCGGTCATCATCTCGACCGGGACCTTCGCCTCCGCGCCGCGGAGCGAGTCCTCGAACGAGAGATGCACCTCGGTCTCGACGTCGTGTCCGCGGATCGGCTGGCGTGCCGCACGCGTCCGCGCACGCGAAGTCCCCCCACTCCCGAACAGCCCGCCGAAGATGTCTCCGATGTCGCCGAGGTTGCCGAAGTCGAAGTTGCCGAAGTCGACGTTCGGTCCGCCCGCCGGCCCGGGCCGCCCGTTCTGTGCGCCGAAGCGGTCGTACTGCTTGCGCTTCTCGGGATCGCCGAGCACGTCGTAGGCGTGCTGCACCTCCTTGAAACGCTCTTCCGCGTCCTTGTCGCCGCCGTTCGCGTCCGGATGGTGCTTGCGCGCGAGCTTGCGATACGCCTTCTTGATCTCGTCGTCGGAGGCGTTCTTCGCAATACCGAGGGTGTCGTACAGCGAGCTCATTCGGCGACGATCACCCGTGCGGGACGCACGACGCGGTCACCGAGCGTGTAGCCCTTCTGGATGACATCGAGCACGTCGCCCTGCTCCGCCTCTTCCGACGGCTGCGCGAGCAGCGCCTCGTGGACGTGCGGGTCGAACTTGCCGTCGGTCGCGATCTCCCTCACGCCCTGCCGCTCGAGCAGCGACGCGAGCGAGCGGTAGACGAGGCGAACGCCCTCTTCGAGCTGTGCCTCCTCGTGCTCCTCGGCCGCGTTCAACGCACGCTCGAGATCGTCGAGGATGGGAAGTAGCTCCTTGAGCAGGCGCTCATTTGCGAGCGCGATGTACTCGGCCCGCTCGCGCGCCACGCGCTTCTTGTAGTTCTCGAAGTCGGCCGCAAGGCGCAGCAGCCGGTCGTCGACCTCTGCTGCTGCGCCCTCCTGCGCCTCCTGCTCGACGTGCTCGTCAGTCATTGGTCACGTCTTCGTACTCGGCGTCCTCGACGACCTCGTCGTCGGTGGTCGAGCCGTTGCCGCCGCCGGACTGCTGTGCCTGCGCGGTCGCCTGAGCGTAGACCGCCTCGGCGAGCTTGTGCGAGGACTCCTGCAGCGCCTCCGCCTTCGCGCGGATGTCTGCGAGGTCATCGCCCTCGAGCGCCTGCCGTAGCTCCATGACCCGACCCTCGATCGTCGAGGCCTCGGACTCCTCGAGCTTGTCTCGGTGCTCCTTGAGCGAGCGCTCGGTCTGGTACGCGAGCGTCTCCGCCATGTTCTTCGTGTCGGCGGCCTCGCGGAGGCGATGCGCCTCGTCGGCGTGCGACTCGGCCTCGTTGATCATCCGCTTCACCTCGTCCTCGGACAGGCCGGAGCCGCCCTCGATGCGGATCTGCTGGACGTTCCCCGTGCCGAGGTCCTTCGCCGAGACGTTGATGATCCCGTTCGCGTCGATGTCGAACGTGACCTCGACCTGCGGCATGCCCCGCGGCGCCGGCGGAATGCCGACAAGCTGGAACTTGCCGAGCGTCTTGTTGTACGCGGCCATCTCCGACTCGCCCTGGAGCACGTGCACTTCGACGGACGGCTGGTTGTCCTCCGCCGTCGTGAACGTCTCCGACTTCTTCGTCGGGATCGTCGTGTTGCGCTCGATGAGCTTCGTCATGACGCCGCCCTTGGTCTCGATGCCGAGCGACAGCGGCGTGACGTCGAGGAGGAGGATGTCCTTCACCTCGCCCTTCAGCACGCCCGCCTGCAGCGCGGCCCCGACGGCGACGACCTCATCCGGGTTGACGCCCTTGTGCGGCTCCTTGCCGACGATCTCCTTGACCTTCGCCTGAACCGCAGGCATGCGCGTCATGCCGCCGACGAGGAC
>CAZXZX010000190.1:0-4255 GCA_964645445.1 uncultured Gaiellales bacterium
CCGGAGACGGCGCAAGGCATCTTCATCAACTTCAAGAACGTCCTCCAGCTCGCGCGGCGCAAGCCGCCGTTCGGCATTGCGCAGATCGGCAAGTCGTTCCGCAACGAGATCACGCCGGGCAACTTCCTCTTCCGCACGCGCGAGTTCGAGCAGATGGAGATGGAGTTCTTCGTGCCGCCGCAGGAGGCGGACGAATGGTTCCCGTACTGGATAGAGCAACGCCGCGCGTGGTATGTGCGCTATGGCCTTCGAGAAAGCCACTTGCGCATCCGTCCCCACGAAGCGGACGAGCTCGCGCACTACGCACGCGCGGCGAGCGACATCGAGTATCTCTACCCCATCGGATGGTCCGAGCTCGAGGGCATCGCCAACCGCGGCGACTTCGACCTCACGCAACACACCGACAACTCGGGCACGAAGCTCGAGTACGTCGGTGAAGGCGGCGAGCGTTACACGCCGCACGTGATCGAACCGGCGGGCGGGCCCGACCGGACGTTCCTCGCACTGCTCGTCGACGCGTACGACGAGGAGGTCGTCGCCGAGCGCGACCGCACCGTTCTTCGCCTGCACCCTGCGATTGCGCCGATCAAGGCGGCGATCCTGCCGCTCATCCCACGCAACGCGGACATGGTCGCGAAGGCGCGCAGCCTCTTCGAGGAGCTCCGCGTACGTTTCATGGTCGAGTACGACGACAGCGGGCAGATCGGGCGGCGCTACCGCCGCCAGGACGAGATCGGCACGCCCTTCGCGTTCACGATCGACGACCAGACGCTCGAGGACGACACCGTCACGGTGCGCGACCGCGACTCGCTCGCGCAGGAGCGCCTCCCGCTCGGCGGCGTGCGCGCGTGGCTCGAGGAGGCTCTCGAACAGCCGTGGCGAACACCCAAGGCATGAGAGCGGCGCTCGCCACGGTGGCCGTCCTCGCGCTCGCAGGCTGCGGCGGTACGACGACGCTGACGGTCACGCAGACGGTGTCGCACGTGCACACGGTCACGGTCACAACGACCACGTCGGGGACGACGACCACGACCGCGGCATCTACGCCCTGCGCCGCCGGCAGCCTCCGCGGAAGCTTCGACGAGGTGCCCGGTAGCGCCGGCGCCGGCCAGATCACGTACAAGCTGACGCTCACGAATGCGGGGGCGGCGCCGTGCTACGTCTCGGGCATCCCGCAGGTGCAGCTCCTCGGCACGACCGGCACGGCCCTGCCGACGTCGCCATCGGCGGAGCCGCCCGTCACCGCCAATCCGCCGAAAGTCTCCCTCCGGCACGGCGCCTCCGCGGCCGCCGAGGCGCGCTTCTCACCCGATGTGAACGGCACCGGCGACAACAGCCCGGGACAGTGTCAGCCGACGGCGACGGTGCTGCGCGTCACCGCTCCCGGCGGCGGGACGATCGACGCCCCGATTCAGCCCCCGACGCCGGTGTGCGAGCGCGGCTCGCTGCACTTCAGGGTCTTCGTTCCGGCGTCATAGTCCGGCTGAGGTCCCGCTCCATCACCCGCTCGCCGGGCACACCGAAGCCGAGCTTCGCGTACAGCCGGTGCATGTCGCGTGTATGCAGGAGCCACTTCCGTTGCGCGTGCGGGCCGTTCTCCACCATCTCGCGCACGAGCTCGAGGCCGAGCCCGCGGCCGCGGTGCTCGTCGAGGACGTAGACGTCGGCGAGGTATGCGAACGACACGCCGTCGCTCAGCGCACGGCAGAAGCCGATCTGTGCGCCGTCCTTGTACAGCCCGACGACGCGCGTCGACTCGCGCACGAGCCGCTCGACCTCCGAGCGCGGCCGCCCTTTCGCCCAGTACGACTCGCCCGACAGGTACTCGTGCACCGCGTCGACGTCGACCCGCTCGCGGTCGTCGTCGAGCTCATACCCGTCACCGAGGTTTCGCTTCACGCAGAGAGCGTTCGCAAGCGGAAGCCGCCGTGGTACTCGTACGAGGCCTGGACGAGCCGCAGCGCGTCGCGGGCCGAGCGCTCGCTCAGGCCCGCCGCCGTGGCCTCGGCGAGCGGAGTGGCGAGGAGCATCTCCATCGCGCGAATGCCTTCCGGGCTGAGCGCGAGCGCCTCCGACTGGGCCGCGCAGGCACCGCACACCGCGCCGCCTGCGCGCGGCGAATAGCCGACGAGCGTCGCGTCGGCGGCGCCACACTCGGCGCAGCTCGTCAAGTGCGGCAGGTAGCCGGACAGCCAAAGAAGCTTGAGCTGGAAGGACAGCGCGAGCGGGTCGAGCGCCGGCCGCTCCGCCGCGTGCGGCGCGTCGTCGAGAAGGTCGAGGAATCGCGTGAGCGCGGTGAAGGCCCGCCGGTTCGCCTCCTGCTCGGTGAAGAGACGGAGCATCGCCTCCGAGCCGATCAGCCCCACCGAGAGACGGTAGTAGTCCTCCCGCGCAGCGTGATGCGGGCGGAGGAGATGGACGCCGGTGACGGTGTGCAGCTCTCCCGAGCCCTGGTGGAGCATCACCTCGACGTGGGAGAGCGGCTCGAGCCGCGCGCCGAATCGCGACGTCGTCTTCCGGACGCCTTTCGCGACCGCGCCCACGCGCCCGCGATCGAGGGTGTACAGATGGAGGACGCGGTCGGCTTCCCCGAATCGGATCGAGCGCAGAACGACCGCCTCCGTCTTCACCGAGCGCGCCACCGTTCGAGTGTACGCATGGGACAGGTCTGCGTAAGCTGACGGCCATGGGGGGATTGCGGCGAAACGTCCACAAGCTGACGTACGCCCTCATTGCCATTGCAATCGTGGTCACCTTCGTCGCGACCACGGTCGGGGGGTTCCGGCTGCACCATTCCGCGGCGGTCGAGCGGGAGACGATCAGGACGCAGACGCTCGAGAAGGCCGTGCTCGAGCACGAGCATGCGGCCGTTCTTGCCGCATTCGAGAACGTCGCCGCCCACGACCCGGGTGCAGGCCGGCGCCTCCGCCCCGCGCTGGACGCCTACCTGAACGATCCCGCGAACGACCGGCCGTTCCTCCGCGCGGTCGAGGCGGAGCTCACCCGCCAGTCGAACGCGATCCACCGCATCAACCCGGCGGCACGAGAGGCACTCATCGCCGCCCTCATCGCCGCCTTCGGCCTCGTCGTCGGACTCGTCTGGCTGTTCGAGGTCGAGCGGCGCGCAGGCCGCATCGACAGGGACAACGCCGCCCGTAACGAGGAGCTCATCCGTCTACGCGACGAGTTCGTGGCCGTCGTGTCGCACGAGCTGCGCACGCCCCTCACCTCGATCATCGGCTACCTCGAGCTGCTGAGCGACGAGGACTCGGGCACGCTCACGGCGGAGCAGCGGTCCTACCTCGAAATCGTGCAGCGCAGCACCGGTCGGCTCGTCGAGCTCGTGGGTGACCTGCTGCTCGTCGCGGAGGCCGAGCGCGGGCCCCTCGCCCTCGAGCTCGCCGACATCGACGTCGCTGCGCTCGCGGCCGACGCCACCGCGGCTGCCCGACCGGTCGCGGATGCGCGTGGCGTCATGCTCCGCGTCGACCCCGCGGCGGCGGGGACGGTCGCGGGCGATGCGACCCGGCTCGCGCAGATGCTGGACAACCTCATATCGAACGCGATCAAGTTCACGCCCGATGGCGGGAACGTGACCGTGCGCGCCGCGGTCCGCGGGAGCAACGCGGTATTCGAGGTCGCCGACACGGGCGGAGGCGTGGCGGACCACGACCGCGAGCGATTGTTCGATCCGTTCTTCCGCAGCCGCGATGCCAACGCCCGCGCCGTGCCCGGCACCGGGCTCGGGCTGACGATCACGAAGGCTATCGTCGATGCGCACAACGGCACGATCGAGGTCGAGAGCACGCCCGGCGGCGGCACGACGTTCCGTGTCCGGCTCCCGGTCGGGGAACGCATCTCTGCCTTCACTCGTTGAAGCAGTAGAGATGCAAGTTCAGATGTACACCACTGTGTGGTGTGGGTACTGCGTGCGGGCGAAGGCGCTGCTCGACGCCCGTGGCATTCCGTACGAGGAGATCCGGCTCGACGACGACCCGTCGTTCCGGCAGAAGCTCTTGGAGCTGACGGGCGGCTGGACCGTCCCGCAGATCGTGATCGACGGCAAACCGATCGGCGGCTACGCGGAGCTGTGGCGGCTCGACCGTGACGGTCGCCTTGCCGCCTGATCCTTCGGGCAATACCAGGTACCGCGACCGCCGACCCGGGCCTTGACGATCGGCGTGCCGCAGCGGGGGCACGGCTCGCCCTCGCGCCCATAGGCGCGGAACTCGTCCTGCATGCGGCCACCGGCGTA
>CAZXZX010000191.1:0-17573 GCA_964645445.1 uncultured Gaiellales bacterium
GTCGAGGTAGCGCGCCATCAGCTCCTCGTTCGTCTCGACGACAGCGTCGAGGAGCTTCTCGCGGTACTCCTGCACCTGTGCCGTCATCGAGTCGGGGATCGGCTGCGGGCCTCCCTCCTTGCCGCCGGACGGATCCATGTAAGCGCACATGTGCAGCAGGTCGACGATGCCGGTCATCTCGTGCTCTGCGCCGATCGGCAACTGGATGGCGACGCAGCGATCGGACAGTTGTGTCCGCGCGGCCTCGAGCACGCGGAAGAAGTCGGCGCGCTCACGGTCGAGCATGTTCACGAAGACGACGCGCGACAGCTCGTACTCCTCCGCGCGCGTCCAGACGCGGAGACTGTTCACCTCGACGCCCATGACACCGCTGAGGACGACGAGCGCGCCCTCGACAACGCGCAGCGCGGCGTACGTATCTGCCTGGAACCCCGCGTCGCCGGGACAGTCGATCAGGTTGATCTTGCGGTCGTGCCAGTCGAGGTGCGTGAGCGTCCCCGACAGCGACATCTGCCGCCGGTGCTCGTCGTCGTCCCAGTCGCTGACGGTCGTTCCCTGCTCGATCGACCCGAGCCTGTTCGTCTTCCCGGCCTGGAACAGCAGCGCCTCGACGAGCGAGGTCTTACCGACCCCGCGGTGACCGGCGACAGCGATGTTGCGGATCTTTCCGGGCTCGGTAGCAGGCATGTAGGACGCAACCTCCTCGAGATGTGTCAATCCGGTGCCATGGTATCGCCGTGGACTGCCTGATTTGCGCCCGAGGCGGCCGCTCGGGATCATCGCCGTGGAGCTCGAGCGCCTCGCGGCGGCCATCGCCGCCGCGGTCACGTCTGAACAAAAAGGCGGGGGCCAGACCCTGTCGCAGATGTGGCACGAAAGCCTCACGGCCGACGCGTCTGCGCGGTGAATCTCGTGACGTTTCCGTAACGGGGCCTGGCCCCAGCCTGTGGATAGCTACAGGGCGGCGCGCGCGGCCGACCCGGCGAGGCGGGCCTTGAGGCGAAGGATCGCCTTCGTGTGCAGCTGCGAGACGCGCGACTCGGTGACGCCGAGCACCTCGCCGATCTCGCGCAGCGTCAGCTCCTCGTAGTAGTAGAGGGTGACGACGAGCTTCTCGCGCTCGGGCAGGCGCGCGATCGCGTCGGCGATCGCCTCGCGCAGCTCGGTCTTGGAGAGCGAGCCCTGCGGGTCCGGCGCCTCCGGATCCTCGATCGTGTCGATGAGGGCGACCTGGTCGCCGCTCGAGCCGGAGATCGTCCAGAGCTCGTCGAGGGCAGCGATCGAGGAGCGGGAGATCTCGGAGAGGCTCTCGTCCAGCTCCTCCTCGGTCAGCCCGAGCTTGTTCGCGATCTCCTCGTCCGTCGGGACGCGGGCGAGCTTGGCCTCGAGCTCGGCGATGGCGCGCTCGATGTCGCGGGCGCGCGAGCGGACAGAGCGCGGCACCCAGTCGAGCGCGCGCAGCTCGTCGATGATCGCGCCGCGGATGCGGGCGATCGCGTACGTCTCGAACTTGACGTCGCGGTCGGGGTCGTAGCGCTCGATCGCGCCGATCAGGCCGAGGAGGCCGTAGGAAACGAGATCCTCGTCGTCCACGTGGGCCGGCAGCCCGCTCCCGAGGCGACCCGCGACGTACTTCACGAGCGGCGCGTAGGTGACGATCAGACGGTCGCGCAGGGCCGGGTCGCTCTTGGCACGGTACTCACGCCAGAGCCCTTGCATCTCGTCGGGGCGGGTCACGGGAAGAGAATACGGCGTGCGCCGGGAGATTCCCCTACTGGCAGCGTGTCAGCGGCGAAAGGCGGAGAGCGCCATCGAGCCGAGCCAGGCGGCGATCGCGGCGGATGCGACCGCGACGATCCACCCGCGCGTGCCGTGTCCGGTGGCCGCGACGGCGACGAGAAGGAACCCGGCGCCGAGCGCGACGAACAGGATTCCGAGGCCTCTGCGCTGCACCGGACGACGGTACTATCCGGCAGGCCTAGGGGCGTAGCTCAGTTGGTAGAGCGGCGGTCTCCAAAACCGTAGGCCGGGGGTTCGAGTCCCTCCGCCCCTGTTTCACGGCGTCCGGAAGCGGCGAGGGAGAGGTACACCTCCTCCGGCTAGCGTCCCACCGTGGCCCTCGCGCTCCACGCCCCTTCACCCTCGACCATCTGGCGCGCGCGGCGCGAGGTGGCAGCGTCGCCGGCGGTCGCGGACGCGGCCGTTGCCTTTCGGCGCGAGCGGGGCCGGCGCGGCGACCGCGAGCTCGACGAGGCGCTCGCCCGCGGCGCCGGCGCCCTCCTCGCCGACGCGTGGGAGCTCGGCTGGTGGCGCGACGAGGGCGGCAGCTTCGCTCACTACCTGCTGTCGTTCAGCCTCGAGTGGGTGTGGGAGGAGCTCGCGTCCGGCGGCACGTCGATCTATCCGCACCCGTGGCGCTTCCGGCAACCCGGGCACGGGATGTCGATGGCGATCGCGTACGCCGACCGCTTCTACCCGCACGCGCTGCGACCGCTCGAGCTCGACCGGGAAGCGCGCGTCGAGGTGAGCTGGGGCCGCCGCGCGCTCTCGGCCCTCGGCGGGCTCGGTACCTGGTACCCGGTCACGGCCGCGATGTACGACGGACGGTGCACGCCGCTCCGCTCGTGGCCGTCGAGCCGGGGCCGCGTCCAGCTCGCCGCTTTCGTCGCCGGCGCGCGGCTGCCGTTCGACACGATCGTGAACGGGCGCCGCATCGGTGGGAACCGCTCGATCCTCGTCCGCACGCTGCTGCACGAGGAGACGCACGCCGGCTTCTGGCGCGCCTACCGGCGCGAGCCGAACCGCCTCGCCTCATCCGTCGAGGAGAACGTCGTGCAGCTGTTCGAGCTCGCCGTCACGCTCGCGCTGCGCGACGGCGTCCTCCCCACGGTCGACGACGTCGAGCGTGTCGCGCGTCGCGAACGGCGCGACGGCGTCGTCGAGATGATTCGCGCAGCCGGGGGCGGCGACATCCGCACTGTCTGCCGCCGCGCGCGTGCGCTCACCATGCGAGCGTCGCGATACGGGCGCGAGAGCGACGTCGCCGGACTCCTCAACCGCCGCGCGGGTGGCCGCCATCCCGTGTACGCGTGGCGGTACGCGCTCCGCTAGTCAGCTCTCGTCGCGACGCTCGAGCCGCACGCGGAAGGCGTCGCGGAGAGCCCGGTCGGTGAGCCGGGGCAACGGTTCGGGCTTCGGCGGACGCTCGCGCCGCTGCACGTTCGTCACGTCGTCGCTGCGCTCGCCGTACGACCGCGCGTAGACCTCCGCCTCGGCCAGAAGCGGAAGCTCGGTGCGGCGACGGCTGCGGAGGCGCAGCACGGCCCGACTCCTATCAGTCCTGCGCGTCGAGTGCCAGCTGGCGGTATTCGACCAAGCCCGAGACCCCGACCCCCACGAGCCGGAGGGCGCCCGGCCGGTCGCGGAGGCCACGGTCGAGCAGCCGGCAGGCGAGGTCGCCGATCTGCGCCGCGTCGTCGATACCGACGTCGAGCGAGGTGGAGCGGCTACGGATGGCGAAGTCCGCGTAGCGGAGCTTCGTCGTCACCGTCCGCGCCGTCTGGCCGCGCGAGCGCAGGTGGCCGGCGACCTCGTTCGCCATGCCGCGGAGCTCGTCGTGCAGTCGCTCGCGGTCGAGGAGGTCGCGCTCGAACGTGTTCTCGACCGAGATGGAGATGCGCTCCACGGCGAGGTCGAGGCCCCGCGGGTCGACTCCACGCGCGCGGTCGCGCAGCACGACGCCGACACTCCCGGGAAGGAGCCGCCGCAGGTCGTCGTCGGCGAGCGCGGCGAGCGCGCCGATCGTCTCGACGCCGGCGGCGCGCAGCCGCTCCTCCGCCTTCGGTCCCACGCCGGGCAGCCGCCGCACGTCGAAGGGCGCGAGGAACGTCGCCTCCTGGCCGGGAACGACGACCGTGAGCCCGCCCGGCTTGCGCGCGTCGCTCCCGATCTTCGCCACCACCTTGCACGGGGCCACGCCGAGCGAGCACGTGAGGCTCGTCCCCGCGCGCACCGCCGTCTGCAGCGCCTCGGCGACGACACGCGCCTGCAGGAAGTCCGACGCGACCTCGCCGAGGTCGAGGTAGCCCTCGTCGATGCCGGTCTGCTCGACGGTCGGCACGATCCCCCGCACCGTCGACCACACGTGGCGCGAGTACTCGCGGTACACGCTGTGGCGCGGCCGGACGAACACCGCCTGCGGGCAGCGGCGCGCCGCCTCCGCCGCGCTCATCGCCGAATGGATCCCGAAACGGCGCGCCGCGTAGTTGGCGGTCGCGACCACCCCGCGCCCCTGCGGGTCGCCGCCGACGACGAGAGGCTGCGCGCGCAGCTCCGGATGCTCCAGCTCCTCGACGGCGGCGAAGAAGGCGTCGAGGTCGAGGTGGGCGAGGATCATGCCCCGAGATTAGGCTGCCCGCATGTCGACCCTCAGCCGTACCACGCGTATGGAGGAGCTCGTCGCGGAGCTCCGGGAGCGCACGGCGCTCGTCGCCCTCGGCGGCGGCGAAGCGGCCATGGAACGCCATCGCGCGCGTGGGAAGCTGCCGGCCCGCGAGCGGATCGACCGGCTCGTCGATCCGGGCGGGGCGTTCCTCGAGCTGAATGCGCTCGCCGCCTGGGAGATATACGACGGGGATGCCCCGAGCGCCGGGATCGTTACCGGCATCGGCGTCGTAGCGGGGAGGCAGTGCGCGATCGTCGCGAACGACGCGACGGTCAAGGGCGGGTCGTACTTCCCGCTGACGGTGAAGAAGCACCTGCGCGCGCAGGAGGTGGCGGCCCAGAACCGGCTGCCGTGCATCTATCTCGTCGACTCGGGCGGTGCGTTCCTGCCGCTGCAGGCGGACGTGTTCCCCGACCGCGACCACTTTGGGCGAATCTTCTTCAACCAGGCGCAGATGTCCGCGGCGGGGATCCCGCAGATCGCATCGGTGATGGGCTCGTGCACGGCCGGCGGCGCCTACGTGCCCGCGATGAGCGACGAGACGATCATCGTCCGCGGCACCGGAACGATCTTCATCGGCGGCCCGCCGCTCGTGAAGGCCGCGACCGGCCAGGACGTCACCGCCGAAGAGCTCGGCGGCGCGGATGTGCACGCGCGCCGATCCGGCGTCGCCGACCACTACGCGACCTCTGACGAGCACGCGCTCGCGATCGTGCGCGAGATCGTGCAGAGCCTCCACCCTTCCACTTCCGCACCGCCGTGGGAGCTCGCCGACCCCGAGCCGCCGGCGGTCGATCCCTCCGACCTGTACGAGCTCATCCCCGAGGACTTCCGCCACCAGACGGACGCGCGGGAGCTGATCGCGCGCATCGTCGACCGCTCGCGCTTCCACGAGTTCAAGCAGCTGTACGGCGAGACGCTCGTCACCGGCTTCGCGCACATCGAGGGAATCCCGATCGGGATCCTCGCGAACAACGGCGTGCTCTTCGCCGAGTCCGCGCAGAAGGGCGCGCACTTCATCGAGCTGTGCACGAAGCGGCGCATCCCGCTCGTGTTCCTGCAAAACATCACCGGCTTCATGGTCGGCAAGGAGTACGAGGCCGGTGGAATCGCACGCGACGGCGCAAAGCTCGTCATGGCGGTCGCGAACGCACGCGTGCCGAAGTTCACCGTCGTCACCGGGGGCTCGTTCGGTGCCGGCAACTACGCGATGTGTGGCCGCGCGTACGAGCCGCGCCAGCTGTGGATGTGGCCGAACGCGCGCATCTCCGTCATGGGCGGCGAACAGGCCGCGACCGTCCTGTCCATGGTCGGCGACGTCGACGAGGATGCGATCCGCACGAAGTACGAGGAGGAAGGCAACCCGTACT
This sequence comes from uncultured Gaiellales bacterium, assembly GCA_964645445.1. Taxonomy (GTDB): domain Bacteria; phylum Actinomycetota; class Thermoleophilia; order Gaiellales; family Gaiellaceae; genus Palsa-739. The sequence goes on from CAZXZX010000191.1 coordinate 5,815, forward strand.
ACTCGACCGCGCGCCTCTGGGACGACGGCATCATCGACCCCTTCGACACGCGTCGCGTGCTCGCGCTCGGGCTCAGTGCGGCGTTGAACGCGCCGATCCCCGAGACGACGTTCGGCGTCTTCCGCATGTGACCGTCCGAATCTTCATCTGGAACCTGTACGACTCGAAGACGACGCTCGCTGAGCTGCGCGAGCACCTTCCCTATCCGCCGGACGGGGCGAGCTGGATCTCGAACGAGGGCGACGAGCGCTTCGGGCTCATCGCGTTCGGCGACCTCCCGGAGCTCGGCGCGGTCCGCGGGTTGATCGGCAGCGACCCGGTCGTCTACGAAGAGTTCGACGTCGAGTGAGGTTCTATGCCGCCCTGGGTGTGGCGGCGGCCTGCCTCTTCCTCGGCTCGTGGACGCTCCTCCACCACGTCTGGTACCGCTCCGCCGGCGAGATCATCGACACGCCCGGCTACGAGACGTACGCCGACGCGATCGCCTCGGGGGAGGTGCCGTACCGCGACTTCCGTGTCGAGTACCCGCCCGGGGCGCTGTTGCCGATGCTCGCACCGAAGGTGACGGCCGAGCAGGGCGACTCCGGCGCGTACGGGCACTCGTTCGAGAAGTGGATGGCCGGCGCCGGCGTGTTGATGACGTTGCTCGCTGCGCTCGCACTCGCGGCGTTGCGCCCTCCACCCCTGCGCGCGGCGACCGCCATGCTGCTCGTCGGCGCGTCCCCGCTCCTCCTCGGGGACCTGATGCTGTCGCGGTTCGACCTATGGGTGGCTGCGCTCACGGTCGGCGCCTTGGCGGCGCTTCTCTGGGAGAGACGGTCGACGAGCGCGGTCGTTCTCGGCGCGGCGATCGCGACGAAGATCTTCCCGGTCCTGCTCGCGCCGATCGGGGTCGCGTGGATCTGGCGCCGCCACGGCCGGCGCGCCGCGTTCACCTGGCTCGGCACGGTCGTCGCGGTGTGCGCAGTGGTGTTCCTGCCGTTCGTCGCGGTCGCACCTGGCGGCGTCTGGCACAGCGTCACCGTCCAGCTCGATCGGCCGCTACAGATCGAGAGCCTGGGAGCGACGCTGCTCATCCTCATCCATCTCGATTTCGGGACGAGCCTGCACGTGTTCACGACGATGTCGCAGAACGTGAGTGGCAGCGGCGCTCACGCAGCCGAGATCCTCTCCGGCATTGCGCAGGTCGCCGCGCTGCTCGCGATCTGGTGGCTGTACGCGCGCGGGCCGCAGACGCGCGAGCGGCTCGTCTCCTACGCCGCCGCCGCGGTCGCGGCCTTCATCGCGTTCGGCAAGGTGCTCTCGCCGCAGTACCTCATCTGGCTGATCCCGCTCGTGCCACTCGTGCGCAGCCGTCTCGCGCAGGTCATGTTCGTCGCCGCGCTCGTCCTGACGCAGGTGGAGTTTCCGGCCCGCTACTGGCAGCTGGCGAACGACCTGCGGCCGTCGATCGTGGCAGTCGTCTTCGCGCGCGACCTCGTGCTCGTCGCGCTCGTGGCGCTACTCGTCGCCGAGCGCGCCGAATAGCGCGCGCTCCTCGTCGGCAGTGAGGCGCCGCAGCGGCGCGCGCACGTCCGGCGGCATCGGGACGCCGCGTCGCGCGACGACGAGCTTCAGCGCGGCATGGCGCGGAAAGCGCTCGACGATCCCTCTCAGGCCGGCGAGCTCGTCGCTCTGGTCGCGTACGGCGCGGGCCACGCGTTCGGGAAAGGCGCTCGCGAGCGCCGAGACGGCACCGACCGCACCCGCGGCGAGCCCGCGACCGATGAACGCCTCTGGGCCGACGAACACGTCGAGGCCTTCGTGCAGGTACGGCTCGAACGCCTCGTACGGGGTGTCCGACACCTTCATCCCGGCGAGGTTCGGCGCCTTCTCGCGGAGCCGCGCGAGGACGGCCGACGAGACGGCGTAGCCGCTCGCGCGCGCGAACTCGTACACGTAGAAGGGGGTCGGCGCGCACGCGGCCGCGGCCGCGGCGAGGTGCACGAGGACGCTGTCGTCGTCGAGTGGGAAGTACGGCGGCGCGATGACGGCGACCGCATCCGCCCCGGCCTGGGCGGCGTGCGCCGCGAGGGCGACCGTGTCGGAGGTCGCCTGCGCCCCGGCGTTGACCGCCACCTGGAGCCGTCCGCGCGCCGCCTCGACGAAGAGCTCGGCGACGCGCTTCCGTTCCGGGACCGAGAAGAGAAGCCCCTCGCCGGTCGTCCCGAGCGCGAGCACACCGTCGAGCCCGCCGGCGGCGAGGAAGTCGACGTAGGGCGCGAAAACGTCCTCGGCCGGCGCGTCGTCGCGGAGCGGCGTGAGGGCGGCGGCGAACGCTCCGCGTAGCATCGTCGCAGTCTATGGTGACGGCGTGAGCGCACTGCGGGTCGAGCGCGACAGGCACGTCCTGCGCATCACGCTCGCGCGCGCGGACACCCGGAATGCGTTCGACGCGGCACTGATCGCCGAGCTCGCCGAGGCGTTCGTCGACGTCGGCCGCGCGCGGGCGGTGATCCTCGCAGGCGACGGGCCGAGCTTCTCCGCCGGCGCCGACGTCGATTGGTTGCGCTCCTCGATCGACCTCTCGCTCGAGGAGAACGTCGCCGACGCGAACGCGCTGCGGAAGATGCTGGAGGCGATCGACTGCTGCCTCGCGCCTGTCGTCGCGCGCGTTCAGGGGCACGCGTTGGGCGGTGGAGCAGGGCTCGTCGCGGCGTCCGACATCGCGATCGCGGCGCGCGACGCGGTGTTCGCGTTCTCGGAGGTGAAGCTCGGGATCATCCCCGCCGTCATCTCGCCGTTCGCGCTCGCGAAGATCGGACCGGGAGCTGCCCGCCGCTACTTCGTCACCGGCGAGCGCTTCGACGCCGAGACCGCGCTACGGATCGGGCTCGTGCACGAGGTCGCGGACGACCTCGACGCGGCCGTCGACCGAGTCGTCGGCGAGCTGCTCTCGGCCGCCCCGCAGGCGGCGCGGTGGGCCAAACGGCTGGTGCGCGAGCGGCCGGACGGGCCGGAGACCGCGCAATGGATCGCCGCGCGGCGCACGAGTGACGAGGGCCAGGAGGGGCTGCTCGCGTTTCTCGAGAAGCGCAAGCCGAGCTGGCGCGAGTCGTAATGCCGTTCGCTCCCGAATGGCCGCTCGAGACGGAGCGGCTCGTCCTCCGTCCCTTCGCCCAGGATGACTTCGATGCCGTCTACGCGATGCGCTCCGATCCGAAGGTGTTCCGCTACCTGTACTCGGAGCCGCACAGGTCACCCGAGGAAACGCGCGCCTTCCTTCAGCAGAGGATCGAGAGCGCGGTGCTGGAGGAGGAGGGCCAGTGGCTGAGCGCCGCCGCAGCGCTGCGTGATACGGGCGAGGTCGTCGTCGAGGTCGTCTTGAAGTGGGAGAGCGCTGAGCACCGCCAGGGGGAGCTCGGGTACATCGTCCACCCGGCGCACAACGGGCAAGGCTACGCGGCAGAGGCGTCGCTTCCGATCCTTCGCTTCGGGTTCGAGACGCTCGGCCTCCATCGCGTCGTCGGCCGCCTCGACGCGCGCAACGCCGCGTCGGCGCGCGTGCTGGAGAAGCTCGGCATGCGCCAGGAGGCGCACCTCGTCGAGAACGAGTGGGTCAAGGGCGAGTGGACGAGCGAGCTCGTGTACGCCGTGCTTGCCGCCGAGTTCGCAGCCGGGCCGACGCAGACATGATCGAAGGGCTAGGCGACGGCGCGCATGTTGTCCTCGAGATGCTCGACGCTCGACGTGCCCGGGATCGCGAGGATCACCGGGGAGCGGTCGAGCAGCCAACGCAGCTCGTAGGCCGAGCCGCGCGTGAGCCCTTCCCCGAGCGGCGCCCACGGCATGAAGGCGATGCCCTCCTCGGTGCAAGCATCGAGCACGTTCTCCGAGGTGAGGAGCCCACGGTTGAACTGGTTCTGCACGGAGACGATCGTGGCGACCGACTGTGCCTGCCGCAGCTGGCTCAACGAGAAGTTCGAGACGCCGATCATCCGGATCTTCCCCTCCTGCTGCAGCTCGACGAGCGTCCCGATCGACTCCTCGATCGGCACCTCGGGATCGTGACGGTGTAGCTGGTACAGGTCGATGCGCTCGACCTTCAGCCGGCGCAGGCTCGCGTCGCACGCCTCGCGCAGATGCTCCGGTCGGCCGTCGCGGATCCGCTCCTGCAAGCCCCAGCCGAGGCCGCCCTTCGTCGTGATGACGAGGCCATCGGGATACGGGTGGAGCGCCTCCGCGATGATCTCCTCGCTCCGGCCTGCACCGTAGATGTCCGCGCTGTCGATGAAGTTCACGCCCAGCTCGACGGCGCGGCGCACGACGCGCACGCCCTCCTCGCGGTCGTCGACGATGCGCATCGCGCCGAAACCGAGACGGCGGACCTCGAGCTCGCCGTTGAGCATGAACGTCGGATTCACGTCCGGGAGCCTACTTGCGCAACGACGCGAGCAGGCGGGACGTCACGCGCAACGTCCGGCTCGCCGGGGCGAGCCTGGCATCACCTGCGACGTCGATGCGGTAGCCGCCGGGCCGCAATCGGAGCGGCGTGTGGAACATCCCGCGCCCGTCGAGCCGCGGATGCGCGACGACGCGCCACCCACCGCTGACGAACCGCGACACAGTCACCTCGCCGCTCCGACGCGGCAGCACCTGGCCCGACAACTGCTCGCTCGACACGAGGTGCGCGCGCACGACCGGAGCCACCGACACGCCGACCTCGGGGCCGCGCACGCGGCCTGCCGTGAGCCGGTAGATCGTGTACACGCGCGGCGCCACCCACACCCGTCCGCCCGTGCTCACATGCCGCAGCGTCACCCAGCCCGAGCCGGTGAGCTCCTGCAGGGACGCGTCGCCCATGCCACGCGCGCTCGCGACGAGCGCGACGCGCCGTCCGAACACGACCGAGCTCCTCGTGTCCGTCAGCGAGAGCGCACCGAAGCCGAACCACGTCGAGCGCAGATGGAGCAGGTGCATCACGCGGAGCCCGGAGAGTGTGATGCGACCGACCTGAAGGCTCGTCACCCGGCCCGACCGGTCTCGCACGACACGCAACGGGCCGAACGGCACGCGGAGCCGCGCTGCGAGCACCGCCGGCGAGAGCGCGAACGGCCCCCACGTGTGCACGGGCGAGTCGGCGTCGTACGGATCCGACACCGAGTGGAGATACGGCACGTCGCCGAGCTTCGGCCAGACGTCGCGCACATCGGCGGTGCGCCCGCCCGACGTGGAGAAGAAGTAGGTCATCGCGACGCGGCCGCGATAGGTGAGGATCCGTCCCTCCGTCTTCGTCGCGGCGAAGAGCGTGCTCGGCGTCTCCGCTCCTATCCCCCCGTACACCTGGCTGCGGTCGTTCGCGTAGAGGTCGAAGCGCCGCCCCGCGCGTAACGTCGAGAGCGCGTACGAGCGTGCCGCGACCGCTTGAGCCTCGAGGGCGGCGAGCGGCCACCTGTGCGGCATCTCGTCGGCGATGACGCCGCGAACGTAGTCCTCGAGGTCGACCGCATTGACGACCGCCAGCCGACCGCGGCCGCTCCAGACGACGAGCGTGCCGTGATACGCGCGCCCGTCCCAGACGAGCGGCCCGCCGTCGCAATAGAACGCGACCGGCGACCGCAGCCGGTGCTTTCGGACGCGCAGCCCGGGACCGACGTCGTACGTCTTCGCCGGAAGCGCGAACGTGCGGCCGGTCGCGTCGCCGACGCGCATGCCCGCCGCGCAGGCGACGTCCACACCCGGCTGAGACGCACCGAGAAGCACGCGCACGGTCACGTTCGACGTCGCGCCGAGCACGGTGCCCGGGTAGTAGTGGGCGAGGATCTGCCGGAAGCTCCGCCCATGCAGCGCGTAGCCGCGCGCGCCCCACTGGCTCATCCCGACGCCATGGCCCCAGCCGCGCCCGGTGACGACCACGACGGTCGCAGCGCGGGCGGAGCCTGCACCGAGGAGCGCGAGGCTACAGAGAAACAGGCACGCCGCCGGTCTCTGCCGAGCGGTAGAGCGCATCGATCGTCCGCGCCTGGCCGAGCGCGTCGTCGCGTCCCAACAATGGCCGCTCGAGCCCGCGAACGGCGCGGCTGAAGTTGTCGGACTGGAGCCGGTAGCGGTCGGCGGCCTCGACATCGATCAGTTCGCTATGCCCGTCACGGTCGAGGACGACTCCCGGCTCGTCGATCCCCCAAGGCGTGGCGACGCGCAGCGTTCCGGCCGAGCCGACGACCTCGAGCCCCTGGCGCGATGGCAGGTCGAAGGCGCAGTCGACCTGGGCGAGCACGTCGCCCGGGAGCACGAGGTTTCCCACGAGCCGCATGTCCACGCCGCTCGGCCCGAGCACCTGGCGCGCCGACACTTCGAGCGGCTCGCCCCCGAGGAGACGCGAACCGCTGACGCAGTAGCAGCCGACGTCCATGAGGGAGCCTCCCGCGAGGGCCGGATCGAGCCGCACGTCGTCATCCCGGAGCGTGAACGAGAACGTCGCGCGGACGAGCCGCGGCTCGCCGATCGCGCCGCCGCGAACGAGCTCACAGAGGAGGTGCGTCTGCGGGTGGTGGCGCCACATGAACGCCTCCATCAGCAGCCTCTCCGCGCGGTCGGCCGCGTCGAACGCCTGCTCGACGTCGGCGGGGTCGCGCGCGAGCGGCTTCTCGCACAGCACGTGCTTGCCCGCCTCGAGGGCGCGGATCGACCACTCGACGTGAGGGCCGTTCGGCAGCGAGATGTACACCGCTTCGACGTCGGGATCCGCGAGCAGCTCGTCATACGAGCCGTGCGCGCGCCGGATGCCCCATTCGCGTGCGTACTCGGCCGCGCGCTCGTGCGTCCGACTCCCGACCGCGACGAGCTCGCTCAGCGGCGACTCCTTCAATCCGGGGATGACGGCCGCGTTGATCCGCGCCGTCGACATGAGCGCCCAGCGGACGGGCTCTATCCCCACGAGTCCTCGGTCGAGGGCCGGAACGAGGTCGTGAGAATGCGCATCCCGCGCGGCCGCGTGAGGGCGAAGACGACGACGTCGGCGACCTCCTCCGGCGTCAGCATCCCGGTGAGGACGTCCTCGCTCCGGCCACGTCCCTCGCCGAGCGCGAAATCTGTTGCGACGCCGCCCGGGCAGATGCACGTGCAGCGGATGCCGTGCTCACGCAGCTCGTGGTCGAGCGAGCGGATGAATCCGACCTGGCCGAACTTCGAGGCGTTGTAGACCGACTCGTGCGGGAACGCCCGGAGGCCGGCGACCGATGCGATCGCGACGATGTCGCCCTCGCCGCGCTCGAGCAGCGGCGGCAGCGCCGCGCGCACCGCGTGGATCGTCCCCTTCAGGTTGACGTCGATCATCTCCTCGACGTGCGCCTCCTTCAGCTCGAGGAACGGGCCGTAGGCGCCGACGCCGGCGTTCGCGATGAGGATGTCGAGGCGGCCGAACGTGTCGACGGTGTCAGACACCAGACGGTCGAGATCCGTTCGCTTGCGCACGTCGACGCGTCGTGCAACCGCGCTCAGGCCGAGGTCGGCACCAGTGCGGGATCCGAGCCCGAGCTGCACTCCCTCGGCGTCGAGGGCGCGCGCGACCGCGGCGCCGATGCCGCGACTCGCGCCGGTGATCACCGCCACCTTGCCTTCGAGCACTCCCATGCTTGCGACACTAACCGGATGAACCGGGTCCTGGTGGCAAATCGCGGCGAGATCGCCCTGCGCGTCTTCCGCGCCTGCGAGCAGCTCGGGATCGGGACGGTGGCCGTCGTCGCGCCTGACGACCGCGGCTCGCTGCACGCCCGCTCGGCAGATGCGACGGTCGAGATCACGTCATACCTCGAGCCGCGCGAGCACGTGCGCGCGGCCCTCGAGACGGGCGTGGACGCGCTCCATCCCGGATACGGGTTCCTCGCCGAGTCGTCGGAGCTCGCCGAGGCGGTGCTCGCCGCCGGGCTGACCTGGATCGGGCCTCCGCCGGCGGCGTTGCGCGCGGGCGCCGACAAGCTCGCCGCGAAGGAGACGGCTCGCGCCGCCGGCGTGCCCGTTCTGCCGACGGGGACGCCGGACGAGATCGGCTTCCCGCTGCTCGTGAAGGCGGCCGCGGGCGGCGGCGGACGCGGCATGCGCGTCGTGCGCAGCGTGGGCGAGCTCGACGACGCGGTCGGGGCGGCACGGCGTGAGGCGAAGGCCGCCTTCGGCGACGACACGGTGTTCTTCGAGCGCTACCTCGAGCGGCCTCGTCACGTCGAGATCCAGCTCCTCGCCGACAAGCGCGGGGACGTCGTCGCTCTCGGCGAGCGCGACTGCTCGGTGCAGCGTCGCCACCAGAAGGTGCTCGAAGAATCGCCGGCGGTGTCGCCCGAGCTGCGCGCGGCGATGAGCACGGCCGCTGTCGCGTTCGCGCGCGCCATCGGGTACGAGAGCGCGGGCACCGCCGAGTTCGTCCTCGCCGGCGACGCCTTCTATTTCCTCGAGCTGAACGCGCGCATCCAGGTCGAGCATCCGGTGACAGAGCTCGTCACCGGCATCGACCTCGTCCAGTCGCAGCTGCGCATCGCGGACGGAGGCGACGTCGCGCGCGGCGAGCTGAACGGGCACGCGGTCGAGGTCCGGCTGTACGCGGAGGACCCGCGGTCGTTCTTGCCGCAGGCGGGACGTATCCATCGGCTCGTCCTCCCCACCTCGGTCCGGGTCGACATCGGCGTCGCCGAGGGCGACGAGATCGGCACGTCGTACGACCCGTTGATCGCGAAGCTGATCGCGCACGCACCCACGCGCGCGGAGGCGCTCGACCGCCTCGCCGCCGCACTGCGCGAGACCGAGGTCGAGGGTGTCACCACCAACCTCCCCTTCTTGCGCTGGCTCGTCGACCACCCCGTCGTCCGCGCCGGCCACGCGACGACGGCCTTTCTCACGGAGCACCCGCCGCTCTCCCGCACGCCCGCTGCCCCGCCCGGGTGGGACACGCCTTGGCGGCTCAACCTCCCGGCGCCGCCGCCGGCGCCGCCGCCCGACCTCGCCGCGGGCGACGACCGTGGCCCCGCGCAGGAGCAATCCGCCGTGACGGCGCCGATGCCCGGGACGGTCATCAAGGTGCTCGTGGCCGCCGGCGACCGCGTCGCCGCGCGGCAGCCGCTCGTCGTCCTCGAGGCGATGAAGATGGAGACGCCGCTCGTCTCCCCGTACGACGCGGCGGTGCGCGCCGTCCACGTCACCGAGGGCGAGCGCGTCGCCGGCGGGACGCTGCTCGTCGAGCTGGAGGAGTAGATAGGGTCTCGCGCATGGCCGAGACCGTTCAGGACTTCTTCGCGAACCTCTCGTCGCGCGCCGACTCGTCGAAGACGGCGGGCATGACGAACTCCTACCTCTTCGACATCGAAGGCGCGGGCCAGTGGTCGGTCGACGTCGACGATGGCATCGTGACGGTGACGGAAGGCGGCGGCGGCGACGCGGACGTGACGATCGCCACATCGCAGGAGACCTTCGAGAAGATCATCGCCGGCGAGCAGAATCCGACGAGCGCCTACATGACCGGGAAGCTGAAGGTCAAGGGCGACATGGGCGCCGCGATGAAGCTCCAGAAGCTCTTCTAGAGGCGCCAGCCGCTAGCATCGCCCGGCCATGGGCGTCACGATCGACATCGCCCTGCCCGAGCAGGTGAAAGCGGACGCCCTCGCCGTCCCGGTGACACAGCCCCCCGAGGATGGCCTGACCGGCCCCCTGGCCGAGCTCGCCGCCACCGGCGAGCTGCGCGGCGAGCGCGGCGAGGCGGTGCTCGTCCACGACGGCGGCATGCGTGTCGTCGGCGCCGGGGTCGGCAAGCGGGAGGATGTCGATCTCGACGCGCTGCGAACAGCCGGAGCGGCCGCGGCGCACGAGCTCGCCCGCGTCGGCGGGACCCTGTGCTGGCAGCTGGACGAGCGGCTCCCGGTGCCGCTTCCCGACCAGGCAGCCGCGCTCGTCGAGGGGACGATCATCGGCGGATATTCGCCCGGTCTCTGGAAGACGCGCGAGGACGACCGTCCGAGGACGATCGACCGCATCGTCGTCGGCCATTCCGACACCCCGGAGCTGCGCGCCGCCGCCGAGCGCGCCGCGCTGCTCGCCGAGCGGACGAACCGCGCGCGCGACCTTGCGAACATGCCGCCGAACGAGCTCTATCCGGCGACGCTCGCGGAGCGGGCGGCCGCGCTCGCAGACGAGCACGAGCACCTGACCGCCACAGTGCTCGAGCCGAAGGAGATGGAGAAGCTCGGCATGGGCGCACTCCTCGCCGTCGGCGCCGGCTCGCACAACGATCCTCGCCTCATCGTCCTGCGCTACGAGCCGCCCGAGGCGACGCGGCAGGACGTCGTCCTCGGCCTCGTCGGGAAGGCGATCACCTTCGACGCCGGCGGCATCTCGATCAAGCCGGCCGGCGGCATGGACGCCATGAAGGGCGACATGGCCGGCGGCGCAGGAACGCTCCACGGCATCGGGGCGATCGCCGCGCTCGCGCTCCCCGTTCGCGCGATCGCCGTCATCGCCGCCGCGGAGAACCTGCCGAGTGGGCATGCGTTCCGCCCGGGCGACATCCTCCGCGCGGCGAACGGCAAGACGATCGAGATCGTCAACACGGACGCCGAAGGCCGGCTCGTCCTCGCCGACGCGCTGTGGTACGCCCGGCGCGAGGGGGCGACGCATGTCATCGACCTCGCGACGCTGACCGGAGCGATGGCGGTGGCGCTCGGCGACCTGTACGCGGGCTTCTTCGCGAACGACGACGAGTGGCGCGACCGGATCATCGCGGCGGGCGACCGCAGCGGCGACCTCGTGTGGCCGTTCCCACTCCATCCGCGGTACCGGCGCTACGTCGACTCCGCGTACGCGGACATGAAGAACGGATCGACGCTGCGCGAGGCGAGCCCCGCGCTCGCCGCCGAGTTCCTGCAGGAGTTCGCGGGCGAAGGGCCGTGGGCACACGTCGACATGGCAGGCCCGGGATTCCTCGACCGCTCGCGCGGCGACTACCTGCGCGTCCCCGGCGGCACCGGCTACGGCGTCCGGCTCATCGCCGAGCTCGCGACGAGCCTCGCGTGAACTTCGAGCTCACGCCCGAGCAACAGCTGCTGAAGGAAACGGTGCGGGACTTCGCTCTGACGCGCGTCGCGCCGGTCGCGGCCGAGCTCGACCGCGAGGCGCGGTTCCCATACGACCTCGTCGCCGAGATGGCCGAGCTCGGGCTGATGGGCATCCCGATCCCCGAGGAGTACGGCGGCGCGGGGGCCGACACCGTCTCGTACGCGATCGCGATCGAGGAGCTGACCCGCATCGACTCGTCGGTGGCGATCACCGTCGCCGCGCACACCTCGCTCGGGACGATGCCGATCTACCTGTACGGCACCGAGGGACAGAAGCAGGAGTGGCTTCCGCGGCTCGCGTCGGGCGAGGCGCTGGCGGCATTCGGGCTGACCGAGCCGAACGCCGGCTCCGACGCCGGCGCGACGAGCACGCGCGCGGAGCTGCGCGACGGACGGTGGATCGTGAGCGGCGCGAAGATGTTCATCACCAACGCCGGCACCGACATCACCGCGTGCGTGACCATCACGGCGCGCACCGGCGACGACGAGATCTCGAACATCATCGTCCCGAACGGGACGCCGGGCTACGAGATCTCGGCGCCGATGCACAAGCTCGGCTGGCGCGCGTCCGACACGCGCGAGCTCTCGTTCCGTGACTGCGCCGTTCCCGAGGGGAACCTCCTCGGCGGGCGCGGCAAGGGCTTCCGTCAGTTCCTCGAGATCCTCGACGGCGGCCGCATCTCGGTT